>NZ_LUFH02000056.1 GCF_001586785.1 Sphaerospermopsis aphanizomenoides BCCUSP55
GTCCCCAGTCCCCAATTTATTATGAAAAAAATCGTTATTGATCCCGTTACCAGAATTGAAGGACACGCGAAAATAAGCATCTATTTAGATGATGATGGTCAAGTGAATGATGCGCGTTTTCATGTCACAGAATTTCGGGGTTTTGAAAAGTTCTGTGTAGGTCGTCCTTTTCCAGAAATGCCAGGAATTACTGCCAGAATTTGTGGTATTTGTCCAGTCAGTCATTTATTAGCATCAGCCAAAACAGGCGACAAAATACTAGCTGTAACTATCCCCAAAGCTGCTACAAAATTACGTCGGTTAATGAATTTGGGGCAAATTATTCAATCCCATGCTTTAAGTTTCTTCCATCTTAGCGCCCCAGATTTATTGTTAGGAATGGATAGCGAACCAGCTAACCGCAACGTATTTGGTTTAATAGCCGCAGACCCAGAATTAGCCAGAGGCGGAATTCGTCTGCGTCAATTTGGACAAGAAATCATTGAATTATTAGGAGGGAAAAAAATTCATCCTTCCTGGGCTGTTCCTGGTGGGGTAAGTGACCCTTTAACTTCAGAAAATCGTACCCATATTCAACAACGAATTCCTGAAGCTAAAGCCACGGTCATTAATGCCATAAACCTATTTAAAGGTTTGTTAAAAAATTACGAAAAAGAAGCGCAAACTTTTGGTAATTTTCCTAGTTTATTTATGGGTTTAGTTACATCTGAAGGTTTATGGGAAACCTACGATGGACATATTCGGTTTGTTGATAGTGCAGGTAACATTGTTGCTGATAAATTAGATGCTGCTAATTATCATGAATTTATCGGTGAAGCAGTACAACCAGACTCTTACTTAAAATCACCTTACTATCGTCCTTTAGGCTATCCTGATACTAGCGATCATTGTCGTTTAGATAGTGGAATGTATCGCGTTGGACCCCTAGCCAGATTAAATATTTGTAGCAGTATTGGTACAACTTTAGCTGACAAAGAATTAAAAGAATTTCGCAGTTATGGTAAAGGCACTGTTCAATCATCATTTTTCTATCACTATGCGCGATTAATTGAAATTTTAGCCTCTATTGAACACATCGAAATTTTACTTGATGACCCAGATATTTTATCAACTCGTCTGCGTGCAGAAGCTGGTATTAATCAATTAGAAGCAGTTGGTGTGAGTGAAGCACCTAGAGGAACTTTATTCCATCATTATCAAGTTGATGAAAATGGTTTGATGCAAAAAGTTAACCTCATTATTGCTACAGGTCAAAATAACTTAGCAATGAATCGCACAGTTGCCCAAATTGCCCGTCATTTTATCCAAGGTACAGAAATTAAAGAGGGAATGTTAAACCGTGTTGAAGCTGGTATCCGTGCTTTTGACCCTTGTTTAAGTTGTTCAACTCATGCAGCCGGACAAATGCCTTTACTAATTGAATTAGTAGCAAAAGATGGAACTGTAGTTAATCAAATTTGCCGGGATTAATTATCAATTGACGATTGACAATTATCAATTATCAATTATCAATTGTCAATTTGATAATAAACTTGCAATAATCCAGAATCGTAAGTTTTTACATTTCTTAGATTTAGTGTTTTATGAATGCTAGGATTATTGACAAATAAAGGAATACCCTCACCTAAAATAATGGGATGAATAGCCAGAATAATTTCATCTAAAAAACCATATTCCAAAAAATATTCAATTACCTGTGAACCTCCCACTAACCAAATATCACCACCACTAGATGACCGTAAATTTTTGATAAAACTTTCTAAATTTTCTCCCACAAATTGGACATGATCATCTTGTCCTCCATGTCGCGTCTTGGAAACAACAAATGCTTTTTTACCTGGATAGGGATATTCACCAAAACCAAGAATTTGGTGATAGGTCTTACTACCCATAATTAATGTGTCTATGCTATTAAAAAACTCAGAATAACCATAATCATGGTCAGTAAATAACCAATCTACATCACCTGACTTACTAGCAATATATCCGTCCAGACTAGAAGCAATAAATAAGCGTATTTTTCTCATGTTTCTCAGGAAAATTTTTTGAGATAATTCAATGGTAGAATAGCAACTAAATTATACTGCATAATTGTATGACTTCCGCTACTGCTAAATGCTTTACTATTAATGAATATCACCGTCTATCAGACCTAGGTTTAGTAAGCATCTTAGGACATGAACAGATGATAAAACTTAGACAGTAAAAATCTTTTCACTCTGTCACCTGTCACCTGCTATAAGTTGAAATTATATATGAATATTTCCAGCAACACTTTATTCAATGAAGTCCGCACGTCCTTAAAACAAATCTGGGGTTATGACGATTTCCGACCACCACAGGGAGAAATTGTCAAAAGTTTATTATCACAAAAAGACGCATTAATTATTATGCCCACAGGTGGGGGAAAGTCCATTTGTTTTCAACTTCCCGCACTATTAAAAACAGGATTAACTTTAGTAGTTTCTCCTTTGGTTGCATTGATGGAAAACCAAGTGGAAGAACTAAAACAGCGAAATCAAAAAGCTGCACTTTTACATAGTGAATTACCTTCCTCCCAACGTCGTGCAACATTGCAAGCTTTAGAAAAACAGCAATTAAGATTATTATATTTATCACCGGAAACTTTATTCAGTTCTCCAGTTTGGGAAAGATTATCTCATCCCCAATTACAAATTAATGGCATTATTCTGGATGAAGCACATTGTTTAGTGCAGTGGGGTGATACTTTTCGTCCAGCTTATCGCAGATTAGGTGCAGTTCGTCCAGCGTTATTAAAAACAAAACCACCGGGAACAAAAATTAGTATAGCAGCTTTTACAGCAACTGCTGACCCTGCGGCACAACAGATAATTGCTGATGTTTTACAATTACAAACACCTGATAATTATAAACTCAATCCTTACCGGAATAATTTACATCTTAATGTGAAAATTGTTTGGACACCAAGAGGCAGAAAACAACAATTATTAAAATTTATTCAAAAGCATCAAAATCAAGCAGGTTTGATTTATGTCAGAACTCGCAAAGATAGTGAAGAATTAGCAACCTGGTTAACAGAAAAGGGTTATAATACTGCTAGTTATCATGCAGGATTAGGTGCAACAGAAAGAAGGGCAGTAGAAGCAAGTTGGTTAACTGGAAAAATGCCCTTTGTTGTTTGTACTTGTGCATTTGGAATGGGGATTAATAAGAGTAATGTCAGGTGGGTGATTCATTTTCATGCACCACATTTATTATCTGAATATGTGCAAGAAATTGGACGTGCGGGAAGAGATGGAAAACCAGCGGAAGCCTTAACTTTAATCAGTGAACCGACAGGATTTTTAGATCCTGAAGATAAACAAAGACAGCAGTTTTTTACTGAACAAATGTTGAAGCAACAACAAAAAGCCCAACTGTTGGCGAAAAAGTTACCGCAACAGGGAGAAGTAACTGCTGTAATGAAACAATTTCCCGATGGTGCAACGGCGCTTTCTTTACTTCATAGTAGCGGACAATTGCAATGGCTTGATCCTTTTCATTATGGGATTTCTGCAAAGTCGGGAAAACAGCCACAAATGCAGTTACAAGCTGCTAAACAAATGAGTGAATATTTGTATACGAAAAAATGTCGTTGGCAATTTTTGTTAACTGCTTTTGGTTTTGGGAAAGAAGCTGAAAATTGGCGTTGTGGACATTGTGATAATTGTAAACAGCAGTAATTTTAACTAAAAGATTCTAAAAAGGGACGCATTCCCCCACTGTAAAGTAAGTCTTGCATTTTTAAATCACCTGAATCTTTTATTTCTGCTGTGGGTTTAAAACCTGTGATTATACAATCGTATGAACCTTGTATATTGTCTACTACTATATGATTCATTAACAATACACAAACAAGAACTTTATTTTTCTTGATTTCATCTTGTTTGATAGTCCACTTAATTTCATCAAATCTATCAATTTGAGTTTCATATAAATCCATATTTATATAATCTAAATGATTTTCAATTATAGGGTTTATTGAGGTTATTCGATTTAAGCTTTTGGTTTTTACTTGTATACCAATATTTTTATTATTTTTGAGCATAAAATCTATTCCACCATCTCCACCAGAATGAATTTTATAATCTACACCTGTAATTAGTTTGTCTAAATAGATATTGACTGCTTCTTCTCCAATTTTGCCTATCTTGTGGTTCATATAATCATCCACGGTAAATCCTTGATTATATTTTTTAAGTAACTCACAACAAAATTTGTCAATCTCTTGTTCCAGAAATCTTGAAATTATAATTCGTTCGCTAGGGTAGGATTTTTCACAGTAAACAGGGTGATAATCGAAACAACTAAGAGTGAGATTATCATATTCTGGTTTATTTAAGCTGTACTTTAACCTTTGAATAAAATCTTGTTGCTGCGCCTGTAAAACGTCTTGCCAAGTAAGTTCTTTCATGATTTATTCTGATCTGAAATCCTTGGTTAATTTTCAACAATTATCAAGGACGGGGAAACCCCGCCCCTACATTAAAACTGCCTTAAAAAGCGCAAATCGCTATTATACAAACGGCGAATATCATCAATTTGATGTAACACCATCGCAAACCTTTCTACACCAAAACCCGCAGCAAACCCACTATAAATTTCAGGATCATAACCCACAGATTTCAAGACATTGGGGTCAACCATACCGCAACCCATTACCTCTAACCAGCGGCCATTCCATTGCAAATCTACCTCAGCAGAAGGTTCAGTAAAAGGGAAATAACTAGCGCGGAAACGAATGGGTAAATCACCAAACATCGCTTGTAAAAATACCTTCACAGTGCCTTTGAGGTCTGTAAAAGTTAATCCCTCATCAACTGCTAACAGTTCAATTTGATGGAAAACTGCCGAGTGAGTAGCGTCTACATCATCTCTTCGATAAACTCGACCAGGAGCAACAATTCTAAACGGTGGTTCTTCCTTTTCCATGTAGCGAATTTGCACCGATGAGGTGTGAGTCCGCAGCAAATTACCATCTGGTAAGTAGAAAGTATCCTGCATATCACGGGCTGGATGGTCTTGAGGAGTATTAAGAGCCTCAAAATTGTAGTAATCTGTTTCCATCTCTGACCCTTGGGCGACAGTGTAACCCATACCAACAAAGATATCCAGCGCCTGGTCAATGATACCGTTGAGGGGATGAATGCGACCTTGGGGACGATAAATACCGGGCATTGTCACATCTAAAGTTTCAGCCTCTAGCTGTGCCTGAATTTGAGCAGATTCTAAAGCGGCGCGTTGCTGGTCAAGACTATTTTGTAAAGCTTCTTTAACAGTGTTAGCGATCGCGCCAATTTTGGGACGTTCCTCTGCACTCATTTGTCCCATACTGCGTAACAGCGCCCCTAATTGCCCTTTTTTGCCCAAATAGTTAACTCGCAGTTCTTCCAGGCGTTCTAGGGTATCAGCAGATGCGATCGCTGCTTCTCCTTCTTGCCGCAGTGCTAAAAGTTGAGCCTCTAAATTGCTAGTCATTAGTTATTAGTTCTGAGTCATTGGTCATTAGTCATTAGTCCCAAACACCGGACTACAGGGCAAATGACCCTGATTATATGGCATTCATAAAACTACACCATTTTTCAGTCTAGAACTTTTCTGGACGCAATCAGCATTTTGAACAGAAGTTTTACTGCTCTTACTACTACTGGCATCCTCACCTAAGAAATTTTCTAGTGGGAAAATTTGGGAGATGATAACAGCCTGTAAGCGATCGCCTAAGTTGAATTTCTGGAAAACTTCGCGGTAATCTGGTCATTAAATCAATGACTGTACTCATCTTTCCTGCTAATTGTCCATAATCAGCTTCTTCTAAACTTTGTAATTTACGAAATAATGCTTCTCATGTTGAGCCGTCTACTATCCACATTTTCTCGAATTTTAATCATGTAAATTGAATACTTTCTGGTAGTGGACGTTTATTTCTACTGTGCCAAGCTGCCCTTTAAATACTTTTTCAAATAATTCCGATGGAAATGTCAAAAATCGTTGTTATATAGCTTATTGACTAACTTTTGTGTGATTAAACCACCGAAAACCATCTCTAGCTAACATTATTGTCAGTTCTCTGACTCTGGCTACGTCTCTCCACAACAGGGCTAGTAACTGAATCACAATATCTATCTAAATCTACTCATAGCTGATTAAATAAGAAACTATCATAAGAATATGAGTAGGTTTAACGGCTCAGATGTAACATCAACAAAAATTTCTGAGTTAATACATAGCTGACGCGGAGTATGGATAGTCTCAATCGCTCAATTACTTGTCTAGATTGAGTTTACCACTATTTTTGCTCACTGCAAATACCACCTGATGAAATCTGGCTTTTTAAATTTTAAATTTTAAATTTTAAATTTTGAATTGGTATTAAGATGTTAAGAAATTATACTCACCTCATATCATGCTAGGCAAGATTTCTTTGGGAACACTCGGTTTAACTGTCGGTGGCATATTAATTATAGTCGGCTTTGTCTCCTATGCTGCGGAGAATGCTACTCTCAATCTCGTGGGATTTTTCTATGGCTTTCCTCTTTTCTTGGGAGGTCTAGCACTCAAAGCCAATGAACTAAAACCCATACCCTTTAGTCAAACCACCACACCATCAATTTTAGAGCTAAGGAAACAACAAGCTACGGTAACTCAAAACAAAATCCGCAAAGACATCACACGCTTTTGCTATGGTCAAGAAGCACATTTAGATCGGGCGCTGGCTTATCTAGGTTTGAGTCCTAGCGATGAAGAAAGACCAATAGTCACTGGGTTAAGAGAAACAGAAGTTAACGGTGCTTATGCCTTAATTTTAGAATTTGATTCGCCTGAAATTCCTCTGGATATGTGGTTACAAAAACAGGAAAAAATGACAAAATACTTTGCTCCTAATGTTGATGTAAAAATTACACAACCTCATGCAGATAGAATTGAATTGGAGTTAATTACTATTAGTCAATAATACTTTTTGTTCATGGGTAATTGTTCATGGGTAATTAGTAATTATTTTTCCCAATGCCCAATGCCCAATTTCTCACTTTTCCAACCGTACTGCATACCACTGTAAATATTTTCCTGGACCTATATCCAGGTCACAACTCGTATCAACTAAATATTGTGCTTGCTCTGATACTAGTTTAAATTTTTGCACATCAGGGGGCAAGTCATCAAATGGTATTTGTTTTAAAACCTCTTCTAACTTTTCTAATAACTCTGATACTGTCAAAAATTGTTCTGGTTGATTTGTTTCTAGAACAACGAAGTTATCCTGTTGATACATTAATGGATTTGGCATTTTTGAATCTGGTTATTAATTAAAAGTTGATTGAATTTGTGTGTAAGTATTCAGCAATCAAAAGGTAAGGGGTATAATTACGAATTACGTATCCCTTACGGGAGCCGGAGGCACTATTACGAATTACGAATTACGTATCCCTTACGGGAGCCGGAGGCACTATTACGAATTACGAAGGATAAACTGGTAAAGTAAAATGAAACCATGCCCCACCATGAGGGGCTGAGTCTACCCAAATTTGACCATAATGCGCTCTGATAATACGTTGGCATAAAGCTAAACCAATTCCATAACCATCCGTTCCTTCATCTCGTTGTAGACGGAAATGATTTTCAAAGATGCGATCACGGTTTTCTTGAGGAATACCAGGGCCACTATCGCCAATACTAAACTGAACTTTTTGAGTAGTACGGTGCAATCCCGCTAAAGTAATAATGCCACTATCAGGAGTATATTTAATAGCATTGTCCAAAAGATTTACCAATACTTGGCGAATGCGTTCTGGATCTGCATAAACACGGGGTAAATCACTAGGAATATCTGTTTCTATTTTTTGAGATTTAGCAATGTAGCGATCGCGCAATTCCTCCAAAACTTCCATACTCAGTTTACCTAATTCCAGCTTTTGTGGCACAATTGGAAACTCCCTATCGTTACCACGACCCACTTGCAACAAATCAGCGATCATCCGATCAATAATTCGCATTTGACTCCGGGCTTGTTTTAATAAATGGGCTGCCATAGCTGGTTTGAGACGCTGAAATTCTCCCTTGTCTGGATTGTAGTTAGATTGTAAAGTTTCTATAGCTATAGCCGCAGCTGTCAAAGGATTGCGGAGGTCATGTGCTAACATTGCCATCACCCGATCTTTAAACTGTAGCTGTTCTTGAAGTTTTTCTTTTTCTTGCTTTAAGTGAAAAATTTCATCCGAAAGCCTAATTAACTCCGCAGAAACAGCGACAGAACGAATTGTAGACTGAGGAAATTTTCTTCCTTCATCCTCATCTATATGTTCCTGTAAATCTTCTTGTAACTTTAAAAAAGCGTCTACAGCCGTTTGCCATCGAGGCCACCAGTTTTTCAATTCGGCTATGATATTACTGCCAGCTAGAGTTTGCTGGGGTTCTGGGTGAATTTTGACTAAAGCAGGCGTAGCTATTAATTTAAAATGTTCCGCCAAATATGGTTGTTGCCCAACATCAATAATTTGAAGTTCAAAACTATACTCAGCCTCTAATTCTTTTAAATAAGCACGAATTCGCTGTACCTGTTGACGGGACTTGGGTCGTCCATCGACAAACAACAACAGCTGGAGTGGTTCTTCAGAATAGATCGGCTGATCCTGGGAAACTTTCATGTAATCGTGTTTCAACACTGGTAACAACCTGGCGACGCTTTCAAGAAACAGTACCGAGTACCAAGTACCGAGTACCGAGTTTGGGGTGTAAAGTTGGTAAGAGTTGAGTCAGGAAAAAAACAACCCCAAAACCATCAATATAAAAAGATATTAAATTCAATACTGCTGATAGCTGCTGTAGTTTCTTCAATCTACAACAGAGGTGACAGCATCCCCCGTTACCCTCTTTACAGAAAGTAGAATAGACTGACGATGGTTGATGATGGTTGTTTTATTCCAATTTAATATCTATTTTAGATTTTTCATCCTCCTATCTGATCGGCATTTTTGACATGAAAAAAATCTGGTTGGGACTTTTGCTATCTTTTTCCATGATTTCCACTCCTAGCTACACCTCAGCTATGGAATACAAGTATCCATTTGCACTAAGTCAAAGTTTGACTTCCGCACAAGATACTGAAAAATTTTATACCGCAGCCGCGAGGATAGTACAGCAGCAGATTTATTTAATTGCTAGACTTGAACAAGCACTGAATAGCCCAGACCCCAACAAAATGAGAGCTGTTCGGGGGCAATTAACTATTAACACCTATTCTGTAGAAAGTTTTCTCAAACGTCAGTACCCAAATTTCCAAACTTTGTGTACTGCAAAAGGAGAGGTTTCTCAACAGTCTTCTTTGGCTGTGCAGTTAACTGATTCCCAATCTCAAATTTACTGCTATTTGTACGCTTATAGCCAGGAATTATGGAAGTTATCCCCAGTTATAGACCGGCTGTTGTCTCGACGAGGTGAGTTAGCCTTGGTTAGACCACTACCCTTAGTTTCTGTCCAACGAAAGTCAGATCCGGTACTTTCCATTGCAACCGTGCAGCGTCCTGATCTTGGTAAACTAGCTACACCTTTTGCAAGTAGAGAACCAGATATCACTTCCTCAGCAGTACCAGTAGTTGGTATTACTAGCAAAACAGCCATAGCCAACTATGTACCACCTATCCAACCAGCCATTGGTATACCCGAAGAAGCTATTTCAACTCTCAAAACTGCAAATCAAAGATTGAAAGCAGCCCAAGCAGCATTTCCCCAAAATACTAAATTTATCAATCCTCAAGAAGATGCAGCGATATTAGACCGGTTTACTTACGACATTGATCCCCAAGAAAAACAAACCTACGCTCAATTTTTAACATTGCCTAACACGGGCATCTTTCGAGTCTTACCTGATTTAGTCTACCGTCATCAGCCAAATACTCTCCAGAATAGATTACTACCCAGTGTTAGTGAGCGTTATCCTTTTCCTACTGTTGGTGAAGTTAAAGGAAATTTTATCCCCAGTTTAGCATTGAAAATGATTGGTGATAACTTCCATTTAGTCCATGCAGGAGCCAATTATGGCTTCATGATCGATTTGGGTGATATACCCTTGGAAAAGTTGGATGACAGGCTACAAGCTGTTTCTGCACCCACGGGAGATTTTTTCCGTAACTATCAACCTCCTAAACAGTTAAAAGCCTTACAAATAGACAGACAGCGGTTTTTAACTGGCAAAGACCAGAACTGGTCGCAAAATCAAATTTTATTGGCAAGTGCCAAAGCCTCATTAAATCATACTTATTTAGTGCGATCGCTCCAATTCCAACTGCCAGAAATCATCTTAAATCCTCAACCTATTTCCCCACAAAATAGCCGTATTAGGCAGCAATTAGGACAAATACCCAGTAGTGATACAATTATCGCCTTCCGCGCCGTGCGTCGCCGTGCAGATGGCAGCTACACCATTCTGTGGCGAGTTCTTAACCAGTTACCAGCACCGCAAATAGAAGATATAGAAAAATATGTACAGTAGGGGCGGGGTTTCCCCGCCCGTTCAGGAGTTCAGGAGTTCAGGAGTTCCAGGAGTTCAGGAGTTCAGGAGTTCAGAATAAAGAATTAATTTTTCTCCCCCTGCTTCCCCTGCTTCCCCTGCTTCCTGTTCCCTGTTCCCTGTCCCCTGATAACTAAAATGCTAGGGTAGAAAAGGAAACTTGATTTGTAATTTCCTGTGCCGTCTTCTAACCGTCCAGCTATCTTTCTGAGTATGGCTGTTTTACTCTCTTCCTTGACAGCCTGTGCTAATGGTTCTGCGTCCAAAAATTTGGAACAGTCTTTAGCAGCAGATCCCCTATTGCAAAATAACCCTACAGTTTTTAGTCAAGCTAAGAATCAGGAAATAGCAACTGCATCTAAAGTTCAGTTACCTACTGACTTTCCTCAAGATATTCCTATATATCCTAATGCCACATTACAGGAAGTTCAACCTGTTAATAATTCAAACAATTCAGAACAAAAAGTCTTAACTCGCTGGCAAAGTTCTGACCCTAGCAATGTTATTGCCAATTTTTACAGTAGTCAGTTTCAAAATCAAAACTGGAAAATTTTACAAAAACCACAAGATGATACACAAGGTATTTTTGAAGTCCAAAAAAATAATTTGTTGTTAAAAGTAACTATTCAACCAAAATCAGTTACTAATGCGTCACCAAATCAACCCCAAACAGCAACTGAATTATTAATTGAATACTTACCCACTAAAATTGCTAGTAATCAACCAACAACTAATCAACCTAATTTAAATCCTAATTCTAATGAAGTTCCCCAAGCAGGTGATCCAAATTTTATTGGACCTGTAGCACCAAACACAAATGTAGTTAAACAGCCAGTTAGCCCCGTCACTACATCTGAACCTCAAGAATTTAGCGATTTAAATCAAGTACCACCAGAATGGAGAAAACAGATTCAAGATTTGGCAACATTGGGGGTTTTGTCCCTAGAAAAAGACGAAAATAAAACTATTTCTAATTCTCAAAATCACCAATTTAAACCCGATAAAATCATTACCCGCAGAGAATACGCTCGTTGGCTAGTTGCTGCTAATAATGCCATGTATGCTAATAATCCTGCTAAACAAATTCGTTTGGCATCAGCAAGCACTCAACCGGCTTTTAGAGATGTTTTACCGCAAGATCCTGATTTTCCCGCAATTCAAGGATTAGCAGAAGCGGGATTAATTGCCAGTTCTTTGTCTGGAGATGCAACAGCAGTTTTATTCCGTCCTGATGCACCTCTCACACGGGAACAGTTGCTGTTGTGGAAAGTTCCTTTAGATATTCGTCAAGCTTTACCTGCGGCTAACTTAGAAGCCGTCAGACAAACCTGGGGTTTCCAAGATACAGAAAAAATTGATCCTAAAGCACTAAGAGCAATATTGGCTGATTTTCAAAGTGCTGAACAATCAAATATTCGCCGGGTGTTTGGGTATACAACTTTATTTCAACCCAAAAAAGCTGTAACTCGTGCTGAAGCTGGTGCTGCTTTGTCTTATTTCGGTATTCAAAGTGAGGGAATGTCAGCAACTGAGGCTTTGAAATTGAAAAGTTAAAGGAGGGGAGCATGGGAGCGGGGGAGCAGAGGAGCAGGGGAGAAAATAAATAATTTACGAATTACGAATTACGAATTATTCGATTAAATCCGGTTCTTGATGCACAATCATTTCATACAACGGTTGAAAGCTAAACCAACCCAATTCATGAGAACCTACTTGGCTATAGGCTACACTGGCAGATTCTGGTTTGATTAAATGGGGTTTGCCAGCAGCTTCTGCCATTAATTGGGCTTGACAAGAACGTTCCATTGTGATAAACCACCAAGCTGCTTCATCAACTGAGTGGCCAACTGTCAGTAGTCCATGATTTTGCAGGATAATGGCTTTATGCTGTCCGAGGGTTTGGGCAATGCGCTGGCCTTCTTTAGGGTCAAGTACAACCCCTGTATAATCCGTAAATAGGCTATGGTCTTGATAGAAAGCACAAGCGTCTTGGGTGAGAGGGTCTAAAAGACGACCTAAAGTAGACCAAGTTTTACCGTAGATAGAATGGGCATGGGCAGCAGCTACTA
Source organism: Sphaerospermopsis aphanizomenoides BCCUSP55 (assembly GCF_001586785.1). Taxonomy (GTDB): domain Bacteria; phylum Cyanobacteriota; class Cyanobacteriia; order Cyanobacteriales; family Nostocaceae; genus Sphaerospermopsis_A; species Sphaerospermopsis_A aphanizomenoides_A. The sequence goes on from NZ_LUFH02000056.1 coordinate 12,595, forward strand.
CGTCAGGACGGGCGGCGTGGACTTGGGAATGAATGGCGAAAGCTGCCTTGTTTACTAGCCTGTCGCCATAAATGACTTCACCATCTTGGTTAACTAATATCAGGTCGCTAACTTTAATCAACCCAAAATGGACACCAAAGGGGTTCACCCAAAAGTGTTCTGGGTTTTCTGGGTCGCGGGCAGTGATGTGTCCAGCAATACCTTCATCAAATCCATATCGAGAAAATAGCCTAAATGCTGCTGCTAAACGCTGTTTTCTATGTAGTCTTTCTTCTTCAATGGAAGCAAAGGTTGGTAGTTGGGGTAGATTTTGTGTTGGTTTGGATATAACTTGCATATAATTCGGATGTTTAATGAAATCCGGGTATCTGTGGTAAGTGTATATAGCGTTTTCCAGTCTAAGGAAGTACAAAGTTATCTGCGTTTATCTGCGTCCATCCGCGTTCAATTATTACTGCTTGTACCTCACTTGAATGGGAATGGCTATATATAACTTAAGATATCAATTGTACTGAAAAAACATAAATCTAAAATCTAAAATCCGATGTGGGATTACGAACAGTTATTTGAGATTATAGAAGAATTAGTCATGCACCATTCACCTAGTGGTGTAGAAACAGAAATTAACGAGTTTTTGTTAGAGCGATTTACAGCGTTGGGAGTGGAGGTATGGTGCGATCGCGCCGATAATATTATAGCCAAAATCCCCGGCAAAAATCCAGACCGAGCCATCGCTATCACCGCCCACAAAGATGAAATTGGGGCAATTGTCAAAAGTATCGGTGACGCTGGTAAAGTGGAAGTTCGCAAATTAGGTGGTGCTTTTCCTTGGGTTTATGGTGAGGGAGTTGTTGATTTACTAGGAGATAATGAAACTATTAGCGGTATTCTCAGCTTTGGTTCTCGCCATGTTTCCCATGAATCACCTCAAAAAGTTCAGCAAGAAGACACCCCTGTCAAATGGGAAAATGCCTGGATAGAAACTAAACGCACTACTGCTGAACTGGAAGCTGCGGGAATTCGACCAGGAACAAGAATGGTTGTGGGTAAGCATCGCAAGCGGCCAATTAGATTAAATGACCATATCGCCAGTTACACTTTAGATAATAAAGCTTCTGTCGCCATTCTCCTATCTTTAGCTGCAACCTTAAAACAGCCAATTGTTGATGTTTATTTAGTTGCTTCTGCTAAGGAAGAAGTCGGGGCAATTGGGGCATTATTTTTCACGCAAAATCAAAAATTAGATGCCCTCGTCGCTTTAGAAATTTGTCCTCTTTCTAGTGAATATCCTATTGAAGATGGAGAAAAACCGGTTCTTCTAGTTCAAGATGGCTATGGAATTTATGATGAAAATTTGAATGGAGAATTACGCCAATGTGCTAAAAAATTAGATTTAAGTTTGCAATTGGCAACTTTAAGCGGTTTTGGTAGTGATGCTTCCATTGCTATGAAATTCGGCCATGTAGCGCGTGCAGCTTGTTTAGCTTTTCCCACGCAAAACACTCATGGTTATGAAATTGCCCACTTAGGAGCAATATTAAATTGCGTTAAAGTGCTAAAAGAATTCTGCGAATTTCAATGGCAAAATTAAATGAATACTTGACCAATTAATTTCCACAAATATAAGTATCTAAGCAAAATTAATTGCACATAGTAATTTAAAAACCAAAGCTCCGTACTCCTTACCTTTTCCCTATTCTCTGTTAAGAGTTCTCTCTCTTAAATATGAAATTTATTTTGCATGACTACTTAATATAATGCTCATGTGAATAATCCTTTGGTCTTCAAACATCACCCTTTCCCGATAAAATTATACCAAAGAAAGCGCATGATCCTGTGCTGACAACAACATCAATTGCTTTACTTGACCGAAAATAAACCACTCCGGTTATTTTTCCTTCAGCCTTTTCAGAGTTTCACGGGTAATATTAAGGTTGATCCCAACAGACAGCCAATATTACGATAGCTGCCAATTTCCCCAAATCAAACTCAGTAACAAATAATGCAACTAATTCTCCTATCATCAAGGTAGACACCTAACTGGTATTGTTAAATAACACACATAACTAAAGCCGATGATGGGATTTGAACCCACGACCTACTGATTACGAATCAGTTGCTCTACCACTGAGCCACATCGGCATACACGATTTAAAAGTATAGCATCTATTTAGAAAATGGTAGACCCAAATCCCAAAAATCGCCTCAACCCCAAGCAGTATGCCCACCTGAAAGCAGAAATAGCAGCCCCTTATCGGGGTTTACGCCAATTTATCTATGTAGGTGTAGGTGCTTCTGGTTTTATCGGCGCATTTGTATTTTTCTTTCAAATACTTGCTGGTAGGAATATTGACAGTGCCTTACCTAACTTTGCCCTACAAGCGGGAATAGTTGCCCTGATGGTATTTCTTTACCGATGGGAACAAAAACGGCAAAAACGGTCTTAGCAGCTAAAAATTCTCACTTCTACCATTTTGGATTTTGGATGATTGATATCAGTGGTCAGTTGTTTTAGGATTCAGTGTCATACATCCTCCACCCGTATAAAGTCTACAGAGTTCTTCGCAACTGACCAGCCCCTTCGGGGCGAGGTCTGGGGTGTCGGGTGTGGGGAAGAAAAAGCCCCGAAGTTGAGGTACAAGTCCCTACTTTTAAGTATGGAAACAGAAAAAATATCTATTTTGAGGCGCGTAGTGCGAAAAATTCAGCGTCCTTGCTGGAAAACCCTGATTTTATTTGGGATTCCCTACACCCCACACCCTACCCCCTACACCCCCTTCATAACTGACTACTAACTACTGCGCTGTCACCAAATAAGGAGAAGGTATTGGTTGAGCGCGTCCAATATTCACAAGTGCTTGATAAACAAAAGCCGCAATATCGGCTCTAGTAGCCTCTCGGTTGGGGTCTAGCAGTTTTACTGAGGGATAGTTAACAACTAATTGCCTGACAGTGGCCGCAGCAACAGATCCCATTGCATAATTAGGAATCTGAGCAGCATCAGTATAAAAACTGAGAACATTGTTACTGTTAGCAGTAAAACTCAAACCATTCGCTAAAGCAACCAAAGCCTGAACTCTAGGAATTTGTTGCTGTGGTTTAAAAGTACCATCAGGATAACCAGCCACAAATTGACTTTGATAAGCTGATTGTACTGCTCCATAAGCCCAGAAATTAGTTGGCACATCCTTAAACTGAATCGCAGTCCGTTTAGGAGCAGGTGCTAAAGCTTTGGTGATAATCGTAGCAAATTGAGCGCGAGTTACAGGATCATTCGGTTTAAAAGTGCCATCAGGGAAACCTGCAATAATATTTTGGGAAGCTAACGCTTCAATGTAGGCTTTAGCCCAATAACCTGTAGGCACATCCTGAAAAGCTGTAGCACCTGCACTACCACCTCCAGAACTTGTACCACCACCTCCAGCAGGAGGATTAACAGTTGCAGCCACAAAATCTACAGCACCAAAAATTCGCTTTTGATCAATATCATTACCAATAGCTACAATCCTGTTAGTTTTAGTAGCATTGTTCAAATCGTAACGAGTATTATTGCGAATCAGATTACCACCAGGATTTTCATTAGTCCCAAGATTGGGTAAAGCGTCAATAGTGGCAATAATACCATCACGCTTATTGTTTTGAATGACATTCTTACGCAAAACAGGTCTAGCAGATTCGGAGATAAATAGACCATCTTGGTTTTGAACAATTTGGTTACCTTCTAGCAAAGGTGTAGAACTACCACCAATTGCTAAACCAAAACCCGTATCCTGAAACGAGTTATTTCTAATCTCACCTTGAGCAGATTTAGTGACAGAAATCCCATTCCCAGTGTTTTTCACAAAAACGTTATTTTCAATTTTGGGATTGCCTGTTCCTGTAATGAAAATACCATCTCTAACACTGTTAGTAAAAGTATTGTTTTGGATGATGGGATTTGTTGATTCTACCCATACAGCCGTACCCCGTTGATTGGGATTAGTAACAGTGACACCACTTACAGTGCTGTTATTCTCTGCCAGAATGGTAATATCCTGTCTAGCAAAAGTCCGACTGGTGTAATAACCACCACCAATGATCACTGTTCCTTGACCTTTGAGAGATTCATCACCTAGAAGTATGACTCCTGGTTTGAGGAGTAAGGGGAAAGTTTCCCCAGTGTCTTTGGTATAGCTACCAGGAGCAAGTTTAATAACTGTACTTGATCGAGCCTGAGAAAGAGCAAAGCTGATGGTTTTGTAAGGCGCTTCTGCTGTTGCACCATAACTATTATTGTCTTTGCCAATTACAGGATTAACATAAATCACTGTTGCACTGGCTGGGATTTGAGCCATTAAAATCGGCTGAGTAAGAGCCTTAACCTCACCAGGAAATAGCACATACGCACCAGTAAAAACTAACAAGGCGGTGAGACTACTTCTGAAGGATAAAGTAGAGATGTGAAAACCCCTATATTTCATTTTTGTACTGTACTTGATGATGTTACTTGTAATACCATTGCAGGAGACAGCGTTTAATTCAATACTGTTCGACTCAAAAAATGTAGGTTGGGTTGAGTAACAAAAAAATCCAACAAAATATTTGGTAATGTTACTAGCCCTATGGGAAGATACTACCCGTCTACATTCCTCTACCCGGCTGACACGCTCAACGTTCTGTAACCTTAAGCGAGTAGTATTGACTATGCTTCAGTCTTCATTGAAAACGTCAGAATTCAGGAGTCAGCCTTTCGACTTCTCTTAGATACCAAAAGGCTTTTACTTCTGTCACCTGTCACCTGTTCCCTGTCACCAGTATTGAAAATCCATGCCAAACTATACTCGATCATTAATACTTGTTCAGCGGAAATTTTTATTAAAAAAACAATACGGTTCAGTTAACTTGAGCCACAATGTTTAGCTTGTGGGGTTAATTGAACCGTATTTAGATGAAAAAATGGTAATTTTATGGTTATTCAGGCATTTGTTCAGGAATTTGGGCGATAAAGCTCTAGTAAGTCTTTTCCCATGCACTCCGCCAATTATTAACAACTCAATAAGCTAAGGTTTCTAAAGTTTCTCGCAAATACTTTTGGACTTGTTGTTCTAGGCGCAGCCCCTGTAATTGAGTATTACACTCTAGTTGCCAGCGTTGAAAACCGGAACTAGCAGAAATAGCATACTTAAGGTTGTGCCAAATATTAGCATCACGAGAAAGTTGGCCTGTGCAAGCAGCTGAAATTTTAGCCATAGTTCCTCATTCCTCATTTTTAAATTTCAGAGTCAAACAGTTTTAGATTTTGGATTCTGGATGATGATTGGTGTCATACCCAAGGGATTCAGACATAAACCAAACCAGCCAAATCTCTAATCTTGCCAATGAAGGAGGTTGAAATCCACTCCTACCCTTAAATTTCCGAAATCTTACTTAATCTTGTCTAAAGATAACGTTTATGTAGCAACCAATTCTGTGTGATTGATCACTAAACCTAGAGATATACTCAAGTAAATCTATCAGAACAACTTATAACAGCGGTTAGGATTCGGTACTCGGTACTGGCTAAACGCCCTGTTATCGCTCTAATCGCAGCCATAGCCCCAAGGCTTTAACGAAAAAATGGGTTTGAGATTCCCCGTCCGGAGATGGCTTGCTGATAAAATAGTGGAAACAAGCAGGGCATTGTCTGTTGGGCGAGATAGTGTAAGACGGTATGAAACTGCAACTGTTGTTTGTACCCAAAATCTCTGCACTTTTAGGGCGGGGAGTATGTCAAGGTACTCGGTAATTATTAATCAGCACTCGGTCATCCACATAGTTGCTTCAAAGTTATGAGTGCTGAGATTTGAGGTTTGAATGTTGAACTAAAAAATTATCTCAACCCAACATTCATCAATTAACTCAGCACTCTCTGCTTAACACTACTTGGTTAGGGTAAGAGTACGACGTTTAGTTACCATCTGGTAGGATTCGATGATGTCACCTTCAGCCCAGTCATGGAACTTATCAATACCAATACCGCATTCATAACCAGCATTGACTTCGCGGACATCTTCTTTCATCCGTTTGAGGGAATCAAGAACGCCTTCATAGATGACTTTACTATTGCGACGTACACGCAGTTTGCAGTTACGAACTAGTTTGCCTGATTGGACATAACAACCAGCAACAGCACCACGACCTACTGGGAAGACAGCACGTACTTCTGTTTGTCCCAAAGGTTCTTCCACTAACTCTGGTTCTAGCAGACCTTCCAAAGCTCCTTGGATATCTTCTAGGAGTTTGTAGATGATGTTGTATTCCCGCACGTCTACACCTGCTTCATCAGCAGCTTGTCTAGCACCACTGGCATAGGTGGTGTTAAAACCAATGATGACGGCGTTACTAGCCGCAGCCAAGTCGATATCTGTTTCTGTGATTTCGCCAGCAGTAGCCAACAACATCCGAATTTGCACTTCGTTTTGGGGGATCTGTTTGAGAGAACCAATAATAGCTTCTACAGAACCTTGAACGTCTCCTTTGAGGATCAGGTTGAGTTCTTTTAGTTCCCCTTCTTGTGCTTGAGCCGAGAGGGTAGTGAGAGTAACTCGTCCTTGTAACAAGCGAGATTGACGTTGTTTATCTGCCCGGTCAGCAGCGATCGATCTTGCTTCTTTCTCGTTCTCGAAGACCTCAAACTCGTCACCTGCTGCGGGTACATCGCTTAAACCCAGTACCTCAACAGCAAAGGAAGGACTAGCGATTTCTACACGCTTACCTCTGTCATCGACCATTGCCCGGACTTTACCAAATGCCGAGCCAGCTACCAGCATATCTCCAACATGGAGAGTACCGTTTTGAATCAGCAAGGTAGCAACTGCACCTTTGGCTTTATCTAGGTGAGCTTCAATGACTGTTCCCTTAGCAACACGATCTGGGTTAGCGGAGAGTTCTGCTACCTCTGCCACCAGAAGAACCATTTCTAGGAGTGTATCCAGGTTTTCGCCCTTGATGGCACTCACAGGAACCATGATCGTCTCACCGCCCCAATCTTCTGCGGTCAAGCCGTAATTGGTCAGTTCTTGTTTAACACGCTCTGGTTGTGCGCCTTCTTTGTCAATCTTGTTAATAGCGACAACAATTGGCACGCCAGCAGCTTGAGCATGGCTGATAGCTTCTACGGTTTGGGGACGGACACCATCATCCGCAGCAACTACCAAAATCGCAATATCTGTCACCCGCGCTCCCCTAGCCCGCATAGCTGTGAAAGCTTCGTGACCGGGTGTATCCAGGAAGACTATCTGTTGTTGCTTGCCTTCATGTTCTACATCCACATGGTATGCACCGATGTGTTGGGTAATACCGCCGGCTTCGCCAGCAGCCACTTTGGTTTTGCGAATTGAGTCGAGTAGAGTGGTTTTACCGTGGTCTACGTGACCCATAATCGTCACTACTGGTGGACGACGAATCAGATGTTCCAGATCCGCAATGTCGATCATTTCTGTGACTTTGCGGGCTTCTGCTTCTGGTTCTGCCGTTTCTACTTCTACTTCTAACTCTTTGGCTACTAGGGTAATGGTGGGAATATCCAGGTTTTGGGTGATACTGACCGCCATGCCTTTCATAAACAGGATTTTGACAATCTCTGTGTCGGCAATAACCAAGCCCTCAGCCAACTCTTGTACTGTCAATGGTCCTGTGACGATCAGTTTTTCTGGTCGCTCACGTTTGACTTCTACTTCTTGCTGGCGGCGGTTTTGGTCACGGTATGAACCAGACCTCTTATTTTTAGTAGTGGGTGCAGCGGCAGCTAAATTAGGCTGCTGTAGTGGTTTGGTGGACTTGGGTTTGGGAGGACGAGCGATAGAAAGGCTAACTTGGACAGTAGCTGGAATTTCTAACCCCTCTTCATCCAGTAAGTCGTCTTCTTCAAAATCATCATCAAGGATAGGCTTGGTTCGTTTGCCTTTAGGGCCAACTTTTGCCTTTTCTTTAATTTCGTCAATGATTTCCTCTTCCTGCCATTTTTTCCCACCTTTGTTTGCTCGAGGCGGTGTTGGGCGTTTTAAGTCGAGGAGATCAGGTGTGATTGGTGTTTCATCCAATCCCTCTTTTTTCGCTCCCACTCCTGCTATCTGTCTTGGTGGAGTAGCAACGGGAGCAGCGGGAGGTTCACCATGACGCGCAGGTCTAGGTCGTTGTATATCCGTTGATGTTCCAGGTGCTGATGGTCTACTCCCTCTTTGTTCCGGTTTCACCGGCGATGGAGTTGAACGCGCCTTTTGATCTGTAGTTGGTTTGCCTACTTTTGGTTTGCCTTGTTCGCGTTCTTCTTCGGCACGCTTTATGCGTTCGCGTTTGAGGATAGGTTTTCCTGCCTGAGATGGCTGTTCAGTTACAGCCTCTGTTTCCTCTACAGGTCTTGTGGGTGGACCGACCAGTTGTGGTTTGGGAGTTTTTTCCGGTTTTGGCCTGGGAGAAACTACTTTTTCTGGTTTTTCCGCTGCTGTTTTTTCGGATGTTGGATTAGGATTAGTGGTCTTATCCAATTCCGCAATCTTAGGTTTTTGCGGGGTCTCCGATTGATTCCGGGGTACAGGTCGAGTGGGTGCCGTCGGCTTCATGGGTGAGACTGGTGTAGCGAAAGGCCGTGGTGGAGAGGGAGAATTGACTTCAGAAGAAGAAGCAACTTGGTTATTGGTAGCAACTGAATCGCTATCAGGGCGTGAGGTAGTGTTTCTCAATATTTTGGGTTTGCGAATTTCCAAAATTTGCTGTTTGTGAGGTGTAGCAGGTCGGTTACGTCCGCCAGTTTGAGGTGAATTTGGTTTATGGTTATTTGTACCTAATTCCTTTTTGGACGTGACACTCGTAGCTGCGAGTTTTTCCGCCGCTGTACGAATTTGTTCAGCATCAGATTCTGAGATCGTGCTGCTATGACTTTTGACCGCGATGTTGAGCTGGTCGCAAATTGCTAATAGCTCTTTGTTATCCAAATTCAATTCCTTTGATAATTCGTAGATTCTAACTTTTCCGTTGTTCATCCACTCTTTCCCCTTTAATTTACAGTTTTAGCGGATGGTTGCCTGGTTTGCGACATCTCCATCCTTTGATCACTGTTTTTTAGGTTGCCCTTGGTGATGTTGCCGGTGCCTCCAATTAGGAAAGAGAGATGTTTCGGTTTAATACTGGCATCCCCATCCAAGATGATGGTTGACGGGCTGCCATAAAAATTTTTGATTTAAAAAATTTTTGTGGTTAGCCTTGACGCCGCACTGCGCTTGAGCGCTACCAGGTTGCCATGCTTGAGTTTTTTGTTTTGCTGATTCTGAGTCTTCCACAACACAATCGAGTAAAACTTTTTGGGAGTATTGCTTGAGAGTCCCTCTTTAAATTTGGGAGAGCCACTTGCTTTCTACACCCATTTACTATTTTGGCACTAACCGCTCAACTAAACCCACTCAAACCTATTCAAGTTTGAAAGTCTAGTCCTTCGTAGTGAGTCAACCACCACAGGGTTAAACGGCCAACCCTTTATTCCTTGGTCTAAGACATCAGGAATTTCTTTTATGATGATATTAAAAGCTAGATTTTTGGCAACTGCATCTTCCACCAACGATACCAGAGGTTGTGATGAGAGTGCCAATTGTTTGGCTTTCATCACAATTTTTCTAGCAATTACCGTCTGGGAATTTTTATCATCAAATTTGATTTTTGGCACTATTGCTTGCGGTTAGGCGTTGCCACAATGTTTGATACAGTGTTTCAGGCACTGTCCCATGCAGCGATCGCCCTAATTTATTTTTTTTCTGTGCTGCTTGTAAGCAGTCAGCTTGGGGACAAATATAGGCAGAACGCCCCATGCCCTGCTCTAATTGTACCTTCCCAGATGGAAAGACGCGGACAATCCGCCAAAACTCTTCTTTTAGTCCTACTCGGCGACAACTAATACAACGCCGATAATTCGGTTTCATCGGGTTTTTTCTCAGTTAGGTCAGCAGTTTGTAGTCAACTAAAAATTGTAGTTTTTGTGAGGTTTTTGCTAATTTTGACTGCCATAAGTTTTTTAGTGTACATTTAACGGCTGATAGTGAATAGACAAAGCCTAGGGAAAATTATCTTCTTCACTAGAATCAAAATCATCACTCTCCAATTCTAATTCTTCTTGATTTTCATCCTCTAGTTCCTCCATCTCATTTTCTTCATCTTCCGGTTGATATTGTGCGCGTACAGCAGCAAATTTAGCATCTTCTGCTGCTTCGTCATATTTAGCTTTATCTTTAATATCAATTTTCCAACCGGTCAGTCGAGCAGCTAATCGCACATTTTGTCCTTCTTTACCGATAGCTAAACTCAGTTGATCTTCAGCTACTAGTACGTGGGTTTGCCTGGATTCGGGATCCATTAAGCGCACTTCATCCACTCTTGCTGGACTGAGGGCATTAGCGATATAAGTTGCTGGATCGGGGGACCAGCGAATTACATCTATCTTTTCACCCCGTAACTCATTAACTACTACCTGAATTCTCGATCCCCTAGCACCAATACAAGCCCCAACTGGGTCTACGTCACGATCAAGGGTATCTACTGCTATTTTAGTCCTTGGGCCTACGTAACGGGAAGGGGGATTAGCTTCTCTTGCTACTGCGACTATTCGTACAACTTCATCTTCAATTTCTGGAACTTCGTTGGCGAATAAATAAACTACTAATCCAGCATCGGCACGGGATACTAGTAATTGTGGACCCCGTTGCTGACCTTGGGAAACTTTTTTCAGATATACCTTAAAGGTGGCATTCGCCCGATAATTATCGTTAGGTAACTGCTCTCGTTTGGGTAATTCAGCTTCTACTTCTGGTTGACCAAATCCACTGCTGACGGCCAATATTACGGATTGTCTTTCAAATCTTAAAACTCTAGCTTGTAAAACAGTGCTTTCTAAATCTTGGAATTCTTCTTGCACCATTTGGCGCTGTTGATCCCGCAATTTTTGCGCTAATACCTGTTTGGTTTGCATGGCGGCCATCCGCCCAAATTCGCCTTGATCTGGAGTGACATCTAGTACCACAGAATCACCTGATTGGGCTTCTGGTGCGACTTGTTGCACTTCTTCCAAAGAAATTTGATGATCTGAGTTACTAACTTGTTCAACTATGGTTTTAGTAGAAAGAACTCGAAAACCTTCTCCGTCAATATCCAGTTCTACTTCAAAATTATCAAAATAATCTTCATCAAATTGTTTGCGTTCTAAATTTTGGGCGCGACGATAACGTTCGTATCCTTTAAGTAATGCTTCTCTAATAGATGATTGCACTGCCAAACGAGGTAAATTTCGCTCGCGGCTAATACTTTCAATTAATTCTTTTAATCCAGGTAAAGTAACCATTGACATAAGCATAATCTCCTTAACTTGTATGTCAGCAACCGCTATAATTTGAGATTCTCAATTGGGAATTTTAGATGCTGTTCTAAAACCCCAATCCAAAATCTAAAATCTAAAATCTAAAATTGGTTAGCGGCGCTCATCCAGCTGCACCCTGGTAACTAGGGATCTGGGAATTTCAACTACACGACCTTTCTGATTTAAGAAAATAGTTGTTTCATCCCGGCGAATCAACTGACCAGTCCACTCTTGTTGTCCGTCGTGGGGTTCAGAAGTGGAGATAACTACAGGAAATCCTTTAAAGGAAATAAATTCCCTGTCAGTGATTAGTTGTCGTCCAATCCCAGGACTGGATACTTCCAATACATAAGCATCTGGAATTATCTCCGCCGCATCTAAGGAGGCTTCTAAAGCACGGCTCATCCGTTCACAATCATCAAGACCAGTATCCTGTTGGGGATTACGGATATCTACCCGCAAAACTGGCGGACGCTGGTTAGTATGAAAAACTATGCCAACAACTTCCAATCCCAGTTCGTTTGCTACTGGTGTCGCTAAGTCAATAATTTGTGGTACTAAAGGATGAGTCATGCGAGAATTCAATAAAAAAAGTGGGCTTCTACCCACTTCCTGCGATAGGGATATCTTCCAAGAAGTCTTGTGACGAACCGTCATTGGTTCGCCCCTAACATGAGTGTAGCGTATTTTTTTCGTTAGTCATTAGTTATTGATCATTGGGCATTGGGCAAGATCAAGTCAAATGTCAAATGTCAAATGTCAAATGTCAAAATTAAACAACTCTTTTCTCCCCTGTCCCCTGCCTCCCCTACCTCCCCTACCTCCCCTGCTTTCTTTCTGTCACCTGTCACCTATCTCGGATTTCTGGGAAAGTACCTCTGTTAACTACTGTTGGTACAGATGCTGGCGATCGCATTTGCCGAGTTTGTTCAATAATTTGGTCAATGTCTTCCTGAGAGAGTCTTTGAACATAGTTAATTTTGACTTCCTCTAGAAAGTCATTGAGTAAGCTCTGAATTTCTAAAATTACGTGTTTTTCCTGAATTTCTGCACCTAAAACTGTCGTAAATTTTTCCATTAACTGATTAGAAAGTTTTGCCGCAACAGGATCTTTAATGGCACTAACCAAGGCAATATATAGATTAGTAGTAATTTGATTGGCTAGTTGTTCACTGAGTTGGGTTTGTACTTGTCCCACACCTGGAAATATCAGCAGGTTGCGATAAACAGGAACTTGTTGGAAAGCTGTATCAATACTGTGGCGTAAAATGGCATTGATTTCTGGCTGGATTTTGGGTAGGACTTGATTAACAATGGTTTGTACTAACAGCCCTGTGATCGCTTCCACTTCGTTTATATTGTTAATATCTATATATGCACGCTCTTTTTTTGGCTGTAGTAGCCACTTGGTTAGCTCACCACGTTGGATTGAACCCTGCATTTGGTTAATTACCCGTACTACCACAATCTCTGTAATTTCTTCGGCAAAATTGGCTATTATACCCTGATGAATTTGTCTTCTTATTAAATGTAAACTGATTAATTTAGATTTATCTAAACGTACTAATACTGGTAAAGCTCTCAACCAACGCCAAAAAGGAATGATTAACAATAAGTCATACCAACGCCACAAAATTGCTTCTAACCAGCTTAAATGGGGATTTTTACGTTTGATGTAAAAAATGCGTCCTAGTAATTCTAAGCCAAATATAACTACAAATGGTAAATCAATTAGCCAAAAATTATCCAGAAATTCCCCATTTTCACCGATTTTTCGGTAATAGTTCACAGCAATTGCTGGACGGATCTGTTGGTTGAAAAAATTAATTTCTTGAATCCAACCGCGCTGAGATAAATATGCTTGACTCCAAAAAGTATCAAAGGCGCTTTTTGCAGATTTTTGACCGATGTGTTCTCGCATCCGGTTTTTGATTTTTTCCAGAGATCCACTCTTACTGGCACCTGCAAAGGGATTTGTATCAATGATTTCGGTGCTAAGACGACTGACTTCTGCTAACTTGGTTTTTACCTGGGGCGAATTTAACCCTGTTTGACTGACTTGTATTTCTAAAGCATCTACTGTTTCCAGATAATTTTTTGTGTCTCTATGGGGTTCAATACCTTTAATCGGATCATAAATTTGGGTAATTTGAGGAAATCTGCGGAAGTAGAAATCCCGCCAAGGTACGTAACTTAAATCAAACAAAATTAGACCTAAGTTAACGGTGGCAATCATGGCCATTAACTTTTCAAACCATAGGTTGGGGTGTTTGCGGGATTTGAATTTAATCATTATTGGTTACGAATTATACAAAATAACGCTCTTTTCGTATTTAATGTCAAGTATGGTCAGATCATCGGTTCTACTGTTAAAACATCAGACTATTGATAGATGTAAAAAAGTAAATTATCCATATCCGTTAATAATCAATGGCATTCAAATCAATCAAAATTCATAAATAATGGAAAAATCACAGCTTAAAGAAATTTAAGATACAGTTGTTAGCATTTCTATTTTGCTGATTTCATGCAAAGGAGTTTTAACAATGTGGTGTGATTTGGGAAAATCAAGAACAGCAGTTGCTTTAGTCTGCCTAGTGACCGTTAGTGCAGGAATTTCAGATTTAGCTTTTGCTGTCCTTCAGCGTAATTATAAGCCCCAGGAATTCCGGGCTGTATTGCATGGTTTAGGATACAACGTGAAAGTCAGCAATGGTTCACTGACAGATGAAGAAACGAAAAAAGCAATCAGTGACTTTCAAAAAGGTTATAAGCTACCTGTTGATGGTAAAGCAGGTCCAAAAACCCAAGCGTTTGCTGCCAACATTGTACAAATTCTCCAAAGGAATTTGAATACTGTACTAAAGCCTAATCCTCCCCTGCCCCGTGATCAATTCTACAGCCTGCGGATGGAAGAATTGGTAAAAGAGTATCAAAAAAAACATCAGCTAACGGAAACTGGTATTGCTGACTTGGCGCTGCGTCAGAAGTTGAATGAGGAGGCCAAGCAAGTTATCGGCCAACCAGTAACTCAACCTTCACCAAAACCTTCAGCTAAACCTGCACCAACTAATAAACCAACGGCTAAACCTACAACTAAACCAACATCTAAACCTGCACCAACTAATAAACCAACGGCTAAACCTACAACTAAACCAACATCTAAACCTACACCAACGACTAAACCTTCAGCTAAACCTACACCGACATCTACACCTTCTTCAACCGCAACACCAACTCCAACTGCTTCACCGACAGCTAAACCCTAAATTTTTGAGAGGCTTTTTTTGGTAAGCATCAGCTTGACACTCCCCTGGCTAAAGCCGTTCGCGCAAGTGTCTGGCCAGCGAGGGGATTCTTGGTTCACAGACTCACCATTAGACGACAGGTTGACACCAAGCGCAGACTAACGCCACGCTACGCTATCGGGGTTTTCAGCCTATTTTCTTATCAAGCCAAACACGGGACTAATGGCTGAATGCTTACCATATTATGAATTAGTTAAATGCCAAATTTTTTGATGGATATCAATCTTGATTTTCTCCATAATTCTTGGGGCGAGTAATAAGATTTTGGTACTTTTTTTAATTGGAGAAAATGATGTTCAAGCTTTTTGGCAAAAGCAACAGATGTAAATTTCTGCCCTTCTGGAGATGATAAAAATGCTTTAATATTATCTCTGATGCGAGAAAATTCTGATGGGGTTACATTCATCATTCTTTTGTAAAGTTCATTGTAGTCTGAACCATCAAACTCTAGATAACATTCTGGAGGAATATGTTTGGAAATGTCAGGAGCGCCAAAATATATTGGTATTCCCCCAGCATAAAAGGCTGAAAAGATTTTTTCTGTGATATAGCCGTCTTCTCGGCTATTTTCAAAGCAAATTATAAATTTGTAATCTCTCAGTGTTAGCAATTTTTCATCGCCCATAATTGAGCCTTTAATTATCCCTTTCCAACCAGTATTAAACCAAGGTAATGTTTTTTGCCATACTCTTCCATAGGTATGAAAATCATCACCTAATACTTTGTCAAAAAAGGTAACTGCTTTTTCGCGTTCGATGTCACCTTCGAGATTTCTATATTCTTTTTTATATCTTTGATGAACCATTGCTAGGGTATACTCTGGTTCTGGTTTGTATTCTTGGAGTGAAGAAAAATGTTGAGGAGTTAAATAAAATTCATCTTCAGATGCACCATTAGAACTGCTGATTCCTAAAAATCCACCAAAAATGTTCTTATATTTTGCGCCATACATTTGACTATATCTGGAGTAAGGTTCTGTAATTACCAGGATTGTTCTTTGCAGAGAAAACTGTGGCAAAACTTGGCCATTCATGGAGATAAAAAAATCAGCTTCCTCTGGTCTTGATGTGTAGTAGTACCCTTGAGATTCAAGATAGGATAGTCCAGTTTTTCCGTGTATATCTTCTCCGGAAAGAATGTGCTTTAATGAGCCTACTCCATCCGGGTTTTTTTCACAAAACTTCATGTTTCAAATCCTCTGTTAAAATTGCAATATATAAGAATATAGCAATGTCCTGTTACCTATTTTACCAAAGAATAAATATATTCACTAGGTGTAACAAAATGAAGATGAAACAATAATCTTGTGCTACCCTAACGGTGTAGGTGGGCTAGTAACTGAAATATCAATCATCCTCTTCATCAGGTTGTAAATCTATATCTTCCAAAGATTGATGGGGAATTGCGGCAATAATTGCATCTATGACTTTGGAAACTTGTAAAATCTCAATTTTCAGGTCAGGGAATTTTTGTCCTTTGGGAACTATGGCGCGTTTAAATCCGAGTTTTGCTGCTTCTTTTAACCGTAGTTCCATTTGAGAAACTGATCGCACTTGTCCCCCTAACCCCACTTCTCCAATTAATACTGTACCTGGATCAACTATTCTGTCGCGGAAACTGGCTACAATGGCGATCGCTATTCCTAAGTCTACTGCTGGTTCTTCTACGTTTAAACCACCCGCAGATGCTACATAGGAATCTAATTTGGACATGGGTATGCCTACGCGCTTTTCTAATACTGCTAAAATCTGCACTAAGCGGTTATAATCTATGCCTGTTCCCGCCCGACGAGGAGAAGGGTAACTAGTAGGACTGACTAAAGCTTGTAATTCTACAACTATGGGTCTTGTTCCTTCGCAAGCGACTACTATGGCTGTTCCTGGTGCGGGGTCGTCGCGGTTGCCTAGAAATAATTCTGAAGGATTAGGTACTTCTCGTAATCCATGTGAAACCATTTCAAATATACCAATTTCGTGGGTAGCTCCGAAACGGTTTTTCACAGTTCTTAATAATCGGTGAGATGCAAAGCGATCGCCTTCAAAATACAAGACGGTATCTACTAAATGTTCTAAGACTCTTGGTCCGGCAATAGTGCCTTCTTTGGTGACATGACCAACAATTAACATTGTAATATCTTCATGTTTGGCCACTTTCATCAATGCTGCCGTACATTCCCGGACTTGGGCTACTGAACCAGGTGCAGATGTTAATGCGGGGAAAAATACTGTTTGTATACTGTCAATTACTGCCAAATTGGGTTTGAGGGAGTCAATTTCCCGGAGAATTTCTTCTAAATCTGTTTCTGGTAAAACATACAGGTCAGCACTCATACTCACAGGCTCTATGGCTTCATCTGTATTTTCTGGGTTAGTATCAGTTGCATCTGTTTGATTTTCCTGATCTTTAGCTTCTTCCGTAACTACATTGAGCGGTTTGGACATTCCCAAACGAGAAGCGCGTAATTTCACCTGTTGACCTGATTCTTCCCCTGTGACGTAGAGAATACGGTATCTTTGCGCCAGTTGGTTAGATACTTGTAATAACAAAGTAGATTTACCTATACCGGGATCGCCACCGATAAGCACCATTGAACCGGGGACAACTCCACCACCGAGTACCCGATCTAACTCTCCATAACCAGATTCCCATCGCGCAATTTGGCGATCGCTAATTTGATCAAAAGTTAGAGAAGCTCTTGGTTTAGCGGGTTTATTAGCAGATGATTTAATACCTCCTGGTGCAGCGTGCCAGTTACCGACTCCCCCACGACTAGGTATATCTACTCCGAAAGGTGTGGCATTCTGTTCTACTAAAGAATCGTAAGTGTCACAGTTGGAACACTTTCCAAACCATTGGGAGAATTCTGCTCCACATTTGCTACAAATAAAAATGGTTTTTGGCTTTGCCATGCTTAAATTTTATGAAATAATCTTAATTTTTTCTTAATTGTTGCTATCCAGAAAAATCCCATCACAGTAGTAATTTGAGCTTTTTCCAATTAACAGCAGGAATGATATCTTAATAATATGATATTAAAAATTCATCATGTAAAATTTTGGTTAAGGAGCTGAGGGAAACTTGGAAAGTCATAAAGAAAAAATCCTAGTAGTAGACGACGAAGCCAGCATTCGCCGGATTTTGGAAACGCGCCTTTCCATGATTGGCTATGATGTAGTAACCGCTGGTGACGGCGAAGAAGCTTTAGAAACTTTTCGCAAAGCTGAACCAGATTTAGTAGTTTTAGATGTGATGATGCCAAAGTTAGACGGCTATGGTGTCTGTCAAGAATTACGTAAAGAATCTGATGTTCCGATTATTATGCTAACAGCTTTGGGTGATGTAGCCGATCGCATCACAGGCTTAGAATTGGGTGCTGACGACTATGTAGTCAAACCATTCTCCCCCAAGGAATTAGAAGCGCGGATTCGCTCAGTTTTACGACGAGTAGACAAAACAGGTGCAACTGGTATTCCCAGTTCTGGAGTGATTCATGTCGGGAATATTAGAATTGATACAAATAAACGCCAAGTTTACAAAGGTGATGAACGTATCCGCTTAACTGGGATGGAGTTTAGCCTACTAGAATTATTGGTGAGCCGTTCGGGAGAAGCGTTTTCTCGTTCAGAAATTTTGCAAGAAGTTTGGGGATATACACCAGAACGTCATGTTGATACTCGCGTGGTAGATGTGCATATCTCACGGTTGCGGGCAAAATTAGAAGATGATCCTAGTAACCCAGAATTAATACTTACTGCTAGAGGTACTGGTTATCTTTTTCAGAGGATTATTGAACCAGGAGAGGAGTAGGTGATAGGTGACAGTGAAGAGGCAGGGGAGGCAGGGGAAGCAGGGGAAGCAGGGGAAGCAGGGGAAGATTAATAACCCAATGACCAATGACCAATGACCAATGACCAATGACAAAATCTGATCCTAATGTAGTTTTGCGGCGTTTACCCTTGGTAGTCGGGGGTTTAGGTGCTGTACTTTTGCTGATTAATCGTTTGTTAACACCGGAACTGACAGATTCTCAAGCGCGGGGGGATGTGCTGGGAGTAATTTTGAGTGCGGTGTTAATTTTAACGGGTTTGATTTGGCAGCAAGTACAACCTCGCACACCTGAGACGGTAGAACTAATTGGAGAGGAAGGTTTTGTCTTAGCCCCCGATTTACCAGAAACCGTGAAAACAGAATTAGCCTGGGCATCGCATTTATTATTGACGAATACGGTCACGCGATCGCTCATAGTTTATTACCAAGGTAAAGTTCTGTTACGTCGCGGTATTCTGGCCTCTAAGTCGGAAGTAGTACCAGGAGCAATATTAAAAAGAGTTTTAGAAACACACAAACCAGTTTATTTAGTAGCTTTGAAAGTTTATCCCGGCAAAATTGAATTTGATTATTTACCAGAAAATACACAAGGTGTAATTTGTCAACCAATTGGTAGAGAAGGTGTTTTAATTTTAGGGGCAAATGCTCCTCGGAGTTACACCAAACAAGACGAAAACTGGATTGCGGGTATTGCTGATAAATTAGCTGTAACGCTTGAAAGGGGTGTAGGGGAGAGAAATTAAGAATTAAGAATTAAGAATTAAGAATTAAGAATTAAGAATTAAGAATTAAGAATTAAGAATTAAGAATTAAGAATTAAGAATTAAGAATTAAGAATTAAGAATTCTTGACTATAGTCTTTTAACACTTGAATCTTATCTTCTGCCTATTCCCTGTTCCCTGTTCCCTGTTCCCTGTTCCCTGTTCCCTGAATTACGAATTATGCAAATTATTTACTGGTTATTAGTAGCTGTAATGCTCGTGGGTGTAATTGGTGCAGTAGTTCCAGCTATTCCTGGTAGTAGCTTGATATTAGTAGCTATTATCATCTGGGGAGTCGTCAGTAGTTCCTTGGCAGCAATTAAAATTCCCCTGATTGTGACAATTATTGTTCTACTTTTGAGTATGGGAGTAGATTTCTTAGCTGGTTACGTAGGTGCAAAACAAGCTGGTGCGAGTAAATGGGGACAAATTGGTGCATTTGTCGGTTTATTTCTGGGATTTTTCGGATTATTGCCTACTTTACCTTTTGGGGGTCCGCTATTAGGTATGTTACTGGGACCGCTTTTAGGTGCGATTATTGGTGAATTTCTTTATCAAAGAGACTTGGGTAAAGCTGTTAAAGCTGGTATAGGAATAACTGTAGGAACGGTAGTAGGAAATTTACTTCAGGGTATTCTCGCGGTGGGTGCGGTGATAGTTTTTTTATGGACTACATGGCCACAGGTCTATGGTGGGTAGAAATTTCAGTATCAGTAATGGTTTTAAGGGTAACTTCTTCATCATAGCTTCATATAACTAGGAATGCCGTTAAGGATTGGATAAATAAAAAATCAAGGTCAACGCAAAGCTTACAACATAAGTGATTTGTTGATTTTTAACCCAGCGTGGGGGTGTAGCACTGTTGTTAACCAAACTGGCTTCATCTCAGGCTATTGCCGTAAAATTACGCTTGATCAGATTTACGGATGCGAGAAAAACAACTAAATGCTTGATGAAGATTACATCAAGATGCTTAGGTACATATTGCCAACTACTGATTGGCTATGTAATTATTCTAATGTAGGGAACACACAAGGAACTAATAGCTAACAGCTACAGTATCCTGACAGTGTTAACACAGCAATCCTAGCTTAGTTTTTAAACGAAAACAGAAAACGACTTCATTTCAGGTTAAAACGCTTATCTTTTGAACTGCTACACAATTTACAGGATTGCTGCTCGGAAAATCACGTAATTATTTTTTCTTACATCTTTTCATAGGAGCTTTAGACTACAATGTTTAACTTTAAATCCAAGGTACTAGCTGCTGCTACTGCTCTGCCCATTGTTGCTACTGGGTTTTTGGCCTCTACTGGTGCTGCTCAAGCTGCTGCTATTGTAGGTGAGTTTAGTTTTGACGGTGGTCTAACCTATCCAGGAGCTTTAGGCAGTAACGTTACATTGACAAAGAACTCCCTCACATTCTCACCTGACAGCGTAGATTTTGTTCCTCCTAATAATGGACCAGTTACTCCAGTTGCTCTTTCTGGTCAAACAGGAAGCTTCGTAGGTTTCAATTCCGCAGGCATCCGTGATATCATTTCTTTTGACGCATTTGCAACACAAAACCCTTTTTTAGACTTAGGTAATCTTGAGCTTCCTGTTTTGGGTGAGGCTCCTGGTATTGTTGCCGGTGGTAATTACTCGACCATAGTCAACGATAAAAATGTTTTTAATCTGAGTTCTGCTAAATATAAACTCAGCCAGTCAGGTGCTAACGTCAGTGTAGACGTTGAAATCTGGGGAACTTTTGTTAGTGAAACTGGTGAGACCAGTGCTGGTGCAGGAAACATAACTTTCCAAAAGAATGATACAAATGTTGCTGCTGTACAGGCACTTCTCAATGGTGGTGGCTCCTTAAGTGGTTTAACTTTCTCAGGTGCTGCTTTCACTGCTAAAGTTCCTGAACCCACCACAATGTTAGGTTTAGGTTTAGTTGGTGCAGGAATGACCTTAGCTCGTCGTCGCAAACTTGTAAAAGCATAATTTGTAAGACTGCTTTTATAGCAGGAGTCAGGAGTAAAAGCCTCTTTTCGTGGGAGTTTCATTATCAATTGATGTCCTCACCACCCTGTCCACGGCCATAACATTAAAATCTTTAAATATCGACCTGGTGGGAATGCAACTTTACCAACCAGGCCAATTTTTTTTAGTTGTAGAACCTCAAAAATATCCCCAACTTATAGCAACAGCTAAGGTGGTTAAGAAATCAATCAACAGATGATAAAACGTAGACACTAAAAGCTTTTTAACTCTGTCACCTGCTAGATAACATTGATTGACAAGATCAAGAAAGAAATCAGGGATATTAAGCTTTATTCCAAAGCTGTTTTCGCTTCCTTTGCAACTGCTTCAACTTCGTCATTAACCAGAGTTTCCAGAACAGATTTAGCTTCGGTACTACCTAAACTACTCAAAGCTTGTACCACTCTGTAACGAATTTGCCAATCTGGGTTAGTGCTGTATTGAACTAAAAGGGGAACAGCTTGAACATCTCCCAACTCACCCAGGGAACTGATAGCAGCAGTTTGGATTAAACCGTTATCGGAAGCAAGTGCTTGTTTAAGTAGTTCAAAACCCCGTGGATCTCCCAATGCTCCCAAGGTAGCAATAATACTGAATTGTACTAACCATTCCGGGGTTTTATGGTAAAGCTGCTCTAAATCTTCAAAAGCTGCGTGTAATTTCAGCGCACCTAAACAATCTGCTGCTGCTGCTTGCACATCTGCTTCTGGATCATTGAGTAGTTGCCGTAATATCTGCAAGGATAAATCTAAATCCTGTTCTCCCAAAGTATCAAGTTGACTTACCGCAGAATAACGGACACGGGAATTTTTATCCCCAATAGCGATTTGTATTAGTTCAAATGCGGTTTTAGGTTCTAGTTCTCGAATTTGATTAACAGCACGCAAGCGATCGCCCAAATTCTCAGAACTCAGTAATTCTTTCACAGACTCAGCAGAAATACTCATTTAATTATCCTATAGGAATCCGGTTTGGTTTCTGATAGCGCAGTGTGGCGTAAGCCATATTGGTTTGTGTAGGCAGGGAATAGGGTTTTAGAGGAGTTGGATGTACGGAGTTTTGTTCAATAATCAAATAGGAGTCCTATATGTTATTGAGCATTGGGCATTGGGCATTGGGCATTGGGTTATTAATCTTCCCCTGCTTCCCCTGCTTCTCCTGCTTCCCCTGCCTCTTCTCTGTCACCTGTCACCTGTCACCTATTCTGCGGCCATAGCACGGATAATATCGCCACGAGTCAGAATACCAATCACTTTACCCGTACTGTCAAGGACAGGTAGACGATGCACTTTATGTTCTTGGATAATTTTTGCAGCTTCTTTTAAGGATTTCTCAGGAGTAATAGTGAGAGGATTTTTACTCATTACTTCCCCTACTGTTTGTCCTAATGCTTTATGTAAATCTCGTTCATAAGCACCAGGATTTTGTAAATAAATTACACTATCCAAAAACATAATGTAAGCTGGAGGTGTTACACCAGTTTCTTGCCACATCAAGTCAGTTTCTGATATAATTCCTACCAATTTACTCGCATCATCAACTACAGGTAAACCGCTAATTCGTTTTTCTGCCAAGATTTGGATAGCTTCTTTTAGAGGAGTTTGAGGACGGACGAGAACAGGATCACGGCTCATCACGTCTGCAACGGTTTTAAGCATTTTTTTACTTACACCTTTTATAAAAGTCTTTATTAATTATTGTAGGAAATTATGTGTGACAAATAAATACTGTTAATAGATTGTTACTTTAATAAATAAACTCCATCAATTATTACTTTGTGACTGGAATAATCAACACATAAAAATATTTCTGCCGCTTTCTGGAAATCAGAAATTGCTGCGTCGTATTCAGTTCGGTGTAAATTGAACCGCTATTACCATCAGCAGAATCTAGCAATGGTTCTCAAATAATTCCATAGACTTATCAATTTTTTGTTACCAAAATGCGGTAATGTAAATTTGCACCCCTTTAGTACCAAGACCATCGGTTGTTAATATGCAGATTCACAAAATTTTCGTCGCATCTTCCCTATTAATAACTAGTCTAGCTTTACCTAATATTGCTACTGCTCAAAGTCGTGGAACTCCCGGTAAATTTGATTTTTATGTTTTAACCTTATCTTGGTCTCCTGATTATTGTGCGAACAATGCCAAACGTGACCCCCAACAGTGTAACCCAGGAAAAAAGTATGGTTTTGTGTTGCATGGTCTGTGGCCACAATATCAAAAAGGTTATCCTGCTAACTGTTCAACGGAAAAATTACCCACGTTACTAAAGCAGAAATTCCGGGGTTTGTTTCCCAATGAGAGACTTTATGATCATGAATGGGAAAAACACGGCACTTGTTCTGGTAAAGAACCTACAGAATATTTAGCATTAAGTAAAAATTTAAAATATTCTCTTGTTATTCCCACAGCCTATAATCGTCCTGAAAAGCCTTTCCGCACGACGGTTAAAGACTTGAAAAATTCTTTTGTCACTGCTAATAGCAAATTTACTGCTGATGGTATTGCACCTTATTGTTCTGATTCTGGTAGGTTTTTGAAAGAGGTATACTTTTGCTTTTCTAAAGATGGTAAAGCTGGTATTTGTAGTGCGGAAATTTTAAAGCGTTCTCAGAAAAGTTGCGGTCAGTCGAATTTTTTGGTGAGAAATGTGAGGTAGTAAAGTAGAGACGTATTTTTACAGCGATTTTCTTGTGCAAGATGCAAGAATTAGTTGAACAATTTCAAAAAGTTCAAGAGACTTGATTTGAGTAAACTAATACCATCTCCTATAAAAAAGCACCTAATAAGCCTACGGAGGTGGTGTTTGTTTCTGTATTTGCAGTGAGTAGTTTGGTTTGACACTAGGAAAAGCAACTTTTCCAAAAAATGACAAGTGCGATATTAGGTAAAGAAAAAGCTGATTATAAATTTGATACGATAAAACGTTTAAATTGCTAGAGACATTGAAGACTGAAAATAAAGGTCTATTTCCACTGCTAAAAAGTCACTGAACTGATCATGAGTTTTAATAAAATAAGATTCTTCCTGTCCTTCGCAATATGAGTAAATTGGTGGGTTAT
The DNA here is from genome assembly GCF_001586785.1 of Sphaerospermopsis aphanizomenoides BCCUSP55. Lineage (GTDB taxonomy): Bacteria > Cyanobacteriota > Cyanobacteriia > Cyanobacteriales > Nostocaceae > Sphaerospermopsis_A > Sphaerospermopsis_A aphanizomenoides_A. The sequence goes on from NZ_LUFH02000056.1 coordinate 36,941, forward strand.
CACCTTCCGAAAGACGGAAAAAGCTAAACTGATAACCTTGGTGCATGAAAAATACAAAGGCATCATCTGGTAAAGATTGAGGAAAATCATTTTCTAGCAACAATTGTTTAGCCCATACTTGAAGTTGTGGTAAATGTTCATAAAAACAATCTGAACCTCGTAGAAATTTATCTGCACCATGCCCCATTATTTTAAGAAAATCTTTGTAAGTTCTGGGGAGATTAATACCTTGTGTTTTTTCCAGTTGAATTATTTCCAACTCAGAACATGGTACAAGCTTATTTTCTTTATAAATAAGTTCAATTGGTGCAGGTAAATTGCAATTCAACATTTCTACCGACTCCTTTAAGCAATGTTGCCGTGGTGAACATTTAGCTGAATATTCGGGAAGGTTTCCCTAAACTGCTTAATTACATAGTCACAAGAATTACAAGGCTCTCTTTCTGTGAATAATTCAATCTTAGCTTTTATTTCTTTATTATTAGAGAATCTTTTTGCGATCGCTTCTAATATTTTGTACTCTGAATCTAAATCTCTGCGATGTCCACCAACTTCAAAGGTTTTAAACATCAGTTGCTTTGGTAAAACAACCGCCCCTGTTCGTTGTAGCTTACCACTAATGGCGAATAGCTCCTCAAAATTATCATCATTATCATCTATCCATACTCTAGCAATAGCAACATTCCTAGCTGGTGTTGGCACATTACAAGTATGACGGATTTCTGCAACGCGCTCTAACCAACCCATATTTAGTTTTTCAGTTGTTTTTAATTTTTATTATTTTTGTATAGAAGGACGGTAAAATTTTAGATATAGCATCTGCATTTATTATACACCTCTACAATACCATAAAAAGTCAAGATGTCAAGAACCTTGTAAAATCGTTGGCTTATTGACAACATTCTCAAGATTATTGAGAATTTCCCCCTCATATTCTCAACAAGCTCTCAACCAGGAACAAGAACAACTTTTTTTTGCCTCTCTCCCAAACACATCAATATATATATTAACTAGTTGCGATTTGGCGTGAACAACAAACAAAACTCAAGCCGAAAATTTTATTAGCCCTGAATCTCCCCGCAAAAAGTGAAAACTTTGTATGCTGAGTTAATAAAGGTCTTTATATTTCTTATTAAAGCTGGTGCAAGAGGATTTTCGGTTAATTGTCGATTTGGTTTCAGTTTTCGCCGTCGCTGCCTGCGGTGGACTGCTGGCCGCGCTGCTCAAACAACCCGTGCTGCTGGGATATCTGATTGGGGGTATGATTGTCGGACCCGCCGGACTGGGATTAATTAAAGAAGTTGTCCAGGTGGAAACCTTGGCACAGTTCGGTGTAGCCTTTTTGTTGTTTGCTTTGGGTGTGGAATTTTCCTTTGCGGAACTGAAAAAGGTAAGAGCTATAGCTTTGGGCGGTGGAGGACTACAAATCCTGCTCACTATTCTCATCACTGTTGTGGTGTGTGGGGTGACAGGTGCTTGGGGGACTTTACCGGCTAAAGGTGTATTTTTAGGTTCGATTTTGTCTTTGTCTTCTACAGCAGTTGTCCTCAAATGCTTGATGGAACGCAACGAGACGGAAACACCCCACGGACAGGTGATGCTGGGGATTTTAGTCGTCCAGGACTTAGCACTAGGATTAATGCTGGCTGTATTACCCGCTTTGCATGAACCAGGTGAAGCCATTGGTTTAGCAGTGCTGACGGCTTTGGTACGCATTGGTTTATTTGCTGCGGGTGCTGTGGTGGCGGGTATTTGGTTAATTCCCCCTTTGTTGCGACTGCTGGCACGCACGGAAAGCCGGGAGTTGTTTTTGTTGGGGGTGGTGACTTTATGTTTATGTATTGCCCTGCTAACTGAATATTTAGGTCTTTCTATCGAAATGGGGGCGTTTGTCGCGGGGTTGATGATTTCGGAGGTGGAATATGCTGACGAAACCCTGACGATTGTTGAACCACTGCGAGATATTTTTGCGAGTTTGTTTTTCGCTGCCATTGGGATGTTAATTGATCCGGTGTTTTTGTGGCAAAACCTGGAATTGATTCTCGGTTTGGTGGCTTTGGTGTTTGTGGGTAAGTTTTTAATTATCACTCCCCTGGTAAAGTTATTCCGCTATCCGTTGAAAACAGCTTTAATTGCGGGTTTGGGATTAGCGCAAATTGGGGAGTTTTCCTTTGTACTAGCTAGTGAAGGTCAAGCTTTGGGGTTGGTTTCCCGGCGGATATATCTGCTAACTTTGGGAACTACTGCTGTCACTTTAATGTTGACTCCCTTTGTGTTGCGGTTAGTGCCATTGTTATTTAATTTTGCAGAGTCCATGCCTTGGTTAAAACCTTATTTGGTGGAAGAACAAGCGCGTGATTTTGCAGAAGATTTACCTTTGAAAGACCATATTGTGGTTTGTGGTTATGGTCGCATTGGTAAGAATTTGGTGCGGTTGTTGCAGCAATACCAGTTACCTGTGGTGGTAATTGATCAGTCAGAAAGCAGAATTCAGCAGTTACGGGAAGCTGGTATACCCTATGTGTATGGAAATGCTGTCAGTTTTCACGTTTTGGAAACTGCTGGAGTGAATTATGCTAGAGGCATGGCGATCGCACTTCCTGATCCGGCTAGTATTCGTCTGTCCCTGAAACGCGCTTTGGAATTATCGCCAGAATTAGATTTAGTTGTCCGCGCTACCCAAGATAAAAATATTGAGGTACTGTACCAACTGGGTGCAAAGGAAGTGGTACAACCAGAGTTTGAAGCTAGTTTGGAAATGGCTGCCTATCTACTCACAGGTGTGGGATTATCCAAAGAAGCAGTACAACAGAAAATGCAGGAAATTCGCAAAGACCATTATTTAGATTTGCGTCCTGAACGTTCTGCGGCTGAAGTTTCCCAACATCTACAGCAAGTAACCCGCGATTTAAACCGGCGTTGGTATGACTTACCCGCTGACTCCCCATTAATTGGCATGACTTTGGAAGAAGCAGATATGCGCTATTTAATTGGGGTGAGTTTAATGGCTATTCGTCGCGCTGATGGGGAAGAGATTGATTATCCCAGTACCCAAATTCAACTACAAGAGGGCGATCGCTTGTTAGTGGTGGGTGCAGATGAGGAATTAGCCGCTTTAGCCGAATTTGCTCAAGGAAAAGCAGCTGTTCCGGCAGAAAGTAACGCTTGTCAGTGGGTAACAGTCCAAGCTAACTGTCCTGTTTTGGGGATAAATCTGGCTGATGTCACTGCTGATGAACAGTATGACGTAAAAGTTCAAGCAATTCGCCGCGATGGTAAATTTATGCGCTTTCCTCATGGCAATATGGAATTAAGAACAGGCGATCAAGTGCTGTTTTGTGGTAGCTTGTCAGGCTTGAATCAAATTCAGCAATTTTTCACCGCTTCCTGTGGACTACCCCTCGCAATTCCTATCATGAGAGATGAACAGGCAGTAACTGTGAAAGAAATTCCATGAGAAGGTAGAAGGAAAAGGTGACAGGTGACAGGTGACAGGTGACAGGTGACAGGTGACAGGTGACAGGTGACAGGTGACAGGTGACAGGTGACAGGTGACAGGTGACAGGTGACAGGTGACAGGTGACAGAAGGCAGGAATTTTTTAATTGATATCACCCCTACAACCCTACACCCTTACACCCCTACACACTTTTTTCACCATAACATCTTACA
>NZ_LUFH02000057.1 GCF_001586785.1 Sphaerospermopsis aphanizomenoides BCCUSP55
GTTCAAGTCCTCCACTTTTACAAAGTGGTTCTTGTCCAGGTGTGGTTGAATCCTCAACTGTATTGTCTACCCTGCCCCCTGCTCCCTGCACCCTGCCCCCTGTTCTCCAATTACCAAACAGAGTTATCTGTAGATACCGTTGTTAATACGATCATCTCCTTCGTTGAAGTTAGGCTCGTATTCTGTAACAGCGAAATTATCTAAGTTGGCTTGTAAGGTTTGTTTTTGACGATCGCTCAATCCAGGCAAATTCAACACATCCTCTACACTCTTGTAAGGAGCATTTTTGATGATTTTCTTAGCCAAGGTGGGATAAAGCCCTGGATACTGTTGAAAAGCAGCAATGTTGGTATTATTCAAATCAATTTTTTTACCAAAATCAGTTCCTAGCTTGGCATCTGCCTTATTTTGGCGTGCAATTGCCAAAACTGGGGCTTGAGGCCAAGTTATGTTGTTGAAACTTGCAGCTTGGGCTGTTTGAGTTGTTCCTAGCCATCCCCAGCAGCCTAAGAACAAACTAAAGACTGTTAATAAACGTAATAATCCTTTCACGATTTTTCTACCTCTTTCCATCAAACAGAAATAAAAGCTTTCAACTAGAAGCTGTCAACTGTGGGCTGAAGTGAGAAGTATGAAGTATTTATTTAACCCCACTGATCGCTCTGAGGGGTGATGGTACTGTTTCCTCTGACTTCATGCTTGGATTGATAGCTGATAGCTGAATCAACACACAGCAGTCATCAGAAACTAATATACAGCTTAGTGAACTACCGGAACTTAGCTATGGTTGAAGTTGTAAATTCCAATATTCTTCCTCAATACCATGTTAAGGATTTTTGTCTATTTTTAATATGTAAAGATTTATTTCGAGTGCTGAGTGTTGAGTGCTGAGTGCTTACGAATTAAGGGGGTAGTAACTGCAAGAAATCAAGAGCATTTTGGGTGTCGTCTGTAGGTTACTTCTATGCCAGAATCGCTGCTAGTAAGAATAAGCTGTCTACTAAAATTGTACTCAAAACTGCGCCACCAAAGGCGTACCAATAGCTTTCCTTGTTACCTAAAGATACAAGCCCTACTGTCAGGAGTGCTAAGGCCAGAATAATTGCCCAGCCTTCTCCCCAAGGAGTCTGCACTTGTAACAAAGCATTTTTTAAGATTTGTGACGCTCCACTGGCATCTGTTCTCATAATTTGCCGCCAATAGGGCATTAAATCTACTAGATAAAAATATATGTCTGTTAAGACTGTGCCGAATAGAGAACCTAGATAAAACCAGTTACCGACTTTACCCCAATTGCGCCATAGACACCAGAGGGCAAAAGGTAAGCCAATAGATTCTATTGGTAAATGCCATAAAGGTTCCCAACGTAACCAACCCCAGTAAATCGCCCCTGTTAGCCAACTCCAGCTAAATCCTAAGAGTAAATCTCCCCACAGATAGGTTTGTGGACGTGACATTAAGTTCAAACTCAACCAAATCCAAAATACTGTCGTCACTAAACTGACGGTGGGTAGCGATCGCACTAGGGGCGCTTCTATAAATACTGGTACTGTTACTAAAAACACCGCCGCAGCAAAAACTAACCAAATTTGCCGAGTGGCTATTCTATCAGCAAAGGAAGGCGATAAGGAAAGAGCCGACTCTAATTCTTGGATACCTCTGTGCCTAGTATCAGCGGTATGTAAATCAGTATTAATAGAAGATTTGACGGCAGAGTAGGATGAAAACGTATTATTAATCAATGTTTTTAATATTTGTTACTAAACTTTACTTATCTACAATATCACACTCTAAAATCCCCCCTAGGGGCATAATTGATTATATGGCCAATATTAAGGAATAGGGAATAGGAGTTCAGGAGTTCAGTAGTTCAGTAGAATCAGAAGAATTTATTTCTCCCCTACCTCCCCTGCCTCCGATAAATCTTACCCGGAAAAACAGATGACAAGAACGGATCAGGATGGATAATTTGCTAAAATTACGCATCCATTTTGGGAGTCTGGTTGATGGCGACAATCTTAGAATTAAGTAGTATGGGTTTACTATCCTCGCAACTGCTGGCCGTGGCAGAAAACACAGCAAAAATTACCCCGGAATGGTTGCAGGCATTTATTTTGGGTATAGTTCAAGGTATTACAGAGTTTTTACCCATTAGCAGTACAGCACATCTGTTAATTGTCACTAAGATATTTGCTTGGAAAGAACTAGGTTCTAAAGACTTTGTTGATGCCATTCAATTTGGCAGTGTGCTTGCTATTTTGTTATATTTTTGGTCGTTGATTTCTAGCCTTGTTAAAGGTGCAATTGCCGCACTGAAGGAGCAAGATTGGGAACGTGAGGAATGGAAAATCACCGTGGGTATTGCGGTAGGAACAATACCTGCATTACTTGTGGGTTTTCTGTTAAAAGACATTTTACCTGAGAGTGCATTAATTATTGGTATAATGTCAGTAGTAATGGCAATTTTACTAGGCTTGGCAGAAAAAATTGGTACTCGCAAGCGTGGTTTTGATTCCTTGCAAATTCGAGATGGTATATTAGTAGGATTGGGACAAACTCTAGCTTTGATTCCTGGTGTTTCTCGTTCTGGTTCAACATTGACAACGGCTTTATTTTTAGGATTAGAACGTGATACAGCCGCTAAGTTTTCATTTTTGTTAGGATTTCCCACTTTGACCATTGCCACCTTGTATAAAAGTCTAAAAATATTCAAACAGTTTCAGGAACAACAGTTACCAGATAATATAGTTTTACTACTAGTTATAGGGATTGTTACCACCTTTATTTTTTCCTACCTATCAATTGCATTTCTAATTCGGTACTTACAAACCAAAAATACCTATGTTTTTGTCTGGTATAGATTGGCTTTTGGCAGTGCCATTTTGTGTGCGATCGCATCAGGTTGGCAAGGATAATTGTAAGCATTCAGCTATCAGTAATCAGTAATCAGCTTGAAACTATAAGTAGATAGGTTTTTCATCAAATCAACAGTTTGCCCAATTCCACAATAGACATTTACAGGCTGGCCTTTATCTTTGTTTTTTCAATTTCTTACTGACGGCTGATTGCTGAATACTTACGGATAAGTATATAGGAATCATATTTGATTCTTGAAAAACACTCCGTACACTTCCCCTGTTCCCTGTTCCCTGTTAAGAGTTACCTCTCTACACAGATAATTTCAAAAATCAAATACCAGTCCTATAGAAGGGTATGGGTGTTCTTAATTTTGAATTTTGGATTGTTTTGAGCAACTTCAATCTAAAACTTTATTCCCTATTCCCTATTCCCTATTCCCTATTTTTAATTTCCCATGAATACCATTCATCCTGCTAAAATTACCAAGGTGCTTTCCGAATCCATCGCTGCTGAAATTGGCTTTGAGGTGGGTGATGCAATTGTTGCTATTAATGGTGTACAACCTCGTGATTTAATTGATTATCAGTTTTTATGTGCAGATGAATTTTTAGAACTAGAAGTTTTAGATACTACTGGTAAAACTCATCATATTGAAATTGAAAAAGATTATGATGACGATTTGGGTTTAGAATTTGAAACCGCTTTATTTGATGGGTTAATTCAGTGTAATAACCGTTGTCCCTTTTGCTTTATTGATCAACAACCACCGGGTAAACGTTCTAGTTTGTATTTTAAAGATGATGATTATCGCTTGAGTTTCTTATATGGTTCTTATTTAACACTGACCAATTTACCAGAAAAAGAATGGCAGCGGATTGAACAAATGCGGTTATCTCCCTTGTATGTTTCTGTTCATGCGACAGAACCAGAAGTGAGAATTAGATTATTAAAAAATAACCGTGCCGGACAAATTTTAGAACAAATCAAATGGTTTCAAAAAAGAAGGTTACAAATTCATGCTCAAGTTGTGGTTTGTCCAGGGATAAACGATGGTGAACATTTAGAGCGGACATTACGAGATTTAACATCTTTTCATACTGGGGAAATACCTGCGGTAGCATCAGTGGCAGTTGTTCCAGTTGGTTTAACTCGATTTCGTCCCCAAGAAGATGAACTGATACCTGTAACTCCAGAAAAAGCACGGGAAGTAATTAGTCAAGTGAAATTACTGTCCCAAGAATTTCGGCAAAAATACGGTTCTAGCGTGGCTTGGTTAGCTGATGAGTGGTTTTTAATTGCTGGGGAAGAATTACCTAGTGAAGCTGAATATGAAGAATATCCGCAAATAGATAATGGCGTGGGTTCAATTCGCTTATTTATTAAACAATTTACCTATGCTGCTCAGGAATTATTACCCGCTAAAATTGCTGAACCGAAAAAATTAACTTGGGTTGTAGGTAATGCTGTAGAACAGGCATTTAAACCTCTTGTGAAACAGTTAAATGCTGTGGCAGGATTAGAGGTAAATATGCGTGCTTTATGTAGCGATTATTGGGGGCAAAATATCAGTGTTACGGGATTATTAACTGGACATGATTTAATTTTCCACTTACAGGGGCAAGATTTAGGAGAGGGTATTTTGCTACCCAGTGTGATGCTTAAACATGGGGAGTTAATATTTTTAGATGATATGACCGTGGAGGAAGTATCTCGTCAATTGAATATCAGCATATTCCCCGTAGCGGGAGTTGAAGATTTAATTAATACTTGTTGCCAGTAGTTATAGGATTTTGGATTTTGAATTTTGGATTGACTCCACCCTAAAGTGTAGAGCTTGAAAATTTTGGATTTGGGATTTACGTTAGCGAAGCGTACGCAGCGCAGCGAGTATTTTTCCGTCCTGAAAGACCAGGAGCTATACCACATTTTTTTAATCTAAAATCTAAAATCTAAAATTCCTTGTCACCTGTCACTTGCTATATTAGTCAGCATTAAATTACTAATTACCTATGATTAAAAATATGAAATTCCCATGGAAACAAGTGGGATTATTCTGCTTAAACTTAAATTTTTTAATCTTTGATTTTTTGGTAATTTTGCCCACACAAGCGGCAACAGCAGCAGACGTATTGAGCGTCATTAAAAGCCAGAAAAATGGCAATCAAGGGTTAATTGTTAGTAGGAAACCTAATACCAGGAAGCCAAAAACGCAAACTCGACGGATAACTGTTGGCAAAAAAAATAAGATCAAAAAACCAAAAACTAAACCTAGACAAATAACACCAAAAACGCTTCCCCAATCAAAACCCGCTGCTAAAGTCACGCCCCAAAATTTCCAGGAAGATATTGATCTGCTGGAGTCAACGGTTCGTTTGGATGTCATACCCAATTCTAATCAACCGATTAGTAATAAAGATGCTGTTGCACTGCAACGAGAATTAGAAAATCTGATTGGTAGAGTCCAAAGCGCCCATTTAGCAGCTTCAGTTAATAATGGTGGTGTGAATATGACTAAACCCCAATCGTTGAAGTCAGAAACTCCCAAGTTAGCATCTACCGAAACAACAAACCTGAGTTTAGAACAAACTTTAGCCCAAGCGCAGGAAGTTGCCAAAAACATACCTGTGTTAATTTCCCAAAAAAACTATGCCTTGGTACGTCAACAGTGGTTAAAGGCAAAAACAAATTTATGGCAACAATTTCCTGTTAATCAACGTATAGCCCAACCAGAAATTCGGGCTGTTTGGTTAGATCGGGGGACAATTGTTAAGGCTGGTAATGAAGCAGGATTAGCACCAATTTTTGATCGCTTGGCGCTGGCAGGAATTAATACTGTATTTTTTGAAACTGTCAATGCTAGTTATACGATTTATCCCAGTCAGGTTGCACCACAACAAAACCCCTTAATTCAAGACTGGGACCCATTAGCAGTAGCAGTGAAATTAGCCCATGAACGGGGGATGGAGTTACACGCTTGGGTGTGGACTTTTGCGGCTGGTAATCGCCGTCATAATGAAATTATTGGTGTCAGTCCTGATTATCCAGGGCCTGTACTGGCAGCAAATCCCAATTGGGCAAATTATGATCAGCGTGGGCAAATGATTCCGGCTGGTCAGACAAAGCCTTTTTTAGACCCAGCTAATCCTCAAGTACGTGAGTATTTATTAAAGCTGTACGCAGAAATTGTCACTCGTTATCAAGTCGATGGTTTACATCTAGACTATATTCGCTATCCCTTTCAAGACCCTTTTTCTGGTCGAACCTACGGTTATGGTAAAGCTGCTAGAGAGAAGTTTCAGCAACAAACTGGTGTAGATCCTCTGAAAATTTCTCCTAATCAGCGGGATTTATGGCAAAAGTGGACAGCATTCCGCACTGAACAAGTTGATAGCTTTGTGGGTGAAGTTGCCCAGATGTTGCGACAAAAGCGATCTTATTTAGTTTTATCAGTGGCGGTGTTTCCATTAGCAGAATATGAGCGAGTGCAAAAAATTCAACAGCATTGGGAAGTTTGGGCTAGACGAGGAGATATAGATTTAGTTGTGCCGATGACTTATGCCTTAGATACTCCTCGCTTTCAAAGATTAGCAGAACCTTGGATTCATTCTACTAAGTTAGGTTCTACTTTATTAGTTCCTGGTATTCGTTTGCTTTCTTTACCCAGTGTAGGAGCATTTGACCAATTACAACTGCTGAGGGATTTACCTGTTAGTGGTTATGCTTTATTTGCTGCTGAAAATTTTAATAAGAATTTAGACGAAATATTGATTAGCACTCAAGGGAAGGTGCAAAATACAAAGAATGATCCTATTCCTCAACGTCAGCCTTTTCGGACTGCGGCTTTTAGGTATGCTGCTTTGCAAAAAGAATGGCAATTGGTCTGGGAGAAGAGTGAGCGATCGCCTAATAAATCTCTAACTACAATTGCTGATTTTAAGAATCAGACCCAAGAATTACAAAATGCTTTAAATCAGCTGGCAGTTTTACCTTCTGCTAGTAATTTGATTAGTGCTAGAGGTTCACTGTCTCGTTTTCAGTCTCAATTTAAAACTTGGATGAGTGTACTAATTGCTGACAATCCTTATCAAGTGAAAGTCTGGGAAAATCGCTTGTTAACTATAGAAAGGTTACTACGTTATGGTGAGAAAAGAGTAATTAATAAAAATTAAAACTTTAAACTTTAAACTTTAAAGTTTAAAAAGGAGTTCAGAAGTTCAGAATAAATACAGCATATTGCAGATCAATAAGGTACAAGTTTTTATAACAAAGCCTTGCACCAAAAGGGTTTTACTGCTGACCGCTGACAGATGAAAGCTGCTGTCAGGAGAAAGAATTAATCTTTCTTCTAGCCAATGCCGCTGCCCTCAAGATTTATTAGTAATAATACGCATATAATTGTTTTATCGTAAACATAATAAATACTGTACTTGACGCGATATAATCTTAGCTATTTAAAGCCACAATATGAAAATCAGTGGTTTTTAATCAAAATTGTTTGGTAGTGAATTTTAAATCAATTATGCAAGTATCACCTCACTATCTCGTACTCCAAAGTTTAGATTCAATTATCGACCGTTCGCCACTGACTGTTGCACCGGAAACCTTGGTATTAGATGCGATCACTCTCATGGTAGAAAGGTGTCAAGGAGTTTTGGTAAAGTCTGATTGCCAATTAGTAGGGTGCTTAACACAACAAGATATCATGAGACTTGTGGCTGCAAGGACTGAGTTAAAAAACACAACCATTGCTGAAGTCATGCAAACCTCAATGATGAAACTCAACTTGCCAGCAATTAAAAGTCTAACAACTGTAATGCCATGGTTGTCTCAGGCTCAGTTAGTGGCTATTGTCGATGAACAAGATCAAACTGTGGGAGTGATTACTCCTGAAAGTATTTGTCTGGCCTTGGAAGTAGTAGAAGTGTTGGAAAATCAACTTTTGCAATCTCGGCAAATGTTGCAGTTGATTATGGACACTATTCCCCATAGTATTTTTTGGAAAGATATCAATTCTGTGTTTTTGGGATGTAATCGCAACTTTGCGAAAATGGTAGGTTTTGAAAATCCAGAAGATATTATCGGGAAAACAGACTATGATTTAGTTGCCAACCAAGAACAAGCAGAATTTTACCGTGCTTACGATGCTGCGGTGATGCAGACCAATCAAGCCCAATATCAGGCTATCACGCCCAAGCAGCAAGCAGATGGCAGTCAGATTTGGCTGGAAACAAATAAAGTTCCCTTGCACAATACAGAAGGGCAGGTGGTTGGTATGCTAGGGACAATAGAAGATATCACCAACAGGAAGCAAGCACAAGATGCTTTAGAAAAAAGTGAAGAACGGTTTCGCTTTCTGGCTGAATCTATTCCGCAGCAGGTATGGATTGCTGATGCTGATGGTAATATTGAGTATATAAATCAACGTACCCTTGATGATTTTGGCTGCACACAAGATCAAGTTTTGAGTAGACAATGGATACAATGGGTACATCCTGATGATTTGCCTAATAGTATTAATATTTGGCATCAATCTTTATCCACAGGCACAAATTATGAAGTAGAATTTCGCCTGTTTCAAAAAGCTTCAGGAATATATCGCTGGCATTTGGGACGAGCGTTACCGTTGCGCGATCGCCAAGGTAAAATTGTCAATTGGTTTGGCACTAACACTGACATTCACGACCGTGTTACAGCAGAAACTTCCCTGCGAGCAAGCGAAGAACGTTTCCGTAACTTAGTTGAAGCTAGTAGTGATTGGGTATGGGAAGTTGATGAAAATATCGTTTATACCTATGTTAGTCCTCAAGTACGAGAAATTTTAGGTTATGAACCCCAACAAGTTTTAGGAAAAACCCCTTTTGAACTCATGCCACTTGAAGAAGCAGCGCGTGTGAGTAAAATTTTTAGATCCATTACTGCTTCCAGACAATCCTTTAAATATCTGGAAAATATCAATGTTCATCAAGATGGTCATCTAGTGGTTCTGGAAACTAATGGTGTTCCTATCTTTGATGTTGAGGGTAAATTTTGCGGCTATCGTGGCATTGATCGAGATATCACTGTTCGTCAACAAGAATCAGCAAAATTGTGGGAAACTCAACAGCGACTACAGGCAATTTTGGACAATTTACCGGCTGTAATGTATTTATTAGATACAGAAAATAGATATTTATTAGTTAATAAGCAATTTGAAAAAATATCTGGTATCAATGAAGAACAGATAGTTGGTAAAAGTGTATATGATATTTGGCCACAAGAAATTGCAGAAAAATTTGCAGCAGATAATCTAGCAGTAATTACTAGTGGTATATATAGAGAAAATGAAGAAATTGCTCCTCATGCAGATGGATTACATACCTATTTTTCTATTAAATTTCCTTTAAAAGATACCCAAGGAATTAATTATGCTATTTGTGGTATTTCTACAGATATTACAGACCGTAAATTAACCGAACAAGAATTGCGTCAAAGTGAAGAATACTTCCATTTATTAGTAGAAGGTGTAAAAGACTATGCAATTTATATGCTTGATCCTAACGGCAGGGTCATGAGTTGGAATTCTGGGGCAGAATGTATTACTGGCTATCAAGCAGTAGAAATTGTCGGACGTGATTTCTCTTGCTTTTTTCCACCTGAAGATATTGCTAATGCCATACCCAAACAACAACTAGAAATAGCCAAGTTGAATTCTAGGTGTGAATGTGAAAGTATTTTTGTTCGCAAAGATGGCTCATACTTTTGGGCTAATTGTATTTTAACGCCATTGTCTGATGATACTGGTGAACTTCGAGGTTATTGTAAAATAACTCGTGATATTACAGAACGGAAGTTAACAGAAAAGTCTTTATTGAGACTGCAAAAAGCCATAGAAAGTACCAGCGATGGTATTAGTATTGCGGATATTTCTGGACAGATCATTTATGTCAATCCCGCTTTTACAGAAGTATTTGACTATACAGGAATTGAATTAAATTCTAATGGTGGTTTGGTAGCTACCTTCAGAAATGTCAAAGTGTTTGAAACAGTGTTTGCTACAGTCCACAGAGGAGAGTCTTGGCATGGTGAAGTGAGTATGCAAACTCGGAGTGGTAACTATGTGCAGATTTATTTGCGGACTGATGCAATTAAAGATGCTACTGAAAAAATTGTTTATTTCGTAAGTATATACACTGATATTACCCAAAGCAGATTGATTGAAGAAGGTTTAAGGTTACGAGATCGGGCGATTGCTGCCAGCAGTAACGGCATTATTATTGCTGATATTACCATACCCGATGGCTCAATTACCTATGTTAATCCTGCCTTTGAACGCATGACTGGTTATACAGCCACGGAAGTGATCAGACAAAATTTTCGGTTGTTCCTGGGTGCTGATATTAATCAATCAGCCTTAGAACAAATGAGAACAGCCATGCAAGCAGGACAAGACTGTACAGTGATGTTACGAAATTCTCGTAAAGATGGCAGTCTCTTCTGGCATGAGTTCAATATTTCTCCTGTCTATGATACAGATGGTTGCCTAACTCACTACATTGGTATTCTCACGGATATCACTCAACGCAAGCAAGCAGAAACAGCATTACTTGTTACCCAACAACGTCTACAATATTTACTCGCCGCTAGTCCAGCTATAATTTATACTAGTAAACACACGAAAAGTTCTGGTATTGTCTTTATCAGTGATAATGTCAAAGGTATGATAGGCTACGAAGCACAAGAATTTATCCAAGATTCTAGCTTTTGGTATAGTCACATCCACCCGGAAGATGCACCAACTGTACTAGCAGAACTATCACAGGTATTAGAGCAAAAACATTATAGTTTAGAATATCGGTTTTTACACGCAGATGGTACTTATCGTTGGATATACGATCAAGGTAAGGTAGTCTGGGATGAAACTGGCAACCCAATAGAATTGGTTGGTTACTGTGCTGATATTAGCAGTCGCAAACAATTGGAGCAAGAACTCAGAACTGCACTAGAGAAAGAAAAAGAACTCAATGAGTTGAAATCTCGTTTTATTTCCATGACTTCCCACGAATTTCGTACCCCTTTAAGTACCATTCTGTCTTCTGCGGAGTTGCTAGAACACTACCATCAGCGATGGACTCCAGAAAAACAACTAACTCATCTACGACGAATTCAAATTGCTGTCCATAGGATGACAGAAATGCTAGATGATATCTTGGTAATTGGCAAGGCAGAAGCAGGAAAACTAGAATATAAACCCTTATATTTTGATTTGGTGGAATATTGCCGTCAATTAGTAGAAGAAGTTCAGTTGAATTTGAAAAGTCAACGCTTGATCTCTTTTAGCAGTCAATCTGAATCTATATCCTGCTATATGGATAACAAATTATTAGGATATATTCTCAGTAATTTGCTCTCAAATGCACTCAAATATTCTGCTGATGGCAGTTTAGTTAGATTTACACTCGCTTGTGAAGATGAACAAGCAGTATTTGAAATTCAAGATCAGGGAATAGGTATTCCTGAAGAAGACCTACCTCGTTTATTTGAATCTTTCCATCGTGCTAATAATGTCGGTAATATTTTAGGAACTGGATTAGGATTAGCAATTGTAAAAAAGTGTGTAGATATTCACCAAGGCCAAATTTCTTTAATTAGCAAGCTCGGCATAGGTACACAATTTACTGTTAAACTACCCTTAAAAAAATATACAATATGAGGTTAATTATGCCCAAAATTTTAGTCATAGAAGATGAAGAATCTGTCCGGGAAAACCTTGTAGATCTGTTGACAGCTGAAGAGTTTGAAACAGTTTCTGCCCATAATGGTAAAATAGGCTTAAATTTAGCTATTTCTCAGTTGCCTGATTTAATCCTCTGTGACATGATGATGCCAGAAATGGATGGTTATGGAGTATTAACTGCATTAAGAAAAGAACCATTAACTGCAACTATTCCCTTTATTTTTTTGACTGCAAAATCGGCAAAATCGGATTTTCGTCAAGGTATGGATTTGGGAGCAGATGATTACCTGACTAAGCCATTTACTCGTTCCGAATTATTAAGTGCGATCAAGAATAAGTTAGAAAAGTATGCAAGCTTAAAAAAATATTTATCGGCACAGATGGCAGTTAACAAGTTAACTCCAAGAATGCAGTTGTTAGATAAAATTCTAAACCAAACAATTACAAAAGATGATTTTCAGGGCTGGGAAGTTTATTATCAACCGATTATTGATATTAATAGTGGTAAAATAATTGCAGCTGAGAGTTTATTGCGTTGGTATAGTGATGAATTAGGTCAGATTTCACCTGGAGAATTTATTCCTTTAGCCGAGAAAAATGGTTTAATCATTTCTATTGACAATTGGGTTTTAAAAAATGTCTGTCACCAAATGAGAGTTTGGCGCGATGCTGGGATTAAGCCTTTGACTGTCGCTGTTAATTTATCAGCAGTTGAATTTAATCAACCTGACTTAAGTGCTAAAATTATTAACTTGATAGAAAATAATAATTTAGATCCAAATTGTCTGGAAATTGAAGTTACTGAAAGCATGATTATGGATGATGTGCAGAGTGCGATCGCTATTATGAATGAATTACGATCACATGGGATTAAGATAGCAATTGATGATTTTGGTACAGGACAAGCTTCTTTAAACTACCTACATTTTTTTTCAGTTAACACAATCAAAATAGATCGCTCTTTTGTCCAAAATGTTGATCATGATTACCAAAAATCTGTCATTACTAAATCTTTAATAAAAATGGCTCATGAGCTAAATCTCAAGATTATTGCTGAAGGTGTAGAAACAGAAGCAGAGCTATCATTTTTAAGACAAAATAACTGTGATGCTATTCAAGGATTCATCTTCAGTCGTGCATTACCAACTCTAGAGTTTGAACAAGTTTTATTTGCTAATAAAACTTTATCTTTATAGGACTGGTATTTGATTTTTGAAATTATCTGTGTAGAGAGGGAACTCTTAACAGGGAACAGGGAACAGGGGAAGTGTACGGAGTGTTTTTCAAGAATCAAATATGATTACTATATAAGCAATAGAGAATTAGGATAAAATCATCTATTAACATAATGATGGAGAATTAATCATGAGTCAACAAGAAAATGAGCTTAACACCAATCTCGAAAAATGTTCTCCCCATTCAGGTGAACGTTATTGGGGTTATGTAGAAGTAATAGAAGAAGGAGAAAATTATCGAATTAGTCGGTTAGAAATTAAGCCACGACATAGAATTAAACCACAAATTCATTATCATCGTCATGAACATTGGGTTGTAGTTTCTGGTGTAGCTAAGGTAACTTGTGGTGATGATGAGATTCTGCTGAATCGTAACCAGTCAACTTATGTCCCAGCAGCAACACTGCATAAAGTAGAAAATCCAGGTTCTATTCCTTTAGTGATTCTAGAAATTCAAAATGGTGAGTATTTGGGTGAAGATGATACAGAACGTCCTTTTGAACTCAATCCAGTGGCATGAATGATATCCAACTACCTAATTCCTGGCAAGCAGTTCTAGGTGCAGAATTGGAGAAACCGTACTTTGGTAAACTCCAAAATTTCTTGATGGAGGAAAGATTATCTGATCGTATTTATCCCTCAGAAAAAGAAGTTTTTTCTGCTTTTGAATTGACAGCTTATGAAGAGGTGAATGTGTTGTTGTTGGGTCAAGATCCTTACCATAATGACAACCAAGCACATGGATTATGTTTTTCTGTTAAACCAGGAATTAAACCGCCTCCATCACTAATGAATATTTTCAAAGAACTGAAGACAGATGTAGGTTTTGATATTCCCAATCATGGTTATTTGGTTGACTGGGCTAAACAGGGTATGCTGATGTTAAATGCAGTGTTGACGGTGAGAGCGCATACACCCAATTCTCACAAAAATAAAGGTTGGGAAACTTTCACAGATGCAGTAATTAATAAGGTCAATGAGAAAAGTGAGCCAGTTGTGTTTGTGTTGTGGGGTGGGTACGCACAAAAAAAGTTGAAATTGATTGATGTCAATCGGCATATTGTTATACAGTCAACTCATCCTTCACCACTTTCTGCACGCAATGGCTTTTTTGGTAGTAAGCCTTTTTCAGCTATTAATGCCGCTTTGCTGTCTTGTGGTAAACCGGAAATTGATTGGCAATTGCCAGATATGTAAGAGGGAGATATTACCCAATTATCAATTGTCAATTATCAATTATCAAAACCAGCCTTCTTGTTCTAGGGTTTCAATCAATTGTAAACCACGAGGATCACCGACTCCCAAGAGTGCGGCCTTGGCATCTTCTTTTACTCCCAAGTCTTTATCTTCCGCAAAGGCTTGAATTAGGGCATCTATGGCTGTAGCATAAACTACGTTAGAAGGTAGTTCTTTGCAGAGTTGTCCTATAGACCAAGCGGAGTTACTACGAACTGCGGAGATTGGATCTTGAACTAGGGCTTCAATTAAGGGAGGTATTGCGCCTACAACGGCTTCATATCCCACTCCTGCCATCTGGGCTAGGGCGCTGGCTGCCCAAAGACGAACAGCAGAAATATCGGTTCTGAGGGCATCTGCGAGGGGAATTAAAGAACGGCGATCGCGGCAATTTCCTAAAGCCCAAACTACGCCTTTTCGCACATAACCATTAAAGTCACTGTTGAGTTGATTAATTAATGGTTGAACAGCATTTGGGCTAGGATTGCGGCCGATGGCATAAGCTGCACTGACTCGTACTAAAGGACAATCATCAGTTAGCAGATGAATAAGATGGGGTATTGCGGGTTCATATTCAATATCACAAAAAGCCCGTGCTGCTAACATTCGTTGCTGAGGCTGAGGATTTTCCAGTAGTGTCAGCATTAATTCGGGATCTGGTTTTGCTACTTCTGATTCAGCAGTAAGTGGTTCTATGTAGTCTAGGGGGCTTTCTAAATCCGCTTCATGATCAAGTAGGTTTATATCGTCTTCGTCGTACATAATATTATTTTCAATAACAAGAAATTATATAGCAGCGGCTAGGGAAGCGGAGGAAGCGGAAGTCGAGAGCTGATCTATTGCCTCGTACCTATTCCCTATGAAGTGATTTTATCATCCATAGGGATTGTGTTTGATAACCAAGCTGTTGATAAAGACTTAATGCGGGTGTGTTGGTTTGAAATACTTGTAGTCCGATTTGGCGATCGCCTCTTTGTTTTGCCCAATTTTCTATATATTGCATCAAGGCTGTGCCAATTCCCCTACGACGATATGCTGGGACAACGTAGAGGAGGAAAATATGAGCATGACGACTGCCTGTAATTTGATCTATGGCGTTACCTACCCACAAACAAGCGATGGGGGAAAAAGTTTCTCCCCTGCTTCCTGCTCCCTGCTCCCTTGCCTCTTCATATACCCACCATAAAGGGGTATCAACGGAGAAATATTGCTCAACTGTACGGGCTAGGTGAGAAAAATCTTGATAGGGAAATATTTCCTGGTAAGTCCACTGCATGAACTTGACTAGGATGGCTCTATCTATAGTAGAACCTCGACGAATGTGGTAGCCAGGAAGAGGGAAGTTCAAAATTGGGGCATTGGGCATTGGGCATTGGGCAGAGGGGCTTCAGGGGCTTCAGGGGCAGGGGAGCAGAGGAGAAAATCAGTAATTACGAATTACGAATTACGAATTACGAATTATCATCCCAATAGGTGCTGGTGCAGCCATGTCGGAGGGTAGGAAGATGCGGGCGCTGACTGCTACTAAGGCGACTATAAATACTAGGACGACTAGTAAGGGGGCGATATATTGACGAAAAATAGCCATATTTTGGTTTTTAGTTAGCTAGAGACTTTTGGAAAAATCTAGCTAAAAATTTGTGAAGTTTTCTTAATTTATTTTAGCGATTTTGGAGACAGGAAAACTCTAGGTTAACGCTGATCTCGATCTAAATCATCTAGAACTCTCTCACAATACCAGTTTTCTGGCATTCCGGGATAGTTCTGCTTGGCTTGCTCGATTAACCTTTCTGCTGCGGCCACATCACCAGATAATCTAGCAATGAGTCGGTTTTTCAAATAGTTACTGGTGATTTCTTCGTCTGTTTGGTTAGGTATGCTGGTTTTGAACTGTTGTGAGGGTTCACGTCGCAGCTGCCAAAATAAAACGTAGTAAAGTGTACCAAAAATTAAAACCAGGCTAATTGTTCCCAGGAGGGTGAGGAGGTTAAACCCTAGATATCCTAGAACTAGCTGGGAGAGTACATAGCCCAGTAATAGACCTGTGATGATGAGGACAAATGTACCGACAAGAATAACTACTTGGTTCCCCATATATCCTCTTCTTCAATTCCTGGTCTGGTGAGTGCTACTGGTTTTGAGTTCCAGGGGGCAGCTAGGGGCAATAGTAGCAATCCGGGAAGGGCTGCTACCATAGAGAGTAGGAAGAATGAAGGCCAGCCGGTGGCTTTTGCCCAATCTCCTGCGGGTGCGGAAAGAACGTCTCGACTTAAGGCCATGAGGCTAGAAAAGAGAGCAAATTGAGTGGTGGTGAAGTTGTGGCTGCATAGACTCATTAAATAAGCTACGGTTGCCACGGTGACTAATCCGGCACTGGTATTTTCAATCATGATGGCGATCGCTAACATGGAATAATCTTTGCCGGTGATAGCTAGTGCATAATAACCCAAGTTGCTGAGTAATTGCAGTACACCAAATATCCAAAGGGCGCGATGGATGCCGATTCTGGACATTATTATCCCACCTAATATGACTCCCACGGTAGTAGCGACTAGGCCAATGATATAAACTGTGGCTAGTTCCTGGTTATCAAATCCTATTTGTTTGGCGAATAAATTGGCAGTAATACCGACTAGGGAGTCACCCAGTTTATAAAGAATGATAAATATGAGAATTGTCAATGATTTGGTAATGCCAAATTTTTCTAAAAATATTTGTAAAGGCAGAATCACTGCTTCTTGTAATGTTTGTGGTGTTAAATTCTGTTGTTGTTCATTGAGTTGAGGCTTAGGCAGAATTATTGATGCACTGATCCAAGTTATCAGTAATCCTCCTAATATCCAATAAAAGACTTTTAAGGGTATATATTCAGAAATTACACCACCCACTAAGCTGGTAATAATGGTGACGATAATTAAGAGAAATAGGACATCTTTAAATTTTAAGGATGTGTTATTTGTAGATATATTTTCTGGTTGCGGTTCTGCTGGAACATATAATGTTGTGAACACACCAATTAACATAAATCCTGCCATGACTGAATACACTAAATTCCAAGGCAGAAATCCTGCTAACCATGCCGCTAGGGAAAAGGCAATAAATAGGGCAATACGATAACCTAATACCCACAGAGAAGCACCTGTTTCAAATTCTAAAGGGTTTAAAATTTCTGTCCGGTAAGCATCTCCGGCGATGTCTTGGGTAGCACTGAAAAAGGCGATGACAAAAGATGTGATTGCCAAAATCATCAAAACTTGTGTGTTTTGGCTTGGTTGTTGCATTGCCATGAAACCTATAGCAATGACTAAAGCAAGTTGGGTAAAAAATAACCAACCCCGTCTTCCCCCTAAAAATGGAGGGGAAAATCGATCAATTAAGGGAGACCAAATAAATTTGAGGGAGTATGGTAAGCTAACTAATCCAAAAAGGGTAATTTTGGCAACGTCAACTTCGGCATCTTTCATCCATAGTTGAAGTGTGCGGGTTGTGAGGAATAATGGCAAACCGGATGCAAAGCCTAGTAACAGCAAACCAGACATTTTTCGGCTTTGAAATGCCTGTCGCAGTGCTTGAATTTCTTTCATAATAGGAAATAGGGAATAGGGAATAGAGGAGACAAATAAAGTCAAAATTAAATGACTTTTGCCTCCGGTTAAGTCAGGAGGATTTTACTTTCTTTGTTGCTAGTTCGATTAAATCTTCAATTTTCTTAATATTTGGATCGCCCGCTAGATAACCAATACCCCGATGTAAGTGTAGGCGAAATTGGGTGATGAGGGTTTCTTTATCTGTGTCTAAGCCGTCGTTGTAACAGCGTTGTTTCAGGGCTAAAAGCAAGATATCAGCCATTTCTCCACCAAATACGCGCCATGTCATTTCGACGTTGCTATATTGGGGAATGGGTACGGGGGTGGGTGCGGCTGGTTCAGCGAGGGAACGACAAAAAGCCCACCGACATAGTATATTCCATTGTTCTATTTTGGTGTTGCGTTTGAGTTTCAGGAGTTGTTCTTTGGCTGTTTGGGAGAGTTTAATACGTTCTATTGGTGATTCCATTTTGGGTGATTGGTAATTGGTGATTGGTGATTACCCATTACCAAAAATACCCTGTTTTAATGGTGGTTTCTCTTTTCCCGGAGTCGTATTGAAGCAAATATTCACGGGCGATCGCTTCGGTTTCTTGAAGGGTTTGATATTCTTTTTTACCGATTTCGGTATCAGTGGAAAGGAGAATTACTTGATGACTGGCTGAGGGAAAGTATCTTTCTACTAAGTTGTTACGGTGGGAGGAGTCGAGTCTTCCTAAAGGTGTGTCTATGGCCACTGGTAGACGTTTTCCTGATACTTTGGCTAAACCCCACAAAAAGGCGATCGCTAATAATTGTTTTTCTCCGGCGGAAAGTCGATGTTTGGGTACTGGTTTACCGTTAAAATCGTATAAGGATAAGCTGAAGGTTTTAGCATCAATAGCAATACGATGAACTAAATCTGATTTATGTAATAAATAAAGAAAACAATTTTTCACTTCTTCTTCTAATTTATTCAATTTCCGCAAAGTCAATTTTTCTCTAAATATCTTTAAAGTATTCTGTACTTGAGTTGCTGCATTAATTAAATGTTCGGTACTTTGGTATTTAAGATTTTCGCTGGTATAGTTAGTTAGCTCTTTTTTAGTTTGAGTGATTTCTGTTTATAATTCTCCCAGACTGCGAACTGTTAACTCATAATTAGTGGTAGCTTTATTCAATTCAGATTGTGCTTGTTCTCGTATTTTTTTTAATTTTGTATATTCTGCTGGTTCGGCGGCTGTTTGGATTTGTCTGTCTATGGTGATAATTTCTTCTTCATAATTATTCAATTCTATTAATTGTTTTTGAACAGTATTTTGGGCAATTTGTAAACGATATATTAAATTGTCCAGTAAAGTTAAACTTTCTTCATCTGCATTTAACCAATTGGTTTGTGTAGATGAATTGGCAGCATATAAATTATCTATATCTTCAGCTAGGAAAGTTTGAATATTATTAATTTGAGTTAATTCTAGGTTTAATTGTTGTAACCACGTAATTAATCGTTGATCTCTGGAAATTAATACATCTTTAGCTAATTGAATTTGTTGGTTACGAAATTCTTTTTCACCTTGGGTTTGAATTTGAGATAATAAATTAGGAATTAAAGCTAAAGGTAAAACATCTTCTGCTACTTCACACAAAGACTGACGGAGATTTTCTGTTATCTTTGTTTTCTCTTGTATTTGTGTGTCTAGTTGGCTGCGTTCAGCAGCAATTTTACCACCTTCTGATACAAATTTATTTAAAGCTTCGTCATGTTTAGTTTTTAAATTTTCTTTTTCAATTTCTAGATTAGTTAATTCTGTTTTTAATGTTTCCTGTTTTTGTAGTTGTTCACTCAGACGGTTTTCAAGTTCTTCTAATTTAGCCAAATCTTGATTGTCAGCACTTTCCTTTTTTTTGCGTTTGACTAATATTTCTAAATCTACCGCTAATTTATCAGCTAATTCTAAACCTAACAGTCCGTTAATTGCATCAATAACAATGGGTGGGGGAGTTTCTTGTTCTGCAAGTTCCTTAACTTGTTCACCGTCAAATAAAAATAAATTAGAAATCCCTAAAGGCAGAATATTTTCTATATATTCATCCCAGATATTAGCTAAAGATTCAATAGGCCAGGTTTCATCCTCACCTAAAATACCCAAAGAGTCTTTACCATCTTTAGGATTTTTTTCCCAAGTTCTGACAACACGATATTTAATCAGTTTATCATCTTCAATGTGTTCAAAAAGTAATTCAATTCTGGTTTTATCAACAGGGGTAGCTTTGCTATTTACACATTGATTTAAAAAATCACTATAACTAAGAGTTCCTCTGGTAGAACATTGGGCGCGTTGTCCATATAAAGCCAGACGAATAGCATCCATTAATGTGGTTTTTCCGCCACCATTCATACCACCTAAAAGAATAATAGGGCGGATGTTATCGTCATCAATTTTGGGGTTGAGGGTGATGATTTGTCTACCAGCGTAAGGACCAAAATTTTGCAGTACGAGTTCTAGGAATATCATTGTTATTTATTATTATAAATCTCGTTTCCTGGCTGTGCCGGGTAACGCTGTACAAGAGGCTATGCCTCGGTTATAATTGTATGAGGTAGAGCCTCACATTAGGCATTCCTAGCCGGAGTCTAGGAAGGAGAGATGAGAAATTTATTTTTACCTTTTATCACCAATTCTAAAAATTTGATCGGCTGTTAAATTCAAGTTAGGAAATGCCGCAGAAATTAACACATCATTTCCTGTAAACTGACTAATTTGATACTCTCCTTCAACTAAATTATGTATAGAAATTGTTGGTTGTTTAGGATTTCCTATATATCTTCTTCCACCCAAACCTAGATAGTCGGTGATCCAATATTCAGGAATACCTAATTTTTCATATTCTGCTAATTTGATTAAATAGTCATCTTGCCAATTTGTGCTAACTACTTCAATTACTAAATGGACGGTTTCACCTTGAGTAATTGTAGAACGCTTATTCCATAAAGGTTCATTATTAATGGCATTCCAATCTAAAACAATGACATCGGGATTATAGCCAGATTTGGCGGAATCTACTGGTTTAATAATACATTGCCTGGGGATAAAATAAGGTAGGTTATTTTGTTCAATTTGTACGCTTAATTTCTGTGCTAAAAATCCTGATACCTGTTCATGCGTTCCCGTTGGTTGCATTTCAACAATTACCCCATCATGTAATTCAAACCGTCCATATCCATCTGGATACCAGTCAAGAAATTCCTCTAAGTCTATAATTTGTGGTAATGTTTGTAACATAATTCACTCTTCCTTTTTCTTAAACTTCATACTCGCAAAAGTCGCTGGGTTACTGGACTCTTTACTCTCTTCCTTATCTACAACTTCTCCTATATTTAATTGTTTGAATTTTTTCCGAATTGTCGCTACATCACCCTCACTCGCTGCTTGTCGCAAATCTCTTTTCAAATGGGCGTTTCTAATGGCTTCTTCTTGAGAACGGGAACTTGTATCAAAACATTTTTCTAGGCTTTCAAAGATTCCCACGCGGCGCGTTTTTTTCTTAAATTGGCGTTCTGTATCTAACAGTTTCGCCATTAGTTCTAATTGCATTGCGTCACCGTCACAAATTTCTTCTAATACTTCCCATTCATCGCTACCAAGTAAGCTATAATCTGCACCAGGACGAGGATCTTTAAATACTTCTCCTGTGACTTCTTGATAGATGCGGGGTAGGCTATCATCAAATTCGTGTTTTTCTTCTAGCCATATCCGGCGAATTTCGCTAAGTTCTTCCATAGAAATTAGGGTAATATCGCGCATATTCTCTGGGGCAGTTTGCCGCATTTGAGTTTGTGCGGTTAATAGTTTTCTTAACCAATACTCACGCCAATATTTTGTATATGGTCCGGGTACTGGTTCAACAGATATTTTACCGTTTTTATTCCGTTCAAATAATTGAACTTCTCCCCATATTCTCCGAAAATCCCTTTTTTCTCTATCATTTTCAATATCTAATTCTCTACGAAAATCAACTATTGGTTGCATCCATTCTTTTTCTTCATCATTTTGAATCATTGCATTTAAAGATTTGTCACTGCTAACTAATGTGCAAACCCAACACCCAAAACGAGAGTTACCACAACTAGGAGTGGATGTATCAACAACTAAAGGACATTCATTATCCGCTGTTGATTCTCTATACATATTAAATAAATCTTTATTGCTATATCCCCAAGGATTTTTCCATTGCATTAAATATAGCCAAACTTCATCATTACGCCAATCTTCAATAGGTGTATACAATAAAGAATTAATGAGACTAGGATGAGGACATAGCCTATCTCTTACTCTTCCTTCTTCTCGCTTTGTCATAATTAAAGCGCGATTAGTGCTTTCTGTTTTGCGCGTTCCTAATATAACAATTGTTTCACCACTAGCTCTAACCACATCACGAATAAAACGGTTAGATGGGTCAATTTTTAGCCTTCCTGTACACCAGCGAAATGTATGACGAGGAGCTGGATAGCCTTTACCTAGTAACCCTGCCCAGTATGTTTGTTTGGTTTCTGGTTGAAGTAAATGTGGTGTCATTGGCATAATTTGTTCTTGAGCAGCAATTTCCATTTGTTTTAATGAATTACGTACCCAAGCAGAAACATAGGGATTTTCGACACCTGTATCAGTTGTAATGACATGAATAGTTTTAGTTCTTTTTTCTGGTGGTAGTCCAGAAATTGCATTCCAAATAAGTTGTAAAATTGCTGTACTGTCTTTTCCACCGGAATAACCTACAACCCAAGGTATCGCATCTAAACAATATAATTCTTGAATTTCTGTGGTGAGAACTTGGATATAGTCTACTAATTCTGCTACAGTACGATTTTGCTGAGTTTTACTGTCTGGTTGTTGTGTTGTAGTCATAACTATCTACCGATAAATATCTAAATGTACTGTGAGGTTGCATATTGAAATAGATATAAGCCAAAGAAAATCATTATACTAAGATAGTTTACATTCATTTCCCAAAATATTTTTTAAAAACTATACTCTTAGTATCCAATCTTTTGTAAAAATAAGCAATTCAATCTAGACATTGTTTTTAAAAATTTATATGATTGACAGCCAATCTGAACAAAGCCGTAACATTTCTCAACAGTATCCAGAGAATCAGAATCAACAGGTGTTATCTGTATTACTAGATGAGTTACTCAGTAAAAACAACCAAATTCTTGTTCAGCAAACCCAAATGGGTGGTGTTGAAGCATACATAGGTGCAGTTACATTGGAATGGTTCGCAAACCGAGTTAAGTTTGCTTCTGCTTTACCTTTGTTGCAAAAAAAGTATAATCCAGAGACGGAGAATATTGAAATTGATGCGGATAGTATTGATGAAGTTCAACAACGACCTTTAGACTGGTCGCGTCAAGCACCGCTAGTACAGTATTTAGCAGCACGAAAAAACCATAAGTTTCCCCCGGTATTGGTTGTAATTAATCAACCGTGGGTTGATGATCCGAAAGCGGATGAATGGGATAGTGAAGGACGGGCTAAAAAAGCTACTACTGGTTTTACACCTTTAGATCAAAATGGTACGGTTGGTTTGCTAAATGTTGCTGAAGAAAATGTCAGTATTTATGCATTAGATGGTCAACATAGATTAATGGGAGTGCAGGGTTTATTAGAGTTAATTAAAACGGGTAAATTGAGACGTTATAAAAAAGATAAAATTGCTAACGATAGTTTTATTACTTTATCAGATTTGATAGAACATTATCAAGTCAATGCAGATTATTTAGAAAATAAAATACCACAAGAAAAAATTGGTATTGAGTTTATTTGTGCGGTTAATGCTGGTGAAACTTACACAGAAGCAAAACGACGGGTAAGGTCTATTTTTGTTCATGTAAATTTAATGGCTGCACCTTTAACAAAGGGTCAGTTAACACAATTAAATGAAGATGATGGTTTTGCTATTGCAGCGCGAAAAATTGCGGTAACACATCCACTTTTGGCAGATAAAGATAACCGCAAACCTCGTATAAATTGGAATAGTGCAACAGTAGCAACTAATTCGACTGTGTTAACGACATTGCAAGCTTTACAGGATATGTCTGAACGCTATTTGGGGCAGAAATTCCCCCACTGGAAACCTTTGGAAAAAGGTTTAATTCCGATGCGTCCAGAAGATGAGGAATTGCAGGAAGGCATTAATGATTTTACCGAGTTATTTGATTATTTAGCGAGTCTTCCTAGTTATAAGATTTTAGAACACGAAGATACACCAGTTCTGCGGCGTTTTAGTTTTGAAAAAGATGGTAGTGAAGGAAATATGTTATTTCGTCCTGTTTCTCAAGTTGCTTTAGCGCAAGCTTTGGGAATTTTGGTGTTTAAAAAAGGTTTTTCTTTAGAAGCTATTTTTAAGAAGTTGCGAAAATTTGATCGTCAAGGTGGTTTTAGTGGGATGGAATATCCCCAGTCTTTATGGTATGGGGTTTTATATGATCCTAATAAAAAGCGTGTCCAGGTTGCAGGAAAAGATTTAGCAGTGAAGTTATTAATTTACATTGTCGGGGGAATGAAGGATCAAATGGAAGTTGTACAGCTGCGTAAGGCTTTAGCTGATGCGAGAACTATAGAAGATAAAACTATTGGTTTTGATGGGAAGTTGGTTGAACCCCAGGATGTAGGTTTACCCACAGTTTTATAGTTATGTCTGAAAGATGTTGTAACGATGCCATTGTAAAGCTTCAATATCTGGAAAGTATTTCTCAATTCTAGGAAGTATGAGTTTTTCACCATGAAAATCTTTTATTGGTTTAGCATGGGGAGATACTTCTTCCAGTTCTTTACTAACTATAATTTTGTATTTCTCATCAACAGCAAACCAACCTCTATCAAATGCCCAATGATGATTTTTACATAGGGCTATTCCGTTATGTATTCTACTGTCATAAAATTGTGCAAATGGTTTAATATGTGCGCCATCTACTATATTTTGATTGATACTTTTGTTAACTATTAAACCACAAAAAGCACATTGACATTCATATACAGAGACCACTGCTTTTCTAAAAAAAGCATTTCTAATTATTGTCTTTTTTAAACTATACTTAGGTTTATTTCCAATATACTCAGGTGATATTTTTTCATTTTCAAAATTTTGATTAATTTGTAAAATGCTTTCTATTTGATTATTTATATCAGGAAAAAACGCCGCTATAAGCGCATCTAGTAATTCTTTTCGACATAATTCATCTTGCAACAATTCAAATAATTCAATATCTAAATAGGCACAGTAAACTGCTTGTTTTAATCTATTAGTTGTTTTTGGTTGTAAGCCATTAAAATCTGGTTTAAATTCTAAGTGCCAAAAACCTTCACTTTGTAAATGGAAGAAAGGATAATGTAACCCTCCAGTATAAGAATGTGAACCTATTATTTGCCAATATTTTTCAAATGTTTCAATCAATTCATCTGATACTCTAATTTCATTATTATCAATAATATCTCTACTAATTAAATCTATAACAGATAGAATTAATATAGGTTTATGTAGAGCAGTACCTCGTTTTTTGCTGCTACTTACATTCAGATCAGATAATTTTTGACAGTATAATGTTAGAGTATCCATATTTCAGCAAATTTTTAATTTAGAAATTTTCTTAAATCAAATTCTCCAAGTTCTTCATTGTTAGTCTCTTTATTAGAGATCAAAAATAACAAAATTGTGTCTGTATAATCAATTGAACCTCTAAGTTCACCTTGCAGAATTTCTAAACCACCATTAGCATATTCTTCAAAAATCTCATTGCGGTGTTTTTCAGATTCTTCCTCATTAGGGGATAAAATTTGAATATCTTGAGTTTCGATGGTTGAAATTAATTTAATTAAAACATCATATCCCATTGATATAAATGTTTCCAACCTAATTGGTACAGGTTCACGTTTAGAAACTTCCTCAAAAGGAACACGCTTCTTATACTTTACCCCCAAAGCAGCAGCAAAAACAATCACATCAGCGAAAGTTTGAAAAGGACCATTTCCACCATCAGCAGAAATTAAAGCCTTAACCAAATCAGCCTTATCCTTAGCAACCCTGATTCTACCAGATTCAGCCATAAAAAGAATATATATAATATTGATAGAAAATATTGTATCTGAAAACAAAGTCAAGCTTAACTTTTTTGATCATTTATTTCTTGATTTTCTCCCTTCCCTTCTGTTATTCTCTTTGCGACTCTGCGTGAGATAAAACATTAACCGCAGATGAACACAGATAAACACAGATGATATTTCTTTTCTTCCTCTGTGTTTCTGTGGTTAGTTCATCTTCTACCTTTCCACCTCAACAATTTCAGTATATTCAAAACTATTAGGACTTTGCCTAACCAAAGGATATCTTTCCCCACCCACTTCAATAAATTCTTGTTCACAATCAGGTTTAGAGGAATAATAAGTTAGCACATATTCCCTACCAATTCTATCAATAATTTCCTCCTCAACTTCCACCCTCCATTGAGTTTTTGTCACCAACACAACCAACTGATTTGCTAATTTAGGAATAGTTTGGGCAATGTGACGACGAGAATTAGCATCTAAACTGCCAAAAGGTGAATCCATGACAATAGGAAAAGAACTACTATCAGGAATCATCATAATTTTTCGTTTCTCACTCCATTCTCGTACCTTATCAATAATACTAGCGATAAAAGACAAGCTGAGAATTTGATTTTCTCCCGTCGAAGCTGCGACTGGTGCTTCTATTCCTGTGGTATTCTCCACTAAAGTTAGTTCATATTTTTCCGTAATCTTGGGAATATAGGGAGTCACAGAAATTTCTGCAAATATTTCCTGCACGCGCTTTTCTAACTGCAATCTAAATTGATTCTCCTGTCTACTTTTCACCTCGATTAATCTTTCAATCGCATCTTGAGTAGCAGTGATGCGTCGCTGTGCTAATATTTGTCTTTCCTCGTTCTGTTTTTGTTTAGAAATTTGTTTCCCCAAAACATCAATATCTGCTTTCAGGTGAGAAATTTCTTGTTGATTTGCACCTTGTTCTCTATTTAATTCATCAATTTTTGCTTCAATGTCATCTAATCGTTTTTGTAACCCGCTAATATCTTCATTAGGATCTTTTCGCAAGATTTCCTGAATTTTATCTAACTCAGTTTCTACCTCGGAAATAGACTCTCTTAACTGATTAATTCTCTGTTGTTCCCTGTCAACATTTTCCCAAAACAACTTCGCTTGCTCATCAATATCATCAACCTGCGCTCCCATTCTAATGGCAGTTTCTTGAATTGAGGAAGAACCTGTTTTTTTCAATAAAGATTTGACATGGAAATGTCCATGGCTACCTTCTTTTAAATCTGCACCACAAATACAACGTCCAGATTGAATTAAATCTGAGACAAATTCTTTAGAAATTCCCGCAGTTAAATCTCCCCGTTGTTTAAAATCGTTGATAATTTCTCTAAACTTTCCAGTAGTCTCACCTAACAAAACTGTATAACCTTGTTTAGAAATAAACTTTTTCAGAGCATCTTTAGTTTTTCGCAGTTCTTCATAACTACTACGTTTTTGAGTTTCTAAATTTTGTCGTCTTTCTTGTAATTCTTTGACCGATGTTAATTCTCGTAACCTGTTGCTGACATCCTTTTTAAATGTCTGTTGATTTTCCAACTCTTGTTTAATTTCTATTTGTCGTTGACTAATTTTTTCAATGGCTTTTTCTAACTTGTTTTGTTCTTTCAATAACTGTTTAGTTTCCGCATCACCAATAGCTGCTAAGTCATTATCTAAAGTTTTCTTTGCTTCCTTTAAATGTCTGATAGCTAAGTCAATGACTTTCACACCTAAAAATGTTTCCGTGGCTTCCGCAATTTCCGCTTTTTTATCAGAACGAACTATTTCTTCAATACGTTCGCCATCAAAAAAGAAATACTGATGTAAACTAGCGGGTAAAATATTGTTGATAATTTCCTCTGCTGGTTCTATGGGAAAACCCCATTTACCATCATCACTAGCATACTGAATCGTTAATTTTGTTTTTGTTGCTTCCAGTGTACTTGGGTTTTTATAAACTCGACAAGTGCGTTTAGCACGGTAGCGAGTTCCTTCATGTTCCCAACCAATTTCTACCCAACATTCTACTGGTTGATTTTCTTCGGCTTCGGAAATTGCTCTTTTATTTACTAACTGTTCAACAACCGCAAATGCAGCCGTAAATTTTTCATATAAAACCCACGTAAAGGCATTTAATAAACTAGTCTTTCCTGCACCATTGTTACCGTGAATGATCGTTGTATTCCGAAAGTCTCCACTAGCGATAACAATTTCTGGTGTCTGACCATAAAAAGAGCGAAAATTGTAAAGTTTAATGGAAGTCAATTTCATTGTACTGCTTCCTTGACTATCGCTAAAATATCATCATTAATTGCACCTTTGCTTTTTCGTGCCAATCTCGATTTTTCTAATTTACATACTCGTTCAATTATCTGCTTGACTTCCGGTGGTGCGCTAGTAATTGGTGCTTGTACATCTTCAACATTTAATTCTGTGGACATAACAGGTTTTCAAAATAGACTTTATAGACTTTTCATCCATTTTAACCATCTCTGTCTCTGTGATTTCAACTGTGAATTTACTGTTACTGAGAACTTTAAACTATGCAATATATGGAGAAAAATTTTACAATTTTGCGGCTAGAAAGGGTTGCAATTTCTGTTTTTTAATGATATGCTGGCTATTGTCAATTCTTATAATGGGATGTAGCCTGTCATAAAAATTTTACTTATATCCCATTATATTAGATATAGTACCACAGCCGCCGCGCCTAGTCAATCAAGAATTTTAGGGGCAGAAAAGGAAAAAAGTGCAGATTTTTGAACAGGTTAGTGCTAAAAGGTGGCATTCTGCTCCTGGTAGATGAAAAAATTGAACCATACCCAATAGCTAAAACTATTCCCTATTCTCTATCTATTAGCAACTCTTCAATATGACTCTTAATGGTTTTGTATTTCTTGTATTAAAACGTAAGGTTCAACGATGAGAGCATTAAACCGCTTATTAGGGTTAATATTCCACTCTCCCAACTGTAGAGGTGAGGGTTTAGTCAACAGTTGTTCATCAATCCAATTTTGGACTGTGGGAATATGATCACGAGCGATCGCTTCTCCCACATCTAGTAAGTCTAAGCCATCTGCTACCAAAATTACCGCATCTCTTTGTGCATGGGGAATTAACCAATCCCATTCTGCTTCATCTAGGTTTTCTCGTAATTCTGCTCTTAAATCAGACATAATCGTGGATTTTTATGTTTCTACACTTGATTTTACATGATTTATAGCAGGAGTCAGCAGTCAAGAGTCAGCAGTCACTATCGCCCTAAATCGTGCATTTCATTAATTACACTTGCACATTTTTGTGTAATTGCTTCTAATTCGGGTTTAGTAGTAGAACTGGGAGCATCAATAAGTTTACCAATTCTGACAGTAATGGGAACTGAACGAGGAAGGGATGAACCAGGTTGTAAAATTTTGTCAGTACCCCATAAACTCACGGGTAAAAAAGGTACTTTTGCCTTAGCTGCTAGTAGTGCTGCACCTTTTTTAGGATCTGTAATGCGACCATCAGGGGTACGAGTACCTTCTAAAAACACACCGACAGCCCAACCCTGAGCAAGAGATTCTAAAGCCGCACGGATAGCATTGCGATCAGCCGTTCCCCGACTGACTGGGTAAGCACCATATAATTTAATTGCTTGTGCTAAAACAGGCACTTTAAACAATTCTTCCTTAGCCATGTACGCAACTGGACGACATACACAACTAGACACAATAGGTGGGTCAAAGTAACTAGCATGGTTGCTAACTACTAGCAATGGTCCAGTTTGAGGGACATTTTCCACACCATAAATCTTGACCCGAAAGTAGGTGTGTAGCATGGGACTAACCACTGACCACTTGAAAGCGTGGTAAAGTGCCAAACTAATGAAGGGTTCGCGTTCTCTGGTCACTGAGGATAATTCAAATAAGACTAAGGTCTAGGATAAGCTATGGCGATCGCTTTTAGTCAGCCAGTAGGAGTTTATTTAGGCTGTTAACAAACTATTAACAAACTATTGAGGTGCGATCGCACTATTTTTTCACTATTCTATATTGTCAATTAGGCTCAAGCTTTGTACTATTGGCTGATTACTGATTACTGATAGCTGAATACTTACTGACATTCCTTACAGATCAGCTAAATATTCAACACCAACATGATATTAAGATACATCCCCAGGTAGAGAATGTTAGGGGGTGAAGATCAATAGCCTAGATATGAAATCACCAATTCATCAAGAGGTAAAGTTATGGCAGTATCAGCAGTTGATATTTCCAGAAGTCTCAGTGGTATAGATTTTCCTGCCAATAAACAAAAATTGGTCAATCATGCCAGAGATAAAAATGCCAGCCAGGAAATAATTGAAATTTTGCAAGAAATGCCAGAACGGGAATATGACAACATGGCAGACGTGGAACATGAGTTTGGCCAAGTTAAATAATTTTTGAATGAGTTTGTTCCTTGTCTGTCTAGTTGATGAAATACTTTTTTACCTTTAACATATAGTGGGACTTATACAAAAACACTCTGAAAAATGTTTAAGTTCCACTATTCATTAAAAAAACTTCAAGGAATAAAAATTCTACCTGCTCCCATATAGTTTTCAATATCTAATATAATCTCTACTAAACGAGCAGCACATTTTTCTCGATAAATACGCTCATCAAATCGATCAGGATTGCCAATAGTAATAATTGGTAGTGAAATATCTGTATTTTCCTCTCAAATGGTCTGCTTTAATGAATAATATCCTTTCATATTTCTGTTAGCTGTGATTAGAATCATTTGGTTTGCTTGAGCAAATTGCCATACAATTCTGTCACTGCTATCTGTTGCTAATTCAGCTTGTTTAAAGATAAAAAAACGAATGGATAAAAGTTCAATCCAACCTTCAGCCGCAAGTGTTCCCCAAAATCAAACCGCGTCACCAGTTCAGTTATAATCAATGAGAAAATTCATAATTGGGATGTGATGCGTTCTTTCCAAGATTGCAGTTTTGCACGCAAATTTTCCTAGCCAACTTTAGCAGGTTTATTTGCTATTTTGGAAAATCGTTCATTGTTTTTTTCTTGCCAATATTGGCGAATTTCTTCTGATTTTTGGAGAAAATCTTGATATTCAGCTTCCATTTCCACAGTATGCGTTTCTATGTAGTCTAAAGCCAAATTAACCTGCTCATCATTTAATCCCAGCTTTTCACGAATTAACTGGGATGGATATTGGGCTTTTACATAGTCCATCACATCGTATAAGGTAATACGAGTTCCGGCAATTATTAGTCCCCGTTCTGTACGAATGATACTTGATTGTCCATTGGATACAGTTGCCATATCCATCAACTCCTAGAAATTATCTCAGCTAATTCTAATTTAATTGTGAATTAATTTCCTTAACTCGGCAACTCTCCAGTATTACGAATATTTTTCAATTCAATCCCCTCAACAGTACGTTTAATCAACCCAGTTAAAACGTTACCAGGTCCAATTTCTATGACTTTTTCAATCTCATTTATTGGTAATTGCAAAGCAATTTCTCGCCACCGCACTGAACCAGTCATTTGTTGAATTAAACGCTGTTTTAAAACATTTGCATCAGTTGCAGGAACTGGATCTACATTTGAGGAAACAGGAACAGTTGCTGTTTGAAAAATAGTTGAATCTAAAATTTCTTGAAATTCCTGTGATGCTGCTTTCATTAAATGTGAGTGAAATGCACCAGAAACTTTCAAAGGAACAGCACGTTTAGCTTTCACTTGGGACATTACAGCTTGCACACCTTCAGGAGTCCCAGAAATTACCACCTGTGCTGGACTATTATCATTTGCTAGGACGACATCAGGGGTTTCGGCAATAACTTTGTCTAATTGTTCCCGGTTAAAATTTAGTAATGCGGCCATCATTCCACCAGCAGCATTATCCATAATTTCTGCGCGGCGTTTGACCAATTTTAAACCAATAGACCAATCAAAAACACCAGCAACATAAAGAGCAATATATTCTCCTAAACTGTGACCGGCAACTAAATTTGGTTCTTGTCCTCGTTCCCGCAATAAGTCAGCGAGAATACTTTCGATCACATATAAACAGGGCTGTGTGTAGAGTGTGCGTGATAGTGTAGCTTCGTCATTTTGACAGATTTCGCTCACAGACCAGCCCAAAATAGCATCAGCTTGGTCTAATTTTTCTTTGGCAGATGGTATTTCTAATAAATCCATTCCCATGTTCAAGGCTTGCGAACCTTGTCCAGGGAACACCCATGCAGTTTTAGTCATTTGTCCTTGGTTATTAGTTATTAGTCATTAGTCATTGGTCATTACAGCAGCTTTCAGCTTTCAGCGGTCAGCAGTAAAACCCTTTTGGTGCAAGGTTTTGTCATAAAAATTTGTACCTTATTGATCTGCAATATGCTGTAGTCATGAAGTTTATTATTTTGACTTTTGACTTTTGACTTTTGACTTTTGAATTGTTTATCTTCCCCATTGAAAAATTGCTGCACCCCAACTGAGTCCAGCGCCAAAGCCGGCGGTAGCAATGATATCATTAGTTTGGATTTTGCCTTGTCGCACTGCTTCATCTAATGCTAAGGGAATAGAAGCAGCGGAGGTGTTGCCGTAATGAGCAACGTTGCTGATAACTTTATGCTCAGGAATATTTAGGCGTTCAGCTACGGCATTTATAATGCGCTGATTTGCTTGATGCAAAACTAGCCAATCTACTTTATCTACGCTAAGATGAGCTGCAAATAAGGCTTTATCTATGATTTCTGGTACTTTCTGGGCGGCAAAACGGTAAACTTCTTTACCATTCATGGTGATGGGATGATAATTGCCAGTAGGTACATGAATATCTGGTGTCACTTGCTTGGTTGTACCTTGATAACCAAGGTTGAGATGGTGGTTTTGTGTACCATCACTTTTGAGGGAAAATCCTAATAGGCGATCGCTATTATTGGCTTGTAAAACTACAGCCCCTGCACCATCACCGAACAATACACAAGTGCGGCGGTCTTGCCAATCTACCCAACGAGAGAGGATATCTGCTCCTATTAACAGTACATTTTGATAAACACCTGTTCTGATGAATTGGGCTGCTGTAACTAATCCAAATACGAAGCCAGAACAAGCTGCTGTTAAATCAAAGGCGACTGCTTTAATTGCTCCCAACTCGGCTTGAATGCGACAAGCATTTCCAAATAAGTCATCAGGGGTAGAGGTCGCTAACAGAATTAAATCAATATCTGCTGCCGTAATGCCCGCTGTTGCGATCGCCTGTTGAGCAGCATCAGTGGCCAGTGTAGTCAATGATTCAGGCGGTAATGCTAACTGCCGTTGACGAATTCCCGTTCTTGTGGTAATCCATTCATCTGAGGTTTCAACTAGTTTAGTCAAAACCTGGTTATCTAAGGAAGTGGCAGGTACTGCTGACCCACTGCCTGTAATTGCTATGCCATTCAAAAAATTCTGCACTCCTAATCTCCCCAGTTGTCAATTGTCAGTTGTCAAGAAGCAGTCAGCAGTCAGCAGTCAGCAGTCAGCAAACCTCATTCATGAATGACCAATGACAAATGACTAATGACTATGGAATCTGACCCAGAAAAGGCTAATCGCTTTCGCTCTGTAGGATTTGATATTTTGACTGTAGTCTTTCTAATACCTGATTATCTACAGCTTCCTTAGCCATGCGAATAGCACTAAAAATGGATGGCGCTTGGGAACTACCGTGGCCGATAAAACAAATTCCGTTTACTCCTAAAAGCAAAGCACCACCATGTTCTGCGTGATCCATGCGCTGTTTAACGCGCTTGAGGTTGGGTTTTAAAATTGCTGTGCCGATTTGACCACGCAATCCTTGGGGTAATTCCTCCCGCAAAATTTGCAGAATTACACCTCCGACTGCTTCGGCAAATTTTAATAACACATTACCGACGAAACCATCGCAGACAATTACATCAAAGTCACCTGATAATACATCACGGCCTTCGGCGTTGCCAATAAAATTTATTTGGGTATTTTCCCTTAATAATTGGTGAGCGCGGAGGGCTGCTTCGTTACCTTTGGTGTCTTCTTCACCGATATTCAATAATCCTATTTTGGGTTCAGGCATTCCCAAAACATACTGGCTATAAATCGACCCCATAACAGCAAACTGCTCTAAAAATTTAGGACGACAGTCTACATTAGCGCCGACATCAAGTATTAATACGGGTTGTCCTGCTTTGATTGTGGGGAATACTGTCCCAATAGCTGGGCGGTCAATTCCTGGTAATCTTCCTAAGCGGAGCAAGGCTGATGCCATTGCTGCCCCAGAGTGACCGGCAGAAAATACAGCATCTGCCTGCTGATGTTTCACTAAATCCATCGCCACGTTGATGGAAGCCTTCCGCTTTTTTCTAACTGCGTTTAAAGGCTCTTCATCCATTGTGATCGTTTCCTCAGCAGGAACAATCTCCAATCCTGCCATATTTGTTTTTGGCGGTATGACAGCTTCAATTTGTTGAGGATCACCTACCAACAAGATTTTTACACCCAATTCTTCCTTGGCCCGCAAAGCGCCAGCGACGATTTCATCGGGTGCGTAATCCCCTCCCATAGCATCAATTGCGATCCGTACAGCAGTCGATCCCATTGCTCCTAGCTCAAAGAAACCTTACAAATTTTATCAGATTGCAACACTCAAGAATTAGAAATTCCAAAAAAAGCATCAAGAGTTCAGGAGTTCAGGAGTTCAGTAGTTTCCCCGCCCGTTCAGGAGTTACAGGAGTTCAGGAGTATGGCTTGCGCCACGCTACGCTATCAGGAGTTACAGGAGTATGGCTAACGCCACGCTCCGCTATCAGGAGGAAGAATTAATTTTTCTTCCCCTGCTTCCCCTGCCTCCCCTACACCCCACACCCTATCTATAAGTTCAATGGTTTCTGTTTGAAATTGGTGGTTGTCGTCCAGACTCCAGCTTTGGCATTCGCCAGCTTGACCATTTTGGACGGAAACTATTAAGTATGAGTATTCAGGCCAAGCATATAGCCTGTCCCATTGGGAAGGAATAGCAGGATAGTCTGGGTGGGAGTGATAAATGCCAATGATGCTCAAGTTGCGATTTCTGGCTTCTTTTTGTATTTGCAACATCACTGGAGGAGCGATCGCATATCTTCTTGTGCGACTATGTGTTTCTTCTGTAAAGTTAGCCGCTTCCGTATGCCAGGAGTTTTCTGTGGGTATGACCTCTACTACGGTTTTACACTCACTACCCATATCTCCCAGCAGTATTCCACAGCATTCTTCGGGATAGGTGCTTTCGGCATGGTTTTTGATAATTTGTAGGTGATTTGTGTCGAGTTTGAGATTCATGAAATAGGGTGTAAGGGTGTAGGGTGTAGGGTGTAGGGAAAGCAGGGGAAGCAGGGGGCGGGGCAAAAAATTCTTACTCAGGACTCGGTACTCGGTACTCTCCTGAACTGCCAACTTCCACTCATGAAACTACTTTCTGTCATGATCCCGATATAGTCTTAAAATATTGTTAATTTCTCCCCAACTCTCAACCTTCAATTTACAAGTAAAACCCCAAAACTATTATGGCTATAGGCTACGTCGCTCTTGTACTCCATGCCCACCTGCCCTTCGTTCGTCACCCAGAAAGTGACTATGTGCTGGAGGAGGAATGGCTATATGAAGCCATTACCGAAACCTACATTCCCTTATTGAAAGTATTTGAAGGCTTAAAGCGAGACGGCATCGACTTCAAAATCACCATGAGTATGACACCTCCACTCGTGTCAATGCTCCGTGACCCCCTATTACAAGAACGTTATGACGCGCATCTAGCCCAATTAGAAGAACTCATAGAATTAGAAGCAGAACGTAATACACATAACGGACATTTGCGTTATTTGGCGGAACATTACGCCACTGAATTTAACGAAGCCCGTCAAGTTTGGGAAAAATATAATGGTGATTTAGTTACAGCTTTTAAACAATTCCAGGATACAAATAACCTAGAAATAATCACTTGCGGTGCTACTCATGGGTATTTACCGCTAATGAAAATGTATCCAGAAGCTGTATGGGCGCAAATACAGGTAGCTTGTGAACATTACGAGGAAACTTTTGGCAAAGCACCCAGAGGAATTTGGTTGCCAGAATGCGCCTACTATGAAGGTTTAGAGCGAATGCTGGCAGATGCGGGTTTGCGGTATTTCCTCACCGATGGGCATGGTATATTATACGCCCGTCCCCGTCCTCGCTTTGGCACTTATGCACCGATTTTCACGGAAACTGGTGTGGCTGCTTTTGGCCGAGACCATGAATCTTCGCAACAAGTATGGTCTTCTGAGGTAGGTTATCCTGGTGCAGCCGAATATCGGGAATTCTACAAAGATTTGGGCTGGGAAGCGGAATATGAGTACATCAAGCCCTATATCATGCCCAATGGACAGCGTAAAAATACGGGTATTAAGTATCATAAAATTACCGGACGTGGTTTAGGTCTTTCTGATAAGGCACTTTACGATCCTTATTGGGCAAGGGAAAAGGCAGCCGAACACGCTGCTAACTTCATGTATAATCGTGAACGCCAGTCTGAGCATTTACATGGAATTATGGGTCGTCCCCCAGTCATTGTTTCTCCCTATGATGCAGAGTTGTTTGGTCACTGGTGGTATGAAGGCCCTTGGTTCATTGATTACTTGTACCGCAAGTCCTGGTATGACCAAGGTACATATCAAATGACCCATTTAGCGGATTATTTGCGGAACAACCCAACTCAACAAGTTTGTCGTCCTTCCCAGTCCAGTTGGGGTTTTAAGGGTTTCCATGAATATTGGTTGAATGACACTAATGCTTGGATTTATCCCCATTTACATAAAGCTGCGGAACGGATGATTGAAATCTCTAAGCTAGAACCAGAGGATGAGTTGCAATGGAAGGCTTTGAATCAAGCAGCGAGAGAGTTATTATTGGCACAATCTTCTGACTGGGCGTTTATTATGCGGACAGGAACAATGGTTCCCTATGCAGTGAGAAGGACGCGATCGCACCTGATGCGATTTAATAAATTATATGAAGATGTGAAAGTGGGTAAGGTTGATAGTGGTTGGTTGGAAAAAGTGGAATTAATGGATAATATTTTCCCCAACATCAACTATCGGGTCTATCGTCCGTTGTAGTTTCCTCACAATCAGGATTTCCAGGATTTAAGGATTTACAGGATATGAATTTTTTCCAAAACTCTTGTTAATTCTTTCATCCTGTATTTAGTTTCCATCCCCGTGAGGGGAAGTAGATGAAAAAGTCGTTTCTATAACGCCATCGGGTATGGCGGAGTGGATGCGTTTCCATCCCCGTGAGGGGAAGTTGATGAAAAAGAACATTCAACGAATCAGTTATGCACACTTTAAGAAAAGTTTCCATCCCCGTGAGGGGAAGTTGATGAAAAAGGGTTTAATGACGCTGACGATGAGCAGCGTTATAAAGAGTTTCCATCCCCGTGAGGGGAAGTTGATGAAAAAGTCAATGGGTTGGAGTACGCCATCCGTGGTGCGCAAACGGTTTCCATCCCCGTGAGGGGAAGTTGATGAAAAAGCAGAGCAAGAAACTCGCTTTCAAAAGGGTAAAAACTACTGTTTCCATCCCCGTGAGGGGAAGTTGATGAAAAAGACTCTAGTGGTACCCAAGGTACCGATTACCTGATAAAGTTTCCATCCCCGTGAGGGGAAGTTGATGAAAAAGATGATTATATCGTGAACTTGGATAAAATGCATAGTATTGTTTCCATCCCCGTGAGGGGAAGTTGATGAAAAAGCACAGTTGTAACAGATCAAAACATTATTTTATTTTTCGTTTCCATCCCCGTGAGGGGAAGTTGATGAAAAAGGATTTTTTTTATTGGCTCCGCCTCCGCGCAGCAGAAGGGTTTCCATCCCCGTGAGGGGAAGTTGATGAAAAAGACCAATTGTATTGCAGCATTCGGCTCCATAATAAAGTTTCCATCCCC
Organism: Sphaerospermopsis aphanizomenoides BCCUSP55; assembly: GCF_001586785.1. GTDB lineage: Bacteria > Cyanobacteriota > Cyanobacteriia > Cyanobacteriales > Nostocaceae > Sphaerospermopsis_A > Sphaerospermopsis_A aphanizomenoides_A. The sequence goes on from NZ_LUFH02000057.1 coordinate 37,690, forward strand.
GTGAGGGGAAGTTGATGAAAAAGTTGGCATGCTCGTCTCAACTGCTTTAATCGTTTGGACTGGTTTCCATCCCCGTGAGGGGAAGTTGATGAAAAAGTCAGATGAACAGCATAAACAACAAGGAAAAAAAGTCCAAGAGGTTTCCATCCCCGTGAGGGGAAGTTGATGAAAAAGGCCACTCATCTAGAAGGCTTATCACAATTGAGTTTGAAACGGGTCAATCTGAGGGGGTCTTTTTTGAGGCTAAATAATTGATAAATACTCTCAATAAGACCGAATCTGACACACTTCAAACGCTTACTCAGCAAGCTATCTGAGGGGGTCAACGGAAGAATAAGGGTTTCAGACGTTGCTTGACCCCCTCAGATGCTTATCAATCAATGACAAACTCATCAGTTTATCAAATGATTGAGAGTAGATTTAGAAACACTAACGTCAAGTTAAGCTTATTAATTTTTCATGGTTCAGCAAATCTAGTGACTAGTTTATGAAAACCTACGAAAAAAATCAAGGTGAAATAAAAAGTATAAAATTACACCAAAAAAATTTCTGCTTTTTAGCCCAACCCTGTTAAATTTTCAAGGTTTAATATTTTAATGGAAAGTACATTATAGATTTTGAAAAAATGCAACTTTTTTTTGAGGAGCATTGTGACACAAAGAGATATGCTTTTTCTTATAATTTATGCCAATGATACCTCTAATATAGCCGAAAAAAATCAGGTGTCAATATCAATGGCTGAAAAAACCAAAACTCGTAAAATTGTTGACATCATTCTCAATAACTATTGAGAATACCCACACTTATTGCGAAAAAAGTTGACAACACACTTTTTTGGTAAAAATCAGATTTAAAAAACTGATGGTAAGAGAATCATTGTAAAGCGTCTAAAAGCAAAACCCCCAGTCACGGTGACGGGGGGTTATTTGTATCAACATTCTACAAAGCGGCCTTTACTACTATCGGGGTAAAGTGCGGCTGGTGTAGACATCCATCGCGTAGGCAGGAGTGCGTTTTGTGTAATCTATTTCTTGACCTGTAATAGCTTGAGCCAATTTCTCAAAAGACTCAGAACCCCAGTTGCGTTCGTGGATGGGTTTGCTTTGTTCACCCATGAAGTAAGCCAAAGAACCGATTACAGAACCAGCTACCCAACCAATTACTAATAGTGCAATTAAGATAGTCATTTTTAAGCCTCGTGTTTTAACTTTTGTTGCCTTATGTAAATAAATATAACAAACACTTCACAAAATTGGCAAACTATTGATCAGGTGTGCTTACCGATGGAAACAGTAGGGTATTCCGCACTGTGCTTAGGGTGTGGGGTGTGGGG
>NZ_LUFH02000058.1 GCF_001586785.1 Sphaerospermopsis aphanizomenoides BCCUSP55
AAAATAAATAGATCCCCAATTATTGTCACTATATTTGTAAACAAGGGAGTTAGTAAACATGGAAAAACCAAAGAAAAATCAACACTATGTTCCTAAATCTTATCTGGAAAATTTTAGTATTGATCCAAATAAAAATGAAAAGCAAATTTTTGTTTTTGACAAATTTACCCAAACAAAATTTTCCAATAATATTAAAAAGATTCCATTAGAAAGATATTTTTATGATTTTCCTGAAATTTTAGTATCACCAGGAGAAGATCCACAAAAAGTAGAAAATTTCTTTACTGGACTGGAAAGTAGGCAAAAGAAATTACTTAACCATATTCAAAAAAAGATTGATGGAATCTTTAATTTAAGAGAAAAAAGTCACCCTTACTCGAAAAAAGTTTTAAATCAAAGCCAAAAAATAGATTTATCCTACGTTGTAGCATTTCAGTTATTTAGAACAAAGGAATTTAGAAACTCTTTGTTAGAAATGCGTGAGGTAACTAAACCTTTATTAGATAAATCTATAGAACAAGAAATTAATGAAATTATAACTCAAGGTGCAAAGGAATGCTCTATTACACTTAATGAAGAATCTACATCTGAAATACAATCTATGCTTTTCGATAGAATAGATGAACAATTAAGTTTCATGTATAAAGAAGGACTATCTGTGATACACTCTAATTTTATGGACAGTTACTATGAAACAGCATCTCAAATTCTACGAAAACACATTTACTTAATAGGTATTAATGATACAGATAAACCACTATTTACATCTGATCATCCTGTTGTACAATACCCACATCTAGGATTGAATGGTATTAATTCTCCAGGTATAGAAATAGCATTTCCGATTAATAGCAAAGCCATATTAATCATGAAAGAAAAAAGTCATTTTCATGAGTTTGCAAAACTAGATAGTAACCTTTTTCCACTCACTTTAAATGATGTAGATTTTTATAATCAGTTGCAAGTGTATGGCAGTACTAGATTTGCTTTCTGTTCTGAAACTCAATTTGATTTAGCAGACGAAAGTTGTAGAAATAACCCAAATGTCTGCTCTAGTAATAAAACGAGAATTCAATTGAAAGAAATCCCCGCAGATGCTTCATAAGTGATAACAAACAACTACGGTAGAATGCGGTCAAGTTAATTTAACTGATATAATAATTCATCGATATCATAGAAAATTATCTTTAACCAAACCAAGTCATTAAAAAAACAACTATGACACAAGAACCGATACAAGTAATAGGCGGTGGACTTGCGGGAACAGAAGCAGCATGGCAAATTGCCCAAGCCGGCGTTCCTGTAATTCTTCACGAGATGCGTCCTAAAAGGTTCAGTCCTGCCCATCATACGGAAAATTTAGCCGAATTGGTCTGTAGTAACTCCTTCGGGGCTATGGCAAGCGATCGCGCCGCAGGTTTATTACACGAAGAACTCCGTCAACTCGGTTCTATCATCATTGCTAAAGCCGATGAACACGCAGTACCCGCTGGTGGCGCTTTAGCCGTAGATAGAGGACAATTTGGCGAAGACTTAACCCAAACTTTAACAAATCATCCATTAATTGATTTCCGTCGGGGAGAAGTGACAGCAATTCCTGAAGGTATTGTTGTGTTAGCTTCTGGACCATTAACAAGTCCCGATTTATCCGCAGATTTACAACGATTTACCGGGATGGAATATCTCAATTTCTTTGATGCTGCCAGTCCTATTATTTTAGGCGATTCTATTAATAAAGATATTGCTTTTATGGCTTCCCGCTATGACAAAGGTGAAGCAGCATATCTGAATTGCCCCATGAATAAAGAGCAGTATTTACATTTTTGGTCAGAATTACGTCAAGCTGAACAAACAGAATTAAAAGACTTTGAAAAAGAAACCGCGAAATTTTTTGAAGCTTGTTTACCGATTGAAGAAATGGCACGACGGGGAGAAGATACCATGCGCTATGGTCCCCTGAAACCAGTAGGTTTATCTGATCCTCGCACCGGAGAACGTAACTATGCGGTAATTCAATTGCGACAAGAAGATAAAGCCGGTCAACTTTGGAATATGGTCGGATTTCAAACTAATTTACGTTGGGGTGAACAAAAACGGGTTTTTCAAATGATACCTGGTTTGGAAAAAGCCGAGTTTGTTAGATTAGGAGTAATGCACCGCAATACATTTTTAAATGCACCGCAGTTAATGTCTGCAAGTTTGCAATTTAAAGAACGCCCAATTTTATTAGCCGCAGGACAATTAATAGGCACAGAAGGTTACACTGCTGCATCTGCGGGTGGTTGGTTAGCGGGAACAAATGCTGCTAGGTTAGCTTTAGGAAAAGAACCTTTGATATTACCAAATACAACCATGATGGGGGCTTTATTTGAATTTATTAGTTCTGCTGAACCAAAACATTTTCAACCCATGGCTCCTAATTTTGGTATTGTCCCAGATTTGGGTGTGAGAATCAAGAGTAAACCGGAGAAATATGGACGTTACCGCGATCGCGCTTTGGCAGATTTAGCCAGTTGGAAAGCTGCAAATTTAGTATAGAAGGTGACAGGTGACAGATGACAGTGTAAAAAGTCTTTTTTATCTGATTTTCTCATCAGTTGATGTCCTAACTACTTTTGCTATTGACATAACTTGAAAATTCATATCTAGTAACAGGAAAATACAGATGCATCTTAAAGCAGTTCACCATATTCAGGTAACATACCCTCTAGAAGTAGAGGAAGCAATGGAGTTTTTTTATAGCCAAGTTTTAGAACTCAAGAAAATTCATAGACCAGAAGAACTGAATTATGATTCTGGATTTTGGTATGAATTGGGAGATGTGCAAATACATCTGAGTCCAGACAGAAACGTTAGTAACCAAGGGTCAAGAAGGCATATTTGCTATCAAGTTGATAGCTTGCCTGCCTTTGAAGAACACTTGAAAGGACATGGAGTAGAAATCATTCCTGACAAAAGACCAATTCCCGGATATGTCAGGTTTTTCCTGCGTGATCCTGGTGATAATCGGATAGAAATTACACAAATAAAAACGTAATATCATCTACGGCTAATTACTTATAATCAATTTTTTCCTGCTACCTCCACTCTATCCCTATTCCCTGCTGAATACCCCTGATGTTAATTATGCAGTTCCCCACCCCACATCCTAGGGACTTCCAGAAATTAAATTATTCAATGAGTGAGAACCAATATGAGTACGAGATTCTTCCTCCCCTGCGCCCCCTGCTTCCCCTGCTGACCCAAACGATGGAATATTTGTTTAGTTGGAAGTCCCCTACATCCTCTTCATCAAACCTTAAAGTCAGGATTATACTTGTGTGTTAAGTATATAGAGCATCTTAACAACACAGGACAATCTTATGGGCTTTATAGTTTCTCTCCTCACAAGTCTCATAGCTAGTCTCCTATATCTTCAAACCAGCAAAATCACCAGCACCAAGACTCAATTTGTAATACGTGGGATTACCATATTAATTGGTAGTATTGCCCTACTGGCTTCAATTTCCAGACTGTTGGTGATAGTTCCACCGGGAAATGTTGGTGTAATTAATTTTTTTGGTAAAGTTTCTGATAATACCCTCGATTCAGGTATTCACTTAGTTAATCCTTTTGCTAAAGTCTTGAATTTTTCGACTCGTCTGAAAGATATCAAGGAAAATATAGATACAACTTCTCAAGAAGGTTTGAGTTTAAATCTTGATGTTAGTTTGCAATATAGACTCGATCCCCAGAAGGCAGCAATAGTATACAAAACAATTGGAATTGACGAAAAAGAATTGCTTATTTCTCGATTTCGTTCTACCGTCCGCGCTATTACAGCCAACTACCCAGCTAGTGCTATTTATTCTACAAAACGTCAGGAAATAGTTCAAAAAATTGACCAGCAACTTACCCAGGAAATACCAACATTAGGCTTCATTGTTGACCAAGCACTTTTAAGAAATGTGAAAATGCCTGAAAATTTGCAAATAGCAATTCAGCAAAAACTGAAAGCCGAACAAGAAAATGAACAAATGAAATTCGTGTTAGAAAAAGAACGTCAAGAAGCTGAAAGAAAGAAAATTGAAGCTAAAGGTATAGCTGAATCTCAAAAAATTATCTCTGGTGGACTCACTAACCAAATTCTGCAATTACGCGCAATTGAAGCTACAGAAAAACTTGCTCAATCTAATAATTCTAAAGTTGTTGTTATCGGTTCTGAAAAAGGAGGAACACCTATTTTAATTCAGCCAGATACAGGAACAACCAAACCTTAAACAATTCAAAATTCAAAAATTATCCCAATTTATAACTAAACCGTACAGTTTATTTACTCTACACACAAAGACAATAACAGAAAAATTATCTCTTGTGGATATCAAAGATAGAATCAGGTTCTACCTTTAGCTTTATGAATTCCTAGCACCGAATGTTTATATTCAAGTCGTTAGGTAAAAATTACCTAATTACGTAAGTGAGGTAAACAATTATGCCAGTTCAAATTAACCAATCTGAGCAATTGATAGAATTATCCGATGAGCAACAAGAGTTGGTATCTGGAGGACAATATGGTGGTGGATACGGTGGTGATAGATCCGGTGGTGGTGGATACGGTGGTGGTGGATACGGTGGTGATAGATCCGGTGGTGGGTTCGGTGAACGTAGATGTCCTCCATACTTCTATTGCGGTGGCTACTACTACTTCCCCTACAGACGTGGTGGAAGAGAACAAAGATTCTAATTTAGCCAACCAATAAAATTCTTGTCTAACTAGAATTTTGGCAGGTGCGATCGCCTCCGTTACTATGAGAAGTGCGATCGCACTTTATGGCATATCCTCACTTCCAAAAGTAACACAAGGACTGTCAACTTCCACCGCTGGAGTGAATGAATTGCAAAAAATCACAGTCGCACAATTAACCCCCAACTCATCAGGGTGAGTACATTCTGATTTAACATAAAATGCACATTCTTCACAAATTATCTTACGTGACATTGGTTGCAAATCAATAGAAGTTGACATAATTTAAAATCCTGAAGAGAATATAAAACCCACTACATTGTGTGCATTGTAGTGGGCGATAGCAGTAACAAACAATGTCATTCTGATCATCTGTTATTTATGTAACTATTTTAATTCTTTCATGTAAAAATTGCATAATTTTCTTGCATTTACAGCAATTTACTTCAATTCAGAAACTTGAGATTCTCGTAAACCTTGCTGTTTTAATAACTCATTCACCCAAACAAGATCAGTTTCTTGAATATTTGTTACAGGTTGACGATTATAATCTATAGCCTAATCAAACCCAGCACTTTCCAACAACTCTTGAATTACATTTTATAACTCTCATAATGATTCTATATCTCCTTTTTTCAGAGGTAACACAAAAGTAGGAATAGGTTCTTGCAAATTAAAAGGATATAATTCTGCTCTAGGACGCAATTGACTACGACTAACTAAAATACGATAATCTGATTTAATTTTATCATCTAAGATTGGCATAGATTCACCACCACGCAGTAAATCTATTTCGACTAAATGTGTAGAACTTCCTAATATTTGTTGACGCTTGGTTTGATATGCGTTTCTCCCTTCTCCTGGACGTTTATTTTTAGGTGAAAGCAGTTCAATCACTGTCACAACTTCTCCTGTTGCCACTTCTCTGACTTCTAAATAACTTTCTCTAATTTCTTCTGGTATGGGAATATTTACGGTTACGGGGTTAACAGGTGGAAAAGCAACAGCAAGATTAGATGAATCTTGAGTTGTGGACTTTAAAGAACGTGCTATAGTGACATCAGGAATACCAATTAAAACCGAATTTCCATCGGTCATTTGATAAATTCTTTTTTCTACAGCTACTCTGTATTTTGGTCGTAAATGAGGGAAAATTGCATCCGCGATCGCAATAATTAATCTACTGTGAACTTCTGGCCAAAGTTCAGGATTTTCTAAATAGGGATTCATCCCCGGAAATGGTGAAGGCATAGGTAAATTTACACTCCTAAATTCAATAGCAGTTAAAATTAAAACCCTGCTCAATGGACAATTGATAATTGACAATTGATAATTGATTAATATGCTTAAAAACCTATCTTTTTCAAGATAAATAGCAAGCAAAACCTTTCCTTTATTTCAATCTTCTACCCTTTAGAAAGAGGTAATTTTCCATTGTTCATTGTCAATTTTTGAATGCTTATTAGTTGGCACTTTTTAATCCTAGCAAATTCATATTTGATTATGACAAACTCACAAACTTGGTATATTGTCAAGTATAAATCCCAAATATGCGAAATAGTCCCCAGTGAAAAACTGGAGGACAATAACCCAGACATGATTGAAAAATGGGGAACTTTTAGTTCACAACAAGAAGCAATCGCTTGTCGTGTAGGATTAATCAGGGCTGGAAAATGCCAACCCATGTAATTTTAGATTTTGGATTTTGGATTTTAGATTTTGGATTTTAGATTCATACCAATTCTGTAAAATTCGGTAGTAGATTCATAACATGAAACCCAGATAAAATCTTAATTACGAATTACGAATTACGAATTACGAATTACGAATTAATTCTTCTTCGTTGTCGTACTATTTTGAGCAGTTTGTTTACCTAAAATTTCCACAGCTTTAGCAAATTGAGGATCTTCTAAAGTAGCCAGTTTATCTCGTTCCTTTAACCACAACTCTTGTCTTTGGGCATCAGTTAAATCCACTTTTACATCTGGATCAATGCCATGCTTATTAATATCTTTACCGCTAGGAGTATGATACTTAGCAATTGTCACTGCTAATCCTGAACCATCTTCCAAAGGTCGCACAGATTGTACCAAACCCTTACCAAAAGTTTGTGTACCCACTATCGTCGCACGTTTATTATCCTGCAAAGCACCGGAAAGAATTTCACTAGCACTAGCTGAACCCTTATCAACCAACACCACCAAAGGTTTAGTAGTTAAAGCACGTCCTCTCGCAATTTCTCGTTCTTGCTCGCCTTGACGGTCAATAGTAGAAACAATTGTGCCTTTATCTATCCACATCCGGGCAATATCCACACTGGAGAATAATAAACCACCAGGATTACCCCGCAGATCCAAAATATAACCAGATACGTTTTTAGCTTCTAACTTATTAATTGCATCTCTCATTTCCTTGGCGGCATTGGCACTAAACTGATTGAGGCGGATGTAGCCAAGATTACCTGCTGGAGTTGATTTTTCCGAATACTTAACCGGATGGATTTCAATTTTAGCCCGTGTGATCTCAAATTGTTTTTTCTGACCATTCCGCAAAATTTTTAGTTTGACGCTGGTTCCAGCTTCACCACGAATCAAAGACACAGCTTGGTTAGTATCCATGCCTTGAGTGCTTTTGCCATCAATTTCCAGGATCACATCCTTAGCTAGGATTCCCATTTTAAAGGCAGGTGTATCCTCAATCGGGGCAATCACAACTAATTGCTTAGTTTTTTCATCCTGACTAATAGTGATACCAATCCCTGTGAGTTCTCCAGAGGTATCAACTTGCATATTCTTGAATTCCTCTGGATCCATAAACCGGGTGTAGGGATCTTCTAGCTTTTTCAGCATTTCCCGGATGGACTTATAAGCTTCCTCTTGGTTAGTGTAGGACTTGCTTAAATATTCTTTACGAACAGCTTGCCAATCTACCTGATTAAAAGTTCCGTCCACATATTGACGGTAAACAATTTGCCAAACCTCGTCTATCAATTCCTTGGGACTTGCTTTAAACAAAGCCTGACCACGGGAGTGAATGCCAAGACTAGTCACCGCAATTGTAGAAAGCGTTACTGCTGTAGCACCTAAAACAAGTCTACTCTTTGTAATCACCATAATGACAGCTGTGTCAGAGGGAAAATTTATAGTCAGTATGCTCAATCTAACACAGGATTTGGTGATTGGTGACTGGGAAAGAAGGCAAAAGGCAAGAGGCAAGAGGCAAAAGTTTTTGAATTTTGAATTTTGACTTTTGATTTTTGACTTGATACCTCCCCATCTCTCCTGCTTATTCACTGTCACCTGTCACCTGTCACCGGTCATCTCAATTTAAGGATCTACCCAACGTCCATCTGCTTTAATCAGGTTGATTAACTCCTCCACACCTTGATTTTCTGGGACTTTTTTAATTTCTTCCCTGCCACGATATAAAGAAATGTAACCAGGAGTTTTGCCAACATAACCATAGTCAGCATCTGCCATTTCTCCAGGTCCGTTAACAATACAACCCATGACGGCAATATCTAAACCAGTTAAGTGCTTGGTTGCTTCTCTAACTTTATGCAGCACTTCTTCTAGGTTAAACAGAGTTCTTCCACAGGAAGGACAAGCTACATACTCAACCATTGTTTTCCGCAAACCTAAAGCTTGCAGAATGCTATAACATACAGGAATTTCTTTTTCTGGGGCTTCAGTTAAAGAAACGCGAATTGTATCACCAATACCATCAGCTAATAATGTGGCAATTCCCGCAGTAGATTTAATTCTGCCATATTCCCCATCACCAGCTTCGGTTACGCCCAGATGTAAAGGATAGTCCATACCCAACTCATCCATGCGCTTGGCCATTAACCGATAAGCAGCTACCATCACAGGAACCCGTGAGGCTTTCATGGAAATAACGATGTTGTAAAAATCCAAAGATTCACAAATGCGAATGAATTCTAAGGCAGATTCTACCATTCCCTCCGGGGTGTCACCGTAGGTAAATAGCATTCTTTCTGCTAAAGAACCATGATTAACACCAATTCGCATAGCTTTACCTTGGTCACGCAGAGAAATTACCAAAGGTGCTAAGGTTTCACGGATTTTTTCGCCAATTTCGTCAAATTCAGCTTTTGTATATTCGGTGCGATCGCTGTTAGGTTTTTCAAACACATACAACCCTGGATTAATTCGCACTTTTTCAATGTGTTTAGAAACTTCCAGGGCAATTTTCATGCCATTGTGATGGACATCGGCAACAATGGGGACATCGCGGTAAGTTTTGATTAACTTTTCCTTAATTTCCGCCAAAGCTTTGGCATGAGCCATACTAGGAACAGTAACGCGGACTATTTCACAGCCAATCTCATGGAGACGACGAATAGCGGCTACAGAACCGTCAATATCTAGGGTGTCTTCGTTAATCATTGACTGTACCACCACTGGGTAGCCTCCCCCAACGGTGACATCTCCCACCTTGACAGGACGGGTTTTGCGGCGTTTGATGGTGGTGTCAAAGGTGGGTTGACTGGATGTAGTGTTGATAGTCTCAAGAGTCGGCAGAGTTTGCATAACCTCAATAGGTAGATTTTCTGTAGCTAAAATATCAGATTGCAAGGGGTTCTGTTTCCCAGATTGCCACAGTTGAGGCTCTTTTGGGTAATGAAGTGGGAAATTTAGAAAATTGGATATGTCTATGGTAGGTATTGGTTTAGTGTCTTCGAGATGCGATCGCCAGCCAAAACTTTTTCTATTACGTTTTTATCCATAATGGTGTCATTTTGTCACCATAGTGTTAAAATGAAATTTCATACATATTTAAAATTAGCTATGTCTTCCACTTCTTCTGTTAATGATGCAAGGGTGACAGCAAGGATTCCCTCTCAAATTAAGGCAACTTTAGAACAAGCAGCTGCTTTATCTGGGGCTACTTTAAATCAATTTTTAGTTCAATCAGCCCTGAAAGAAGCTCACAAAATTCTAGAAGCAGAAAGGGTAATTAATTTATCCCAACAAGATGCAGATACAGTTTTTAGCCTAATTGAAAATCCTCCTGAACCTAATTCAGCCTTAAAAGCTGCTGCTGTTAGACATCAAGAATTCTTCCGTGAAAATCATTGAACTTCTGAACAAGTCTCATAACAGAGAAACTTTTAATTGTGGGAATGAACTACTAAATCAATTTCTGACTCGCACCGCGCGTCAGCATATTCAAAAAGGAATTTCTCGCACTTTTGTTTTGGTAGATACAGAACAACCTGAAACTATTATCGGTTTCTTCACTTTATCAATTTGTGAAGTGAAAGCCGAAAAGTTACCACCACAGCTTGCAAAAAAATACCCTACAACAGTTCCTGGTGTTAAACTAGCACGCTTGGCTGTTACCCAGGACTGGCAAAGTCAAGGAATAGGTGAAATTCTCATGATTGAAGCAATGAAAAGAGCTTTGGTAATTGCCGAGAATGCAGGAGTAATTGGTTTATTTGTTGATGCTAAAGATGAAAAAGCTCAAATTTATTATCAACGTTATGATTTTTTTAGTCTTGTAGATGTTCCTTTAGAAATGTTCTTACCTCTAGAAACTATCAAAAAATTATTTTAAAAGATGAAAACAGTTTTGATTAAAAATTTAATTTATTTCAGTTATAAAGACAAAGATTAATATTACATTATGACTACCCAAACAACCACCCAACTCCCCATTCCTCCCCACTTCAACCCCTCAAAAGTCGGTGAATTATGGCGCGTACCTTACCAACAAAGGGCAGCTGACGCAGAAGCATGGACAAAACAACAAAACATCCCTCCAGCATCAACAGATAAAAATCGCATTTGTCTATTATTAATAGATGTCCAAAACACCTTTTGTATTCCCGATTTTGAATTGTATGTAGGTGGACAAACAGGAACAGGTGCAGTTGATGATAATCAAAGATTGTGTGCATTTATTTATCGCAACTTGGGCGTAATTACCAAAATTATCCCCACTCTAGATACTCACACAGCCATGCAAATTTTCCATCCGATTTATTGGATCAATGCAGATGGAGAACACCCCACACCAGCAGCAACTAATATCACCCCAGCAGATATAGACGCAGGTATTTGGCAAGTTAACCCAGCAGTTGCTAGTAGTGTGACAAATGGCGATTATGAATTATTAAAAAAACAGGCTTATCACTACGTTAAAAAACTCAGCCAAGATGGAAAATATCCGCTCACAGTTTGGCCTTACCATTCCATGTTAGGAGGAATTGGTCATGCTTTAGTTTCCTCAGTAGAAGAAGCCATATTCTTTCATGGTATCGCTCGTCAAACTCAAACCCAATTTGAGTTAAAAGGAGAAAATCCTTTAACCGAAAATTATTCTATTTTACGTCCAGAAGTTTTAACAGGATTTGATGAAAAGCCAATTGGACAAAAAAACACAAACTTGATTAAACAACTATTAGAATTTGATAGAGTGATTATTGGTGGACAAGCTAAAAGTCATTGTGTTGCTTGGACAATTGAAGATTTATTAACCGAAATTCAACAGGTAGATAGCACCCTGACAAATAAAATTTATCTACTTGAAGATTGCACCTCACCTGTTGTTGTTCCCGGAGTAGTTGACTACACAGAACAAGCTAATGCAACATTTGCTAGATTTGCAGCAGCAGGAATGCACATTATTAAATCTACCGCACAGAACTTTATTTAATGGAGCGAAAAGACACAGGAACGCAAAGATTTCACAGAGAAACACAGAGAACTACTCCGCGAACCTCTGCGCTTACCTCTGTGATCCTCTGCGTTTTAAAAATCCTCATTTCAAATACTCCTTGGGATTTTTTGCAGTCCAACCAAGGGCTTCATTAGCACGAATTTCAAAATGTAGATGTGGTTCTTGAGAAGTTGGTTGGCCTGTAGTACCCACAGTTCCTAAGATGTCACCTTGTTTTACTCGTTGTCCTAGAGTAACTTGAATACTATCAAGTTGGGCATAACGAGTTTGTAGTCCACCTGCGTGGTTAATAATTACTAATTTGCCATAACTAGTCTGGTCTTTGGCAAATACTACAATACCTGGTGCGATCGCTTGTACGGTCGTACCTACTGGTGCTACTAAATCTACACCACTATGAAAAAAAACTTTACCTGATGGTTGTTCAATTTGCCATCCATAAGGTAGGGCTATAGTTGTATTATTTGGTAAAGGATATCCAAATGTTGTTTCCGATGGTGGAGTTTGTCCAGGGGAAGCAGTAATGATCCGATTCGGTGTTCCTGTGACTCCTGGAACAACGGGAACAAAAACTACTCTAGGATTTTCTTGACAACCATTAATTTCAAACAAGGTATCTTGACGCACTTTGTACTTTGTGGCAACTTGTCGCCAAGTTTGACCATTAGGTACTTGTACAACAATTCCATCGAAGGGGGGAATCTGAAGTTGGGTACCCGCTGTGAGTATTCTGTTATTAACAGATGGATTCATACCAGCAATTGTTTTTGGCTGGAGATTGTAACGCTCGGCTATACTCTCTAAAGTCTCACCACTAGTAACTTGATAGCGTTGGATACGGGATAGCGCCGGAGTTGGACAACTGGGTACAGCAGCATTGGCGTTTTGGGCTGGTGGTAATGTGGCTATTATCCCCAAAACACTCATTAAGCTATATAAAAACAATGGACAATAGGAACAGGTCATGTCAAAAAGTTTCCAACTCGCTAATTCTAGATTCTAGATCGCTAATCTTAAAGATAGGATAATTTTTTTGCTTGACTGGCTTTGATCCCCAAATATGTATTCAATTTCTGTAAATAAATCTGTTCACTTATCATTTACTTGACTACACTGGGGAATTAGTAACGGTCTTTCTGTGAGTGCAATTATTCTTAATTAATATGAAGTTATCTGTAAAGCAACTAGCGGTTTACCTGTTTTTAGTGGCTATTGGTGGTGGTGCAGGTGTGTTTGGTAGCCGATATTTTTCACACCAGCATCACTCTTTTCAAGAGTTAAAAAATGTTGCAGTGGCTTTGCCCCCAGAAGTTGTTGTTCCTGATCCTGTTCAGGGAATTTATTCTGCTGGTAGTAATAATGTCAATTTTATTGCCACGGCTGTTCAAAAAGTTGGACCTGCTGTGGTGCGAATTAATGCTACTCGTAAAGTGGCAAATCCTATTTCTGAAGCTTTGAAAAATCCTATGTGGAGGCGTTTTTTTGGGGAGGATGAAGAACCAATTCCCTCAGAACGAATTGAGCGTGGTACAGGTTCGGGGTTTATTTTGAGCGCCGATGGTCAATTGTTGACTAATGCTCATGTAGTAGCTGATACAGATACAGTACAAGTAACTCTTAAAGACGGGCGGACTTTTGAGGGTAAGGTGGTCGGAGTTGATACGGTGACAGATGTAGCAGTAGTCAAAATTCCGGCGGATAAATTACCGACAGTGAAATTAGGCAATTCCCAAAACTTAATTCCTGGACAGTGGGCGATCGCCATTGGTAATCCTTTGGGTTTAGATAATACTGTAACTATTGGTATTATCAGTGCCACCGACCGCACTAGCGCCCAGGTTGGTGTTCCTGATAAGCGTGTGAGTTTCATCCAAACCGATGCAGCAATTAACCCTGGTAACTCTGGTGGTCCTCTGTTAAACGCCCAGGGAGAAGTGATTGGCGTTAATACTGCCATTCGTGCTGATGCTCAAGGGCTTGGTTTTGCTATTCCCATCGAAACGGCTGCCCGCATAGCTAATGAGCTATTTACCAAAGGCAAAGCAGAACACCCATTTTTAGGAATTGAAATGGTAGACCTTTCACCTACCAAAAAGCAACAGTTAAATCAAGAACAGCAGCTGAAAATCCAGTCAGATGTCGGTATTGCCATTAAGGGAGTTTTGGAAAATTCCCCAGCACAAAAAGGCGGCTTACTTCCTGGCGATGTGATTCAAAGAATCAACGGTAAAGCGGTGAAAAATTCAGCCCAATTACAAAAGATAGTTGAGTTTAGTAAAGTCGGTGACATTCTTGCCATCGAAGTCAACCGTAATGGCAAAACTCAAACCTTCCAAATTCGATCAGGAACTTATCCACAAAAATAGTTACCAATTGATAATTGATAATTGATAATTGACAATTGTTTCATTTAAGCTTTAAAACCTCCCCTTGGAAGGGAAAAAAAAAGAAAAAAATTTCGATTTTTCAAACCTATTCCTTGAAAGGAGAGGTAATTGTTTACCCTGAGCGAAGCCGAAGGGTCAATTATCCATTGTTAATTGTCTACTCTTGAAGGGTACAGGCGTGGTTGTTCACGTCTGTACTCTTAACTATTGATTAGACAAATGCTCTAGTTGCATTCTTTGTTCCATCTGACGCAAAAAATACCCGGTCATCATTGCTGATGCTAACAGTCCAGCTAAGTTGTCCCTGTCTGTGGTAATTTGGACATTGAAATTTTCCGCTGGGAGCATTCCCACAAGTCCTTGGACATTCTGGGAAATGATTTGTTTAATTTCGGGGCTGACAGACTGGGCTACACGGGCGAGAACGTCAGGAGATTGATGCTGTAAATATTTGAGCAATTGATTCGGGTTTTCTCCCAAGTGATCGTTCAGAAGCTGATTAGTGTGTTCCTCAGAGTTGTCATTCAAAAAGTCAGGATCAAACACCATTGGCAATTTTTTTTAGCTTGGTTGCTAATTCTACTCTAAACCATAGTACAAGCCTAGCGCATTTATCAGAACAGGGAATAGGGAACAGGGAACAGGGAACAGGGAACAGGGAACAGGGAACAGGGAATAGGTAAAGAATTTTCTCCCCATCACCCCATCACCCCATCACCCCATTTCCCTTTCCCCTGTAACCTCTAACTCCAGTTCTAGCTGTTGTTCTTGCTCGTCTGTAGGCAACACTTGGGGCAGTTGATCGATTTGGAAATATTGGTGAAACTTCGGTGTAACTTGTAATGAATATGAACGAGAATCGCTGTCTCGGCGTTTGCGAACAAAACCCAGTTCTACTAGTTCAGGAACGTGCTGATATACACCTGAACCACGTAAATTAATTAAGTCGCTTTGGAGTATGGGACTATTGAGAGCGATCGCCGCTAATGTCCGCAAAGCTCCGACACCTAATTCTACAGGTATCAAAGTTTGTACTAAGTCATGAAACTCAGACCTCAGTTGCAAACTATAACCATTTGCAGTTTCTACGATTTCCAGGGCGCTATCTCGACGGGCATAATTATCCATCAATTCAATTATACCTGCTTCTGCTGTAGCGCGATCGCACCCAGCATACTCGGCAATTTCACTCACAGACAAGGGTTTACCCTTTAAATACAGAATGGCTTCTATTTTGATTGCTAAAGCTATATTTTTCTTAGACATATTCAATAAGGAATTTACCTGTCACCTGTCACCTGTCACCTGTCAACTATTCCCTATGACTAAGAATAAATTCAGCGATCGCTAAATCTTGAGGAGTGGTAACTTTCAAATTGGTTTCCTCTCCTGGAACTATACGTACTTCTATCCCACATTTTTCAAACAACGCCGCATCATCAGTGACTTCCCACCCTTGACGTACACCCTCAGCATGACATTGTTTTAACAACTGAACATCAAACCCTTGGGGAGTTTGAGCCGCCCAAAGTTTTTCTCGATCAGGTGTACTTTGAATTATGCCACTTTCATCTACAACTTTGATGGTATCTTTCACAGGTACAGCAGCTATTAACCCAGGACAATGCAAAATAGATTCAGCACAAGTATTAAATAACTCAGGTGTAGCTAAACAACGCGCACCATCATGTATTAATACTTGTTTCGCCTCAGATGGTAATGCCTGTAAGCCATTGTAAACTGACTCTTGCCGGGTAGAACCACCAATAATGAATTCAATAGGTTTTGTTAATTTCAATTCAGATATAATAGCTTTAAAATCTGTCCAGTCATGAGGTTGAGAAATAATACCTATCCAACTAATAGAACTGGCAGCTTCGGCAGCTAACAAAGTCCAAGCAATTAAGGATTGTGAGCGTACCTGTAGTAGAAGTTTATTGCGGTCAGCACCCATTCTTTTGCCGCTACCTGCGGCGGGAATTAATAAATACACAACTTTCCTCAATGTTTTAACTATGCACGGGGAGACGGGGAGAATAACTTTCTCCTAAGACCTCTTGTCTGTTCGCTTTTCTGAATTACATATCCCTTACGGGAGCCGGAGGCACTATTATGAATTACGAATTACAAATTACCCATTACCTATATTCCCTTAAAATAAGGAGCGATAAGCGTCAATAAATATTATTATTTATGCGAGTAGTAGCCCTTGTACCTGGTGGCATTAGCGACCAAATCCTTTTCTTTGCCACTTTAGATGATCTGAAGCGTCATTATCCTCACGCTCAGATAGATGTCGTGGTCGAACCTCGGTCAAAGGCTGCGTACCGGGTGAGCAAATCAGTTCATGAGGTATTATCCTTTGATTACAAAGATCGTAGCAGTCTAGCTGATTGGGGTAACTTAGTTGGCACAATCCGCGATCGTGAATATGATGTTGCTATTACTGCTGGAGAAAGCTGGCTTGTAGGTTTATTTCTCTGGTTAACTGGAATTCCCACACGCATTGGCTACAAAGGCAAAGGTGGAGGGTTTATGACCAACACTGTATCTGCCAACACATCAAAATACATAGCTTCGATGTATCATGATTTACTCCTACCTTTGGGGATTAACACACCTGTACCAGAGTTAGCAGTTAATGTACCCAAACCAGACATTGAATGGGCGCAACAGGAACAAAAACGTTTAGGTATACATGAAACAGGTTACATATTGATTTATGGTGGTTCTGATCAGATATCCCAACTTGATGGTGCAGATACAAGCTATCCAGTAGTCAGTTGGCGGCAAATCATACAGGAGTGCCAGCAAAAACAACCGGATTTACCAGTAGTGGTAATTAGAGAAACTGATGATGAGCAATTTGTGCGTTCACCGCAGGTGGGCTTTACGCCATCACTCCTCGAATCTTGTTCCAATATCAAAGTGACTACCCCTGATAATATTGGCAAATTAACTGCCATAATTGGCGGTGCGAGTTTAATGTTGTCGATCAACAGTGCGCCACTTCAGCTTGCGGTAGCAGTACAGACTTATACTATTGCTCTCCTAGGTTCTACAGATCCAGGAAAGGTGTTACCACACAGTGACAAATTCTTAGCGATTAAGTCGCCTACTGAGAAAATTTCAGATATTCCACCTGCAACAGTTTTAGAAAAAATTTGGGGTGGTTGAGTATTAAGTTTAGATTTTGGATTTTGGATTTTGGATTGCATGAAACATCTAAAATCCAAAATCGAGTGACTCCTGAGTTCTATTTGGTTTCAATCATTTCAAAGAAAGCATCTTCTAATTCGTAACCCAAGATTTGTGCTAGAGACTTGAGCCGGAATTGAGTGGGGATACTTTGCTGTTTTAGCCAATCACTCAAAATAAAGATTTTGTGCATCAAAAAGATTTCTAAGGCTTCAGGGTTGTACTGTATGCCTTCTTTAGAACTAAATTGATGAGGCACTAACATAGCAGCGTAACGAGCTAATTCTCCAGCTTTCCAGTCTAGTAAAAATGGCAACCACGGATACTTGGCATCTAGACGCACAAACCACAACCTGATCTCTGGAATTTCTGAAAGCTCCCGTGGATCATTTGCTTCCCGTGCATAGTTAATTTCAAAGCACAATTGCTGTTCATGGGATGTAATGGATTCCTCTTGCAGCAGTGGTTCAATTACCGTTAATGCAGGTGACAAATCCAGATTGTTAATGGAGTCGTTTTTGAGATTGATTGTGATTGTCATGGATTGTTGGCTGCTTTTTCGATTACTCAAAAGTAGGATCGAGAATCCACAGTAGCAGTTTTTAGCACTTGATGCTACTCACCCAAGTTGTCAGTTATAAAAATGTAAGGGCGTAAATATGTAGGAAAGTTGATTGTATCAACTGCTCTGCCGATATCCTTGTTAGCGGCGGAAATTAACATTACACTTAGTTTAATCAGCTTCAAGTAGGTTGTTGAAAGCAGGAGTGTGTTTACCATGACAAGTCTTTCTTATACTCGCTGGATAATTAATTTAAAGATTTTACTCGCAGTTACATTCGTCTCTACTAGTATTTTTGATCCTGTATCGAGTCAAGTTTGGGCAAATGTCGATAAGAATACTGACAATAATAAAATTGCTACCGCTATTCAAACACTCAAACAATCTGATCAACGCTGGATTCAAATAGACCTGTCTGAACAACATCTAATTGCGTGGGAAGGTAGCAAACCAGTTTATGCTATCACCATTTCTTCTGGGAAAGGCTCTACACCCACTCGCGTTGGCACTTTTAAGATTCAAACTAAATTAAGAAAAACCCGGATGCGGGGATCTGGTTATGATGTTCCCAATGTTCCCCATACTATGTATTATCAAGGCGGTTATGCCATTCACGGCGCTTACTGGCACAATAGATTTGGTACTCCTGTCAGTCATGGTTGTGTCAATCTTGCACCTAATCATGCTAAATGGGTATTTGAATGGGCTGATGTAGGAACTCCAGTAGTAATTCAAAAATAGGTCATAGGTAATTCGTAATTCGTAATTCGTAATAGTGCCTCCGGCACGCTACGCGAACGTAATTTTCTCCCCTGTCACCTGTCACCTGTCACCTGTCACCTATCATCTGTCCCAAAATCACAAGAAATCAACACAATTAAACTGTTCGCTGTTCTCTAGGATCAGTAAGATAGAGAAAGAATTAAGAATCTCTGTTTTCCAGCATTTGGCGTAAATCCTGATGAATCCGGCGCGGACTAAGTAATTGCAAATATTCGATCAAAAAAGTTCGCGTGTACTAATTAGATCATTAAAAGGTAATTGGATTATGCCAATGTGGATTCGTAGTGCTTTAATACTTGGCTCTGGAACTTTTTGTACAGGTTTAGTATTGATGACTTTGTTTTCTGGGTCGTCACCAACCAGTAATCTGAAAACTATTACAGCTAATGCTTATACAGTAAATCAAAGTAGGAGTGTATCTAGAAATAGGCAAATATCCCAATCTCGCTGGATTGAAATAGATTTATCTGAGCAGCGATTACGGGCTTGGGAAGGTAAAAAAGTGGTTTATTCTTACCGGGTTTCTACGGGAAAGAGCAAAACGCCTACACCTGTGGGTAGATTTCAAATTAATTCCAAATATCACACTCATCGGATGCGGGGTAGAGGTTACGACATTCCTGATGTTCCTTACACGATGTATTTTTATGGCGGCTATGCGATTCATGGTGCTTATTGGCATAACCGTTTTGGTACTCCTGTGAGTCATGGTTGCGTTAATTTGCCAGTTAGTCAAGCGCGTAAGTTATACAATTGGGCAGGAATGGGGACTGTTGTGGTTGTACGTCGGTAGGTGATTAAATTTTGGATTTTGGATTTTAGATTTTGGATTGACAGCAGATAAATCCCCGATTTGTTTGAGAAGTCGGGGATATGATGTATTGTAAAAATCATTTTTCTGCATTCTGCAACAGAAGTTTTAAATTTTCCCTTATTTTACTATTATCCGGTTCTACTAACAGCGCACAACGATAATATTTTTCAGCCTGTTCTATTAATTCTTGTTCTTCTAAAAGCTTACCTAGAGATTGATAAGTTGCCGCTGAATAACGATTAATTGAAAGTGATTGCAAATAAAATGAAATAGAATTTTCTACATCATCTAATTCTTGATAAGCCAAACCTAAATAATAATAAGCTTGAGCATCAACCGGATGATTTTCTAGATACTCCTGATAATAATTAATAGCATCAGCAGGTTCTAAATCTACAGCTAAGGAAGGATTAATAGGAGAATTTTTGCTGTTAGCTGCTGTGGATTCTTGTTGAATATAAGTTTGCCACATTTGGCGATAAGCTGCCTCTAAACTGCTGGCCATGTTTTTCACATCCAACAAAGGAGAATGCAAAAGTCTTTCCCGCATAGTTGAACGTAAAGATTGCAGGTAATCTGGATTTTGGGCTAATGCGATCGCTCTTTGTACATATTCTGTGGCATCATGGGCAATGAAATCATCCAAACCAACACTGTGCAAAATACTTGCACTCATGCGTTCCATTTTGCGAGTACCTGCTAAGGTTACTGTGGGTACTCCCATCCACAAGGCTTCACAAGTTGTTGTACATCCTGTATAGGGTATACTATCCAAATGTAAATCAACTTGATTATAAAGATTCAGATGGTCTTCATCCGTAGCAAATCCACCATATAAAAAGATGCGTTGGGGATCAATACCCTGTTCAACAAAGGGAGTTTGGATTTTTTCCGCAACTAAGGGGTTAAATACATCGGAACTCGCACATTTTAACACCAAGCGAGAATGAGGGACTGCTTTGAGAATTTCAATCCACAAAGCAAAAGTTTCTGGTGTGAGTTTGCGTAGATTATTAAAAGATGCAAAAGTGAAAACACCTGTTTTTTTATAAGGCAATTCAACAACTTTAGGTGCATTTTTCAATGGTTCATATCCAACATAACAACGGGGTAAACGCCATATAGTTTCGCTGGTTTTTTCCTGTGTATTATCAGGATGGAGAATCTGATCAGTAATCCAATAGTCAATGCTTGGTAAACCAGTAGTAGCAAAATATCCTAAATAGGTAGCTTGAATAGGGGCTGGTTTCATCCCCAAGACCATCATCCGATTGTTTGCAGTATGACCAGCCAAATCAATTAAAATATCTATACGATCTGTTTGAATTAACTCCGCTACTTGTAAATCAGAAAGACCAACTGTAGAATGCCAAACATCACAGATATCTCTAATTTCATCTGTAATTGCATCAGGTTCTTGTACTTCTCCATAGCAGAAAACTTCAACTTGGGTACGGTCATGGTATTGGAGGACAGGTTTAATAAATGCACTGACTGAATGTCTGCGGAAGTCGGGGGAAATATAGCCAATGCGTAAACGGCGGTGTGAATTTTTATTGTTATTATGATGAGTGAGAGTTGGTAGCCATTGATTAACTACTTGTTGCTGATACCACAGTTGAGCAGAATCTAATATCTCTTGAGGTGTAAAACTGATGATAGAACTTAAGTTAAATAGAAACCACGAATGTACTGTATGATTGTTAGGATTAATTTTTAAGGCTTCATTTAATAGATTAATGCACTCTGATAATTTTCCTTGTTCAGCAGCAATAAACCCTAAAATTTCATAAGTTTCGCTATGATTAGGTTCTAATTCCAGGTTTTTTTGGAAACATTCTTGAGCTAAATCAATTTGTCCTATTTTGTAGTAAACATAACCTAAATTTTTGAGCGCATCAATATAATTAGGATCAATTTTTAAAGCTCGGCGATAAGAAGATATAGCTTCTGAATAGTATTTTTGATTTTGCAGAACACAACCGAGATTATAGTGACCTAAAACACAATCTGGTGCTATGTCTATCACGGAACGAAAACAGTTTTTAGCTGCTTCCAATTTGCCTTCACGCACAAATTTTGTGCCAGTATCGTTAATTTGTTCTGTCAGTTGAGGCAAGAGTTCTAACTCTTTTTCACCCAGAAGACTTTGAATAAAATCCGCACCTTCTCCTTGTTGCCAAAGTAAAGCTAAATTGAATTTAGCACCTTGATATTCTGGGTCTAGTTGCAAGACTTGGGAAAATTGATCTATCGCTTTACTAAAATATTTTTGACGTTTAAAAATCAATCCTAAACGATAGTGAGCTTTAGTATAATGGGGATTGATGGTAATACCATGAGTATAATTATCAATAGCCTTTGCCCACTCATCCTGTTGTTCATAGATAAAGCCCAGATTATAGTAAGATTTTGCTAACTGAGGTTGAATACTGAGAGCGCGTAAATACCATTTTTCAGATAATTGTAAGTCATGTTTTATTAAAACTGTTCCTAGCAAATGGCATACTTCAGCAGCTTCCTGCAATCGCCCCTTTGCAGTTAATGTGGTAACAAGATGTTGATCAATAGATTCATAAAACTGTTCGCGTAGTTCTAGTTCTGTCTTCAAATTGCGAATTTGACCGACGATTTTGTCAATTTGTATGAGTAACGGTTCTAATGGAATTGATTCTAAATGTTGATCTAATCTTTGCGATAAACTAGATTGGGTTTCATAATTAAATTTCAGTAATAATGGACTGAGTAAGGTTTCAATTAGTAAACATTGTTGAGAATTAAGAATTTTTTGCCATTCCTCTGTACTTTCTTGATCTAAAGGATGCTGTTTTAATAACTGTTCAATCTTTGTTTCCGTTAATTCAACTTCTAAATCTGTTGCTAAACGTGCAAGTTCAAGATGTGGTTGTGTAAGTAAGTTTTCCTGAGAGATTAATAAAGTTTTATTGACATCAGTAAAGAAATTTTCTAGGTATTGTTGCCAAAGATGAAGAAAATTAGATTCAAAGGTTTCCTTCTGTTTGGGAGCATGAATAGTAGCAGCTAGAATTTGACGAGGGTCTTGATATAGATAAATACTCTTAGCTTTACCCTGATTAATCTTCTCTAATGCTAGTTCTGACAGAATCTGATATTGGATTAGTGTTGTTCGTGTTGGTTCTCCTATGATTTTAAAATAAGCGTCAATTTCAGTCGCAGTATTACAAGCAGTCCCTTGAATATTGATTTTACCAGCCTGAGTGAGCAGGGCTTGACAAAGGTTGTAAGCAAGACTTCTCAAATCATTACTAATTCCACCGCAAAAAATCATCATAAATCAAAAACCAGTCCTGTAGTTTGCAAACAAGAAGTTAAAATTGTTGATTGTCTAAATTATCAAGTTGGTAAGATGTCAAGTTTTCCAGTTGCACTTGTTCCAATGCTTGTTGGTTTTCGTTGTTTAAAACAATTCTAGCAGTCAGTTGAGGTAACAAAGATTCCCACTGCATAGAAGATAATTTACCTACTAAGGAAATTTCTAATCCTGCTGTTTCTTCCTCATCTTGGTTACACAAATTATCCATGAATGCTTGTGTAAATTGACTGGAAAAATTGCTGGCGTTGATGAGTAAGGTGATCTTGTCACTATGAGGATGATCTTCTAAAGCTGTAATGACGTTTACTAAGTCTTGATAAATAGATTGTTCTGGTTGTGTGGGATCTGGGAAGATGATTAAGTTGATATCTCTCAGTCTTAGGCTTTGTTTGAGGTTTTCTGCTAAGAGAATAGATAGTTGATAATTTAAACTTTCAACTTGACATGAACGCAGTTGATGTACTGGCAATTGTTCTAGAGTTTGTTTATCTTCCTGTGTTAAAACAATTCTCGCAGTAAGGCGAGGTAACAAAGATTCCCACTGCATAGAAGATAATTTACCTACTAAGGAAATTTCTAATCCTGCTGTTTCTTCCTCATCTTGCTGACCCAATTTATCCATGAAGGCTTGTGTAAATTGACTAGGAAAATTGCTGGCGTTAATGAGTAAGGTAATCTTGTCACTATGAGGATGATCTTCTAAAGCTGTAATGACGTTTACTAAGTCTTGATAAATAGACTGTTCTGGTTGTGTGGGATCTGGGAAGATGATTAAGTTAATATCTCTGAGTTTTAACGACAAGAGAGTTGTATTCATCAATGCTGAACTCACTTGTTCTGCCATTTTTGTCCAAGAGAACTTTTGCGCCTGGGCTAAACCTGCTGTAATTAATGATGTGCGTAAATTATGATTTTGTACTGAAATTAAAGCATTTGCCATTGCATCCACATCATTATCATTGACAGATATGGCAGCTTCTCCCGCTACTTCTGGAATTGAACTATTAGGACAAGTAATCACAGGACAACCACAAGCCATTGCTTCTAATATGGGCATTCCAAAACCTTCATATTTAGAAGGATATACTAGAGCTACTGCACCAGAGTAAGCTATTGTTAATTCTTCATCACTCAGTTGTAACAGATGTACTGCACTACCAGATGTATAGTCTCTCAATTCTGGTGCAAATGCTCCCCCAAAACCAGTGAAAATAATATCAAATTCGTAGCTGTTGGGGAGTTTTAAGAAAGCTTTTAAGAATAAAATCTGATTCTTGTAATCAGCTAAATGACCTCCTAATAAAAAGTATGGTTTATTGATGCCATATCTATGTTTAAATGTATTGATTTGTAATGGTTTAGCTGGTGAAAAGGTATTGCTAACTCCACAATGGGCGACTGTAATAGATTCTACAGCTATATTTGGGAAATATTTGGACAAATCACGGGCTGTATTTTGGGAAATGGCTATATATGCAGATGCGTGTTTAATGCTCTGATGTTTTTCTCTCCACATGGAAGTATTCAAATCCCATCTCATTACTTCTGGTATCATGTCATAAGCCATGAATACAGACGGTGTTGTAATTGGAGTGGTGTAGTATGAAGAAATAAATAAGTCTGCTCCTTCTTCATTGCAGATTCGCTGGAGCATCTGTTTATCTGCTGCTGTATTGTTATAGTCGTATTTGGGAATAGTGCGATATCTAATCCCTGCTATTTTGGGTGCAGTTCCATCACGATCAAGAATAATAATATGTTTGGCAAATCCGTTATTACCCCATTCTTGTAACAGAGATTTCCAAACACGAGCTATACCTGTTTGGTAGTATTGAAAGAATACTCCATCAATAAGAATTATCGGAGATGGTTTCCTGATTTGCGTAATTTGTTGCTGGACTTCTTCTTGTTGTAAAAATCTCCAATTGTTATTGCTGTTGTTTCTTTGAGCAAGCGGGATTATTCCGCGTCTATGTGCAGAATCTACTTGAGTTGTATCCTGAACCCAGGAAAAATAATCTTTTAAGAAAATGGGAAATTTAGTGTTTGCTTGTAAAGCATTCCATTGAGAAACAGCATTTTTATAACCATAGTATTTTTCTTTAAAGTTTAATTGTTCTGGTGTTACATAAGCAAAATGCTGAAATATTAAACCATCTGCTTCCGTTTCTTGATGTAAAAAAGGGTTTGCAGTGGCAACATTTTTATATTGACCATCAGCTAAATTTTCCACCAAAACGGGCGGTTCATGTGCTGCCCAAATATATCCAGGTTTAAAGCGCCAAGTTCTTAACCAGTCTTGTTGAGGATTTTGAGTGTAACAGTTACGAGTGCTAATAATTAGCTTTTCACCGACGAAATACCAACACCAATAGAAAGCAGCAGTTTTATCGGCATTACTAATAAACATTTCTCTAGCAGTACAAATCTGTTCTAAAGTCCATAGTTCATCTACATCCACTTGCCACAACAAAATTTCTTCTTTAATGTTTGCCAGTGGTGCATTAACCATTTCCCTCTTACCGTCCCAGAAAATACCTTCTGGTTTACGGTAAACCGTGATATTCTCTGGATAAAGTTGTACCAGTTCATCTATATATTCCGTAGTTCCGTCACAACTACGCCCATTTTTATGTATCTCATCAGTGATATGTCCACCCAGTTTTAGACTCCAACTGGTATCATGTTTTAAGTCGGCTACACCCTCAATAATATGCCAATGCCATTTAAATGGTAATTTTTTGAAAACTTCTATGTGGTAACGAATAAATGGTTGTCCATTGAGGACAATAGTAAAAAAGTGAATAGGTAATGTAGGAAAAGCAATATAATTTTCATAAAATGAATTGGAATCTGTGGCATTTTCTCCAATTCTTCCATTTGCAGTTATACGATGACACTCATAACCATTCGCAATTAAAATATCAAATGTAGTCTTAGCTTTACGGTTTAATCCCTCCAACATTTTTTGGGATATTTCAAATTGTATAAACCTGATTTTTTGGTTTTTTAATAATTCACTTGCTCCCTGGAGTACGTCACTTTCCGCACCTTCTACATCTATTTTTAAATAATCAATTATATCAATATTATTGTTGTGGCAAAATGAATCTAGAGTGATCGCTTCTACCAGTTCAGTATTTACAATGGGAACATATTTTCCAGAACCACAAGGATCTAACATTTGTGGAGTACCAATACTATTCCACGCAGAAAATTCCTCTGGAAATTCGTTAAATTCTATTTGAGTATTATGTGAAAAAACAGCTTTGTTAACTAAACAAACATTATCGCATCTTAATTCCAATAATCGGTCTTTTAGTTTTTGATAAATACTTGATGTTGGCTCAAATGAATATATTTTTCCAGTACACCCGACCAATTTACTCAACAATATTGAATAATCACCAATATTAGCTCCAATATCAAAAACTACCATCCCTGGTTTAATTAGCTTACTAACTAGAGTCTGTTCAGCACTTTCATGAACAGAAAAATATTTGTCTATGCTCTCAATTTTTTTGAATATTGAGTAACCATTTCTCAGAGAATTATTTTGGGAAATTAGCTCATAATTTTTATCCGAGAGTAGTCTGTTGTGATTTTCATAATTTTTAAATGTTGTTATATCATCTAAAAAAATGTATTTTGCTCCATATATTTCCTCTAATTCAGCACCACCAGTAAATTCAGAACCATCAATCAATACTATATCAAAATAATCAATATTGTTTTCGTTTTTGATTTTTCTAATACCATTTTCAGAAAAACCAGATTCTTTTACATATTCAATATCTTGATGCAGCCAAGTAAGAACCCGATCTAATGGATAAAATTTGAGATTATTATTAGTTTTCTCATAAAAATTGATAACTTCTTGTTCATCAGGAAAGCTTTCTACAGGTACAGATGATATATTATAAACCCTCACAAAATCTTCATTCTCATATCTTTTTTTTAGCTCATTAAATCTGGGTTCTGAAACTTCCATACAAAACAAGGTTGGCTTGTTATGATTTTGTCGCATTCCTGTAACAAATGCTTCTGTGCTTCCTGCTCCTGAAGATGAACCAATTTCTAAAACGGTTTTAATTTCCTCTTTTCTAGCAATTTCTTGAATAGCTGTATAAAATTCATCATTTTTGATTTCAGGAGGAATTAAATGATTTAGTTCATAATTTTTAATTTGGTTATTCATAGTGTTTACAATTGCTGTGGTAGTGTATTTTTTTCAGGGTATGATTGCTGGTAACTTATTGTTTAGTTTGTTTGTGCTTCTTCACTTCAGCCAACACCGTTTTATAATCCTGCCTATCAGGATGCAGCTTAACTAGTCTCTCTATAAGTGCGATCGCTCCTTGTGTATCTCCAGACTTTACCCGGATAATAGATAACTTTTCCAATGCTACTCGGTTATTGGGTTCTCGCTGTAAAACTAATTCGTAACCCTGTGCCTGTTTTTGCAATTTCGTTGTTACTGATTCAGTGGCAGGTTGCTGAGGCTGCTGCTTCGCCGATGATAGCGATGATAGTACCGTACTGATACCCCCAAAAGCAATCGAACCGAAAAATGAAACTATGGAAACTATCGTAAAAATTCGTTTACGGGTTTCAATTTTTTTACTGCGTTGGGCAAAGTATTCTTTCTCAGAACTAGTCATATTGCTAAATTTATATACCTATGAAAAGGGGGACTTTGATTAAATTTCCCCTCTTTTCATTAGGGGTAATCTTGATACAAGAAAATTTAAATTGATGACTTTGCAAACATGGTTAGTCTAGGGCAGATGAACCTCCACTTTGCCATGATTTGATAATACCAATGATGTCACCAAAGCGATAATCATTCAGTGCAGCATCAATGGCGCGAGCGATCGCAGCTTCAATAGAGTTGTCTGTATAATTTACACTGCCTGCATACATATTTCCCTTAATTATTGTTACTTGACTGGGATCATGGCCTACGGTACTGTAATTAATTTTTAATGTCAGTTGACCAGTAGGCGTAATCGAATTTTGAGGAAATACAATTTCTGACGCAAAGCTGTTAGTTGTACCATTCGATAAAACGCTAGTCACTGCCGCA
The DNA here is from genome assembly GCF_001586785.1 of Sphaerospermopsis aphanizomenoides BCCUSP55. Taxonomy (GTDB): domain Bacteria; phylum Cyanobacteriota; class Cyanobacteriia; order Cyanobacteriales; family Nostocaceae; genus Sphaerospermopsis_A; species Sphaerospermopsis_A aphanizomenoides_A. Next base: position 27,617 of record NZ_LUFH02000058.1, read on the forward strand.
GAAACCCTAGACTGGGAATCATTACCGATAAACTGAGCGTGAGCAGGTTTACCTGCAATAAATGAAGCTGTAACTGCTCCCCCTAGCAATAAAAATGCAACAGCTGATGCTTTTGATGTGTGGGTACAGTTGGTTTTCATGGTCGGGACACTCTAGTTTTTGACTATCCCAACCTTTCTCAACTGAAATTGTCATATCTGGAGAAAAGACCGCAGACATTAACTCCAATTCAGAATAAAATAAGATCATCCCCCAGTTGACGCTGAGGGGATGAAGCATGGAACATATTGTTGTAAATTTCCTGTATTATGTTCCATAAAGGTGGTTGACGATTCCTTCTATGCCCTTTTATCAGTAGGAATCGCCGACTTTCCTTAATTAGTCCAATGCCGCAGAACCGCCACTTTGCCAAGATTTGACGATACCAATAACGTCGCCATATTGACTAAGATTTTTAGCCGCATCAATAGCACGAGCAGTAGCAGCTTCAACTGTGGCTGCGCTATAAGCAGCAGTAGCAGCACCAATACTAGCGGATGTAATCGCTAACTGACTAGCATCAGCACCGATAGTAGCGTAATTAACACCAACTGAAGCTACACCAGTAGAAGCAATAGACTGTTCTGGAAATACGATTTCCGCAGCAAAGCTGTTAGTTACGCCATTGGATAAAACACTAGTGACAGCAGCAGATACTCTAGACTGGGAATCAGCACCGATGAATTGAGCTTTAGCTGGTTCAGCAGAGATGAATGAACCTGCAACTGCACCACCTGCTAAGAGAGATGCAATAGCAGCAGCTTTAGATGTCTTGTTAGATTTTGCGTCCATGATTTGTACACTCCTGGTTTTTTACTCAAATTTATGAACTACCAAAACTTTGCATTATTCTTTGTTTAAGAATTGCTTGTTTTCAGACTTGTGAAATTCAGACAGTTCTTCATTTTCTACCAGGATGAAACAAAGACTTATTTAGTCATACATCCTGATATAAATACATAGATCAAACTTAACTATGCCTGAAACTGTACGGTATTGACGTTAGAAACTTTTGGGTGTGAACAAGAATCTATGTTTAATACCTTACACGGTTATTTTTGGCTTTGTCAACGAGAAAATATTGAACTTTGAACATTTTTTTTTAAATGTAAATTCACTTAAAAAACTATGGTATTTCGTCCTAATACTGATGAAAGGTATAGTCAAATTTTCAGTATTTTTATCAAATAACTAAGGTTGCTGTAGGTAAAAAAGCTTATAAGGGTTAGGCTTTGAGGCTTTAATTGCCAATTTTCCAGAAAAAGTATGTTATTGACTAGATGGTTTCAATAAAGATTTACTGAAATAATTAACTTAGTACTTACGTAATATTACTTTTATATTTTATTGATTCCCCTGAAAAAAATCCGTATTACATCACTATGATAATTGGATAAAAAATTGGTATAAGTGAAATCAACCAAGGTTCTTAAGCTCAATTGAGATTTGGTTACAGCTATTTGAGTTTGCTCCTGTCGGTATTAGAGATAATAGCTGACAACCAACTGGATTTATTTCCGATCAGGATGAGATAGCTCTGAGCAATAATTAGTTTTTAAAATAAAATTTTTTTGGCAGATTCTTTATATATTTTTTCACTAAAAATAATCTCGCCAGCAAAGGTATTTAACTTAATATCCATTTTTTCAATCTATATGAAGAAACAATATCCTTTCTGGAATGCTGGAATTTTATTAACTTTATCAATAACGGCGCTCTTACCACTCAAAGCTATTGCTACTGAGGAGGAAAAGGTTAATGAGTTTCCAAATGTGAATAGTAATGAACAGAATAGTTATAGCAATAGACAGTTGGAAGTAACAGAAAAAGATTTAGTAAAAAACAACTTTACTTTGTCGCCTCCAGAGATAACAAACTTTATATCTTTTTCATCAGAACAAAAGTTAATTAATCAAAAAATCAATTCTAGTCAAAATTCTGCATATCAGTTACCTGCAAATATCCCACACACAACCAAACGTTGTCGGGGACACACGCTGGAAACTGACCCGCTTATATCTGTTAATTTAGACGAGCCAACCCCTACAAAGGAAGATTTTCAGGCAGAAATTACTACTTGCGAAGAGAATAGCAATTCCTCGGCAGTATCTAAATATGCTACTAAAGCAGTGATTAAGGACGAATACAATACAGATATAAATACAGAATATTCTATTAGTTCTGATTTAAATTTAGTTGAACGTGACCTTTTAATACCAACAGACAATTTATTTGCACAAGCGATTAATAATCAAAATCAAGCGCAGTTAAATCCAGTTGAGCCAAATGTCCCTGTAGTTCCAAAGAAAGTACCCTCTGTACCTATTCCAGAGGAGAAGCCAGAAGAGAAGCCAGAAAAAAAACCAGAGGAGAAACCAGAATTAACACCAGCAGAAAAGAAAAAAGTTTTGAGAACTTTAATGCGTAACTTGTTAGACAACAGTACATCAAAATATCCATTTTTCGTGAATACCAGCGATAAATTAATTATCAATCCTCGAAAATTTCAACCGTTAAAATTTGAGTTTTATTCAGATTATAGTTTTGATTTAGACAAATTTCAAGTAGGTAATTCCTTTCAGGAAGGAGAATTTAGTGATCTAATAATTAAATCAGCTAATATTTCTTTTTATCCAGAAGATGAGCAATTTTATTGGGTATTGGATGGAAACCGAGTAGTGATTGAAACTGAAGGTAGGCATTTCAATGTTGGTTATCAAGGTCGTTCTAATCAACAAAAAATTAGACAAATTGCTAAGGTGTCAACAGTTTTTTGGGGAGCGCAATCAGTATTTGGACTTCCTAGTAGTTTTCAAGATTTAGTTGGGGATATCAATTTAGATGATGTGAATATTATTAGTGGTGCTGCGGAAATTGTATTACCTGCGGGAGCAAGTTTAGCTGATAATGCCGGGTTTAATATTAATATAACTCGATCTGATGGTAGTTTTATAGAAAAATTTATTCCCCTAGATGATACCCGCAAAGCAACCACAAATGCACTTCAGGGAGGAGGTTCTTTCTTTGGTAATTTAGATGCTACCAATGCACCCAAATTTTTACAAGGTTTTCCCACTGTCAATTTACAACCTTTACTAAACAATGGTGTGAAGTTGGAAGTTGGCAGTATTATACCTCGTGAAAATCTGGAGGCGGCGGGACTAACATTAGGTGATTTTTTCACTAAACAGGGATTTGCTTTTAATAATCCTATTAGTTCTTTGCCGGGAATTAAAACTTTACAACTTGATCAAAGTGACAATAATGATATTGTGGCTGTTCTCAGTAATCCTTTTTTAACTAAGGAACAAAGAGATTTTCATTATCTTAATTCGTTGATGTGGTATAACTTGGGTCAACAAAATCCAGAAATTGCTACTTTCAATATATCAGAACCTCAAAATTTAGATTGGTATAGATATACTTTGAGTTGGTCACATAACCGGACTTTATTACAATATGCTCCAGAAAAAATCAAATTAAATTATTTAAATGTTTTTGCTAATCCAGGTTTATCTATAACTACTGCTACATGGCAAGAGACAGATTTTAATACAACTACAAATGCTAGTTTGGGTTTTATGTTGGGTTGTACTTTTAAGTTTATTAATCCTGGCAACTTGAATGAATCTATTAGTGAAGCAAAAGAAAAATATAATAATTTGCAACCTTTAGCAACTTTGAATACTAAGGCAACATCTCAACAACGCAGAGAGATGAATAAAAGATTAAATGATACGCTAAATTATGGAAATACTCATAGTAATCTTTCCTCATTTTCTGGAAGTTATACTTTTGCGAGTCATATTACTCCAGACAGTACATTATTATTGCAATTGAGAACAGGTCTTTATAAAAGAAGTGTGCAGTTGCTTGAACAAAAAATAGAACCTTGGACTCCTGAAACTCCTGTAGTTATAGATGTGGTGCGTCCTAGTGATTTAGGTCCAATATTTTATACTGGAGTTAATATCCCCACGAATTTAACTCAAATTAATGCACCCCAAACATTTCAAGTTACTTTTATTCGTGGTGAAACTTCAGATGGACAAGTTTTATTTGATCAGTCTTATGTATTTGATAATAATTTAGCTAATATGTTTACTGCTGTTCCTATCTTGGGACCGGGAAAAACTTATGATTTAGATTTTGGACGGATAAAACTGAGTACCTTTCGACAAAGAGATGCGGAAACATCTTCTTATACTGGACATCTATATTTACCAGCAGTGGAATTTGTAGCTTCTGGAAGTATTAATAATTTTAGTTATGCTTTATCTACGGGAATGTGGTTTAATTTATTTCCAGATTCTGCACCGATGATTGATGCTAATTTGGGTAGTTTAAACCCTAATGCTACAGCGGAAAGTTCCATGGGAGGAATGTTAAAATTTGCAGCTAAAGCAGATTTTACTAATATATTTTATGACGATAAAAAACAGTGGCACACAATTATATCTAATTCACCGTTCTTTTCTTTAACTTATAATACTAATCCCAATCGTTTGAATCTATCGAGTATTTCTCTGGGTCATGTATTTCAGTTTGTGAAACCAGATTTTAATATCACTTTTTATCCTGTCTTAACTGTTTCACCAGCTATGTTGAATCCTGGTGTTCAATCTAGTAGTTTAGGTAATATAGGTGCTTTTTTTCTCCTCAACTTTTCCCATAAAGTAGGGTTTAATTTTAATGGTTCTATCTCTTTCGGCGATCCATCTTTTTACCAAATTGAAGCTACCTATGATGTAATTAAAAGTAAAGAACTGGGAACTTTAACATTAGGTCCTTACTATTCCAATTATTCTATGGCTACTAAAGGATTTGAAAGTCAATCAGAAGATCCTAACTATGGGATGATATTTCGCTATGAAAGTCCTAATTCTGGTTTGTTGATTAATTCTAGGTTAGGTAATAGTGATTTTGGTTTTAGAGGAGAATTAAATATAGAGTTGAAGTTTTAGAGTGATTGGTAGTTAGTAGAGACTATCTTTTTCAAGTCTCTACATTGATGTACAAATTAATCAACTCAATCAAAAATTAGTCTAAAGTTGGTAATGGGAAAGAAAGATTAACAGTGTTGACTAGAGAACCAAAAGTAGGAATTTCAGTTGTGTTGACATTCAAGTTGACATCTCCAGGAGCAACAATATTTGTAGACGGTAAAACTACATTAATATTAGAGATTGTTGTTGTTGCATTAGGAATGCTCACGGTTGTACTGCCTCTTCCTGTTTGGATTTGAGGAATATTACTTCCTTCTTTAATGGCAGAAATAAAGCTAGGGCTTGTATTATCTGTTGCACCTTCGATGACAAAATTAGTCGGTTGCTGAAATATATTATTTTGAGCGTTTGTCACCGTTGGTATTTCTATTTTAATGGTGGGTTTTGGTACTTTTATTGTGGGTTTTGGTACTGTTATTGTGGTTTTTGGTAATGTTATTGTGGGAATGTTGATGATAGGGATAGATTGAGCTTGGGCGGTTTTAGGTATTAAGGTTGTTAGTATGGCAGTTAAGATTAAGCCCTTAACTGTAAGCTTGGTAGTAGGGTTGATTTTGATGGTCATTGCTTTGAATAGTTTCTCTTGATAACGATGTAAATACCTATCATATATGTTTGATTAGTTAATCGGGAATGGGGAATATGGGGATGTTTAATTTTTAATTTCCCCTTTCCCCTGATGAGGATTACCGATTTTTACTGTGATAATTTAACTCAACTGCGCCACAAGTTGATTTTCTATGAGTGTATCATTAGTCAACAAGTCTTCCACAGTAATTCTGAGAAACCTTTGTTCGTCTACTTGAAACTGGATTTTGATGCGATCGCTGCCTGGAAAACCTGGGGGGGAAAGTTGGGCAATGTTTCTTGCACCTTCTCTATCATTGAGAGGTTTGACTGTAGTTTCTAGACATTTAATATTGCGAGTAATTAAGCGATCGCCATCAAAATAAACTTCTGTTCCTCCTGTGTCTGATCCCAATTCTCCAACAATTAATTCTATGCTGGGTTGATTTTCCCTAGAAGCACCCAAAACTAATTCTACTGGTTGAGTCATGGGGTAAGCTTGTCCTGCTTTAACTATCGGTTGCCAGCTATGACGCTGGTTGCGACGATCCCAGTAACGCACACCATAACTATGATAAAGATAGTCTTTAATTTCCATGCCCTGAGTTATTTGCAAAGCACCTTGAGCGATCGCTTCAAAGGGACGTTCACAACGGATTTTTTGCGGTTCAAAATATTGGTTCACATAAGTCTGCACTGCGTGTAACTGCACAGAACCACCCACTAATAACACTGCATTAATATCATCCAGTTCGATTCCTTGTCGTCTGGCTTGTTGTAACAGTGTCATCATCGCATCATGCAATCTATCAAAAAATCCATTTTCTTTGAGGATTTCTTCTAGTCCCTTGCGATTGAGTTCCATTTCATAACTTTGAAATGTCTCATTATCGAAAAAAAATTCACTGGCTTTTTCTTGGGTAGATAACTGAATTTTTAATCTTTCTGCCAGTCTAGTTGTTAAAGAATTAACCGGCAATCCTTGACTTTTTGCAAAGTAATCTACTATCCAATTATCAATATCTGTACCGCCTAAATTTTGTCCAGCTTTAGCCAAGACACGGGCAGTTTTTATCTTTTGTTTTGAGTCTTCAGCCAGGGATTTATTACCCCATTTCAACAGAAATCCCACAGGTTTGGTATTAGTTTGGGCTTTTTTGTCTAAACACACTAAAGATAAGTCTAAAGTCCCGCCTCCAAAGTCAATTACTAACAGATTTTCCTGTGCAGCTAAACCATAACCTAAAGCAGCGGCTGTTGGTTCATCTAACATCCGCACCTGTTCAATAGGAAGTGCTTGACAAACTTTTCCTAACCAATAACGATAAACTTCAAAGCTGTCTACAGGTACGGTTAACACCAGGGAATCTAAACCTCCTTCTATGGGTGCTAATTCAGAGATCACCTTGGTTAAGAACCATTCTCCTACTTGTTCAAAAGTGATATTCTGCCCATCAAGTTCAGGTAGAAATCCTTGGATATTTGCACCAATACCTCGTTTAAAACTGCGGAAAAATCTAGAATCTGTTTTTACATCCAGACCGCGATCGCGTACTTGTTGCCCCACTAAAATTTTAGCCTGGGTAGCTTCTTCTACATAGACTAAACTGGGAATCAGTGGGGGATTGAGATTTTGTTGAATGGATAAACCGGGTAAATTTATGGTTTCTGGCTGCTGGGTAACGGGATTCCAGCGCGTAATGACTGTGTTACTAGTACCAAAATCAATAGCAATGGGCATATCTTGTTTTATTATTTCGCACTAGGAAGAAAATACGTCAGTACAGTTAATATATCCTTAATTATTTGGCATTAACCACCAATCTTGCAAATGAGTGATGGCTTTTTCCTTGTGTTTGGCTTCTACCTCTATCCAAGGAACTTGGTGGTAAGCATCAGGCATGGCAGTAATTAAATCACTATGCTTTCTATCATTAAAACCTGAGTCACCATTGGAAATATGTACTAACTGCCAATCTGGATTTGACCAAGTTTCTCGTGCTGCCAAAACCATAGACTCTACACTGGGATGATTATAACTATCTAAATTTTCATAGCAAATATGGTGATGAGCATCAAACACCATTGGTATTCCTGACTGTTGACATACATCTGAAATATCCCTAGCGTTATAGGCATATTCATCATTTTCTAAAGTCAAGCGGTTTTTAATACTTGCAGGTAATTCTGAAATTACCTTTACCAACTTTTCTGCACGTTGAGATTTGCCACCATGAATATTCATTAAAGCCCAAGGTGACTGAGGTAAACCGAATAAATCTAAGGTTTTAGCGTGCCTTGCTAAAATTTTGATACTAGTTTGCACGATTTCAGATGAATCAGAACTCAACACTACAAATTGGTCTGGATGCAGCACCATTCTGATGCCTAGTTTTTCTGCTCTTTGACCAATTTTACCTAAATCTGCACTCATTTCCTCCAAAATATTTGCGCCAATTTCATCTTCCCAATCACTGAGAGGAAATAAATTTGAAGACATTCGATAAAGCCGAATATGCTGCTGTTGACAAAAAGACAAAGCCTCATTCAAGCACTGCAAATTATGTTGATAAAGTTTTCTCAGGGTATCTTCACGTTCTGGAAGAGAGAGTTTTAAATAACGAGTGCGGGTAATAGTCCGAAAGCGCACTTGTTTATCAAAAGTAATGCAAACCAGCCCTAAATACGGTGTAGTCATCAGATTTTGGATTTTAGATTTTAGATTTGGGATTGATGGCACGATTAAATCCAAAGAGAGAGCATTTCAATGAAAGAAAAAATAACCACAGAAACACTAAAAAATCTCTTAAAATCTCTTACCTTTGTGTCCTTTTCGCCCTTTGCGGTAATGCCTCCGGCACGCTACGCGGACAATCATATCAAGCCTTGGAGCATTTTATTTCGTTAGATCAAAATAAATTTACACATTTGGGATGCTACCTCCAAAGACTTATAGTATCAAGGAAGTATTGTTTATTAAATTTAACAATGCCTTCTTAGTATTATTGCAGAAACTTTTAGGAAATTAAATCTGTCCAAGTGTTTAAATTATCTACAAATCTCAATATTTACCCATGACACCTTCTGCTCAAGGCATTCCCGGATTGCCAGATTTGACACATCCCCATGAATTAGTGCAGTTTGGCACTAAAGTAATTCAAGGCTCATTGTTATTTGTATTTTTGATTGTAGCTTTAGGAGTGGCGATCGCACTTATCAGTTTTTCCCTCAGACGCAATACCACTGAACAAGCAGTTTTCTTTGGTGAATGGTCTATTCGTTATTCCCAACTCCTCAAAGGATTACAACATTTAGCTCTGATTTTAATTTTATTAATTACCGGATTTTTTCTCACTTCAACTTTAGGCAACCGTTACCATCATTGGGAACAAGCAAAAGTAGCACAAGTAGCGGAAAGTGTTGCTGGTGATAAATTAGAACAAAATGCGCCCCAAGTACGTTACATTACCGAAGAACCATACAGTTACACCACCCAAGTTAACGGCAGAATAGTTAAAGTTAACGATCAACAAAAAGTTACTCGTTACTTAACACTAGCCAGTTCACAAATTCAAGTCAAAATAGACCAAACTGTAGATGTACAAAATCGTAGTGCTGTTTATAGTACAAACTACACTGCCGATTACAAAGTTGCCAATCAACTAAGTGATATTAATAGCTTTTTCTTTGAAGCACCACCACCTTATGGTTACTCATTATTAGCTAGTTACAAAGTAGAAAGGGACGGAACAAGATTAAAACAAACTAATCCCGGTGATTACGGTTTTCCTTTTCGCTTAGAACCAGGACAAGAAACAACATTTAGAGTCACCTATCAAGCTCAAGGTGGTTCACGTTGGGTATATAATGCCGCAAATCAACTACTTTCCCAATTTCGTCTTACAGCAATTGCTAATTTTAGGAATGCCGATTTTGCTAGTGGTATTGTTCCTAGTGAAATTAAAAGTGATGGCAACAGTACACAATTTACATGGGTATTTAATGAAAATGTCTCTGTCAAAAATCCCTTTGGTGTTTTTACCAGCACTAATCAAGTTAAAAATACAGGCATTATTCCCCGGTTGTTACTGTTAGCACCAGCCATATTTTTGTGGTGGATATTACTATTGTATTTATCACTACCAATGAGTTTAAAAAATATCACTATAGCTGCTGGTATTTTCTTTGCTTGTTTATTAGCTTTAACCTATATGGCAAGGATAATAAATGCAGAAATAGCTTGGACAATAATTTCTTTAATCTTACTAGGTTTAACCTATGGATTAGGCTCACATCGTCGCGCTTCTTTAGCAGCAATTATTTGTACTATTGCGGGAGCAATTTTACCGATTTTTGGTTTATTGATACCGTTTAGTGGTTTAACACTTAGCCTTGCAGGGTTGCTTTCAGTTGGGTGGTTAGCTGTACATCACTGGTATGGAGAAAACAGGGAACAGGCAACAGGGAACAGGTGGTAGTTCAGAAATGTACAAATTATCAATCATCCATACTTATTAATACTAATCACTAACCAGATCCTCATCCACAATTGGGTGAGGATTTTTACATAAATGGCTATTTGTTGATTTGCAATCATCAATCTATGGACGAATAATTTTAACCATACAACTTAGTAAATTTTCGATTTAGAACACATTTTTTTGTTGCTGAATAATCATTATTTGCATGATTTATGTAAATAAAAATACGCCCTACAAAACCTGGCAAATTGGTATTGACGAAATAGAAATATTTAGTTATAAACGGCTCATGGCGAAAAATATAATCAAATATGTCAATTAAATTAGCATTGCCAAAATCGCTACAATTATTGTTTCATCGCATAAATTACGACCAGTCCGCATCAATTTAATTAACAATATTCTCCCTAGGTACAATTCAAATTTACTACAAGTAAAGATTTAAAATGGCACAAACTTTGCTAAATGCAATACCCACAAATCAAAATACTCAAACAAATGTTAAACTGCAAAATATGATTTTGCCCAATTTAGATATATGTACAGGTGAAGAACTTTATTTCCGATTAAATTCCAATTATTCGATGAATTATGAAAAAAACCTAATCGAAATTAATAAATCTGCAATCATCAGCTTTGATACTTACTTGAATGCTTTTTCAGTACAAAAATGGAAAGAACATACAAAAATTAAAACGATTAATGTTAATGTTAATTTAAAAGGAAAATTTAAGATTAGTCTTTTCAATATCAATTATTATTCACAATTCAAAGCCTTAGTCAATCAAAAAATAATTACTAATCCTGAACTTGAAGAAGTATGCGTATTTAAAGATATAGAT
>NZ_LUFH02000059.1 GCF_001586785.1 Sphaerospermopsis aphanizomenoides BCCUSP55
GAAGCAGGGGAAGCAGGGGAAGAAAAATTTGTTCTTTATTCTTCAATTCTCTTTCTCTTGCCTTTTGCCTTTTGCCTTTTGCCTCTTGCCCTCTTTCTGTCACCTGTCACCTGTCACCTGTCACCTGTTCCCTGTTCCCTGTTCCCTGTTCCCTGTTCCCTGTTCCCTGTCACCTAACCAGGAACTTACGTTAATTGTTGATTTTTTTGACACAACGATAGCTACAATCTAGGAGAAAGAAAATGCAAGAATGTGGCAAATGCTCAGGTGGCTATTGCAGTGGCTTAACAAGTTTTTAAAGTATCCCTTTGACAGTCGTCGGACTCATGATGCCGACGCGAACAAGGGACATGACGGGGTAGAATCTCTACCAGAATTAACCAATGCGGATCTGGAACTATTGTTTAACGAGTTGCTTGAAGGTGTACATCAAGCACGGGGACAACAATGGGCATTGAAGTATTTGGAGCGGATGGAACCCCGAATTACAGTTGAGCGTTGGATAGATTGGTTACTGATATTTGGTGAAAGATTGCTATCTTCACCTGCGCCAAATATTCAGATTGCAACGCGCATGGTAAAACTGGGTGAACTCAATGTTGGTAAAGTTGGTGAACTTGCATCAGAAATTGGTGTCCAATTATTGAGTCGTGAGTTCTTAGCCCAAAGAGATATACAATACCCACAACCTGTAGAGGTGGAAATTCCCAGCCCACCAGAAGTAGTAGCAGACACTCCTGGACAACAATTACTGCGGGATTTGGGTGAACAGTTATGGGAGCATGACCAGGAAGAACCTGTAAATATTGCACCAGTATCCATCAGTTTGGAAGAAGTATGGACAGGTAAGTCGCAACAGTGGAGTCATCAGCATTCCCAACCACCAGTATCGGAAACTGTGGTTTTTGAGTATGTCCGGGAAGATCACCCAGATCGGGTTGAGGAAGTTGAACAGGTGAGTGATTCTTCCTTGGTAGAAAGTTGGGATCAGTCCCTGGTGAGTTTAGAGCCAAAGGTGGCACATACTCTGGATGAGTTGGTGGTGAGGCTAGAACAAAGTACCAATTTAGTCCAACAACTTGCTTCTGAGTTAGCCCTCCGTGATGAACGCCAAGCAATAATTCAGCGTCCCTCTTTTCAACTGACTGTCACCAACCAAGCTCAAGCCTGGTTTTATCAAGGTTTACAGCAAGCTAAATCTGGGGATTTGTTGGGGGCGTTGGCTTTTTATAATCAAGCTACTAAACTGCAACCAGAATCTGCTGAGTATTGGTTTAACCAGGGATTGACGCTGTTTCATTTACAACGTTTTGAGGAAGCGATCGCCGCTTATGACCAAGCCCTGAGTCTCAAACCTGATTTTGCCAAAGCTTGGTACAATCGCGGCGGTATTTTGGGAGAATTTGGTGATTTTGATGCCGCGATCGCCTCTTTTGACAAAGCGATAGAATTTAATCCCAACTACCAGGAAGCTTGGTCAAGTCGGGGTTTGGCACTGCTGAAATTAGGATTGATTTGGGAAGCTATTTCTAGTTATGACCAAGCCTTGAATTTACAACGTCAAGACCAGGAAACTTGGTATTATCGGGGCGTTGCCTTGGCTGTAGGAGAGCAATATGAAGAGGCGATCGCTTCCTACAACCAAGCTATAGAAATTCAACCAGACTATCAGGAAGTTTGGATTGACCGGGGAGTAGTCTTATTTAACTTGAAACGCTGGTCAGAAGCCATTGAATCTTGGGATCAAGCTCTGTCTATTCAACCTGACTTTTATTTAGCCTGGTATAACCGTGGTATCGCCTTAGAAAATTTAGGCAGACGAGAAGAAGCAATTAGTTCCTATCAACAGGCGATCGCTATTAAATCTGACTTCCACCTCGCTTGGTACAATCAAGCTGTAGCCCTATTTTATTTAGATAGATTTGCAGAAGCCATTTCTTGTTATGACAGCGCCTTAGAAATCAAACTAGACTACTGGGAAGCTTGGCTTGGTCGCGGTGGGGCTGTTGGTCACTTAATCAATGACAAACTATCTCTGAGTGTACCGAGTAGCATAGCTGCATCCAGTCCTCACCTCAATCAGCTGGGCTATGAAGGTAAATTAGCCACATATCAAGAAGGGTTGAAATATCTGCGTCCAGATACCCACCCTGAAGGTTGGGGCAGATTACATTTAGCTATTGGCAATACACACTACGAACAAGGTAAAAAGCAATCCACAACCCGCAATTTTTGGCAAAAAGCTGTCTCTGAATACCAACAGGCGCTATTAACCCTCACAGCCCAAGATTTCCCGGAATTACATCTTGATGGTTTACAATCTCTCACCAAAGTTCTGGTAGGTTTGGGACAAACAGCAACAGCCCAAGAATTACAACAACAAGGATTAGACTTATTACAACAATTATTGAATCAAACAACTCGCCCTGAACAAAGTAAAAAACAACTGGCTTTGAAATTTGCAGGTTTGAAACAATTAGCAGTGGATATAGCTGTGAATATAGGTGATTTAGTAGAAGCTTGGGAAATAGCGGAACAAGGCAAAAATACTTGTTTAAAATTACTGCTTTCTGATGGGTATCATGAAATTTGCTCGCCCAACTATGAGGCTATTCAAGAACTACTAAATTCTACAACTGCTGTTATTTACTGGCATCTTAGTCCAGCGGCATTACACACTTTCATTATTAAATATGAAGCTCCCTCACCCATTCTTTTATTAACACCAATACAAGATACACAAGCTATCCCTGAAGCAGTACAACGCCTAATTGAATTTGAAAACTGGTTAGAAGATTGGCAAAAACAATATCAGGAATCTCACCAAACCCAAGATATAGACAATAACTACCATCATTCCTGGTGGGTAGATATGGAACAGAGGTTATTAAATCTGCAAAATATCCTCAATATTTCCACAATTATTCAGGAACTAGAAGGAATTACCAAACTAATTTTCATTCCCCATCGTGATTTACATAAATTACCTATCCATGCGCTTTTTCCTGTTCATCAGGAAGATGCACTCAATTACACTATCAACTATCTACCCAGTCTGCAAATAGGTCTTGATTTAACAACAAATTCATTATCAAATTGGCAACAGCAAAAATTCCTCAGTCTTGAAAATCTAGAAACCACAGATAATCACCAGATCAACTCTGCTGAATTTGCATCGGTAATTGTCAGAAAGATGTTTGCTAATGCCCAACATATTAATGGTTCACAAGCTACTCTAGATAATGTCAAAAATGCCTTAGTTGCTGATTACAATATCTTTCACTTTACTGGTCATGCTATCAACAATTTGAGTGAAGCTCAAAAATCAGCTTTAGTCTTAGCAGATGAAGAAAAACTGACTTTAGCAGAACTGAGTCAACAGACTTTTAATAGCTACAATCTTTTTGCTCTCCCAAATTCTGAGAATGTTAGTAATAATCTTCAGCATATCAGCAGTGAATATGTGGGTTTAGCAACTGGGTTATTAATGGGAGGTGTTCCTTATGTTTTGAGTACACTTTGGACTGTTGAATCACCTGCTACGGCTTTAGTAATGATTGACTTTTACCGCCGATTAATTGCCACTAAATCTCCAGTTACTGCTTTATCGGCAACCATAAATTGGCTGAGAGATATAACTGTTGGAGAACTGATAACATGGTATGAAGATTTACTCACTAATCTGGATTCAGATGAAGTTAAATTCAGGAATTATGTAATGTGGCAAATTGATATAATTCGGGAATTATCACATCCCATACAGCCTTATCATCATCCTTATTATTGGGCAGCATTTATCATTACAGGATGTGGTAAAACGGCTAACGAATGACCGGGAATTTTAGATTTTAGATTTTAGATTTTAGATTAAAAAAATTTGGTACAGGCCCCGTCCTTCAGGACGGAAAAATACTCGCTGCGCTGCGTACGCTTCGCTAACGTAAATCCCAAATCCAAAATTTTCAAGCTCTACACTTTAGGGTGGAGTCAATCTAAAATCCATTGGATGAGATTAGATTTTTCCCAAATTCAATATTTAACGCCATAAACCATTGCTTTTGGTCTTTGCAACCAGAATAGAAGACTTGTGAAAGTAATAGTTAACATTTTTACAGCTACTAGGAGTACATAGATTTAGTTTATACTCAGAAAGATAAGAATCAATCCTTTTTATTTAGAGGAGATGACATGATGTTAGAAGGTCACTATGCAAAAAAGCAAATATTATGCAGTAATCAGATAATTGCCTGGAGTCATTCTAGCCGCTTTCAAACTACAAAAAAATTATTAGAAATTTATGTTGGTAGCAACAGCAAGCTACTTGATTATGGGTGTGGTGATGGTACATTTTTACAGATAGTGAGCCATTTAGTTTCAGAAGCTGTTGGTACTGATATTGCTGAAGGACAGATTTATAATTGTCAGCAGAGATTTTCAGGAGAAACTAAAATTAAATTTAGTCATATCAAGGAATTAAGCTCGCAACAGTCTGTTTCTTACTTTGATACTGCTGTTTGTATGGAAGTGTTGGAGCATTGTCTAGCAGAACAAGTAGAAAAAATCATCAAGGATTTAAACAGACTGGTTAAGCCAGAAGGAATTATCATTATTAGCGTGCCTATAGAAATAGGTCTTAGCTTGCTGATTAAACAAATTACTAGACGTATTGCTGGTTATTTGCGACAAGGAGAGTATGATAAAAGTATAGAACCTTATTCTCTAACGGAACTTTTGCAGATGATTTTTGCGACTAAATCATCTTCTATAAAACGTCCTGTTTACGGCGATGAATCTCCCTATCACGGACATAAAGGTTTTAATTGGCGACTCCTACGAGAAGAACTTAGCAAAACTTATAAAATTGAACATACCTGTTTTTCACCTCTCGGTTGGTTGGGAGGATTTTTTAGCAGCCAAGTTTTTCTAATTTGCCGGAATAAAAAACCATAAATCAATCAGAAAAATCTTGAATATATCTAAATTACACCTGGCAATTATCCGCGACTATCCAGAAGAAAACTGGCATAGTATGGATTTATGCTCGCAAATGCTACTTAAGCATCTGCACGCTGAACACACCCCATCTATTCAAGCTCTAGAAGTGCTGCCACAATTTAAAAGGCGGTTTCAACAAATTCCCCGACTCGGTAAAAAGCACTTTGCTTATAATGCAGACCGTCTACTAAATCGCTTTTGGTACTATCCTCAGTATCTTAAAACCAAGTTAACATCTGACGATTTTTATCACATTGCTGACCACTCCTACGCTCAATTAGCATTAGTTTTACCCCCAGAACGGACGGGAGTATACTGTCATGATATTGACGCTTTTCGCTCGCTTGTAGAACCGGAAAAAGAACCTAGACCAGCTTGGTATCAAGCCATGTCTGGGAGAATTTTACGCGGTTTACAATCCTGCGCCATTGTATTTTATTCGACAGCAGAAGTTAGGAAACAAATTGAGCATTACCAACTAGTAGAACCATCACGGCTAGTTTATGCGCCCTATGGGATCGCCGCTGAATTTGGTATTAATACTGAAATTCAAAGTAATATTGACCAAGAAATACTGCAACAAATTAGTACCGCACCTTTTCTGCTTCATGTTGGTAGTTGCATTCCTAGAAAACGCATTGATATTCTATTAGAAGTATTTGCACGAGTACGAAGTATTCATCCAGAATTGCGACTAGTCAAAGTCAGTGGAGAGTGGACACAAAGCCAACAACAACAAATTGCCGATTTGAATCTGAGTAAATCTATTATTCACCTACAGAATTTAGAACGCGCTACTATAGCAACCCTTTACCAACGAGCATCAGCCGTGTTATTAACAAGTGAAACAGAGGGTTTTGGATTACCTGTAATTGAAGCCTTAGCTTGTGGAGCAATAGTTATTGCTAGTGATATTCCCGTATTGCGTGAAGTAGGTGGACAAGCCGTGATATACTGTCCGAGTGCGAATGTTTCAGCGTGGGTGGAAACAGTGGTGCAATTCTTGTCAAACCCAACTACTGCTCCTTCTATAAATCTCCGTCTGAGTCAAGCGCAAAAATATTCTTGGTCTAATCACGCTCAAATTATTGCCAAATCTTATTTAAAATTAGCGGGTATGGAGAATATATGAAAATTGTATTTGTCAACCCCGTGGGAGCTATTGGTGGTGCGGAAAGAGCTTTATTAACTATCATGGATGCTCTTATCAACACAAAGCCAGATATTCAAATTTATCTTATTGCTGGTACTGATGGGGCAATGATATCACAGGCGGAAAAATTAGGAGTGGAGGTTAAAGTATTAAAACTGCCAGAAGGTTTTAACCAACTTGGTGATAGTGCATTGCAAGGAAGTAGTAAAATTATAGGAAAAATAAAATTATTATTTCAGTTAGTTTCTCTTGCTCCTAGTTTATGGCAATATCTCCAAGAATTTCGGCAAACAATAGAACTAATAAACCCTAATATAATTCATACAAACGGGATTAAAGCTAATCTGATTACCTCACTAGCTGGAATCAAAAATATACCTGTGATTTGGCATATTCAAGATTTTTATGGTGCGCGTCCTTTGGTGGCAAAATTGTTAAAATGGTCTCGTAAAAAAGCTACAATTGCAATTGCCATTTCTCAATCTGTAGCTGAAGATGTCAAAAAAACCTTACCTGGTTTACCAGTAGAAGTAATTTACAGTGCTATAAATATTCACTATTTTTCTCCTCCCAATTCCCCTGCTATAAATTCACTTGCCAATTGTCCCATAAAAGTGGGATTAGTTGCTACTTTTGCGCGTTGGAAAGGTCATGATATTTTTCTGGAAGCAGCATCAGAAATTATCAAAACCTATCCAGAGATAAACGTGGGTTTTTGTATAGTTGGTGGCGCAATTTATAAAACTCGCGGCTCCCAATTTTCGGAACAGGAATTAAAGGAAAAAGCCACACACCTAAATATTGCAGACAAAGTAGATTTTCTTGGTTTTCAAGAGGATATAGCCGCAATTTACCGTTCCTTGGATATTGTAGTTCATGCCAGTACCCAACCAGAACCCTTTGGTTTAGCAATAGTAGAAGCAATGGCTTGTGGTAAACCAGTGATTGTATCTCAAGCTGGTGGTGCTGCGGAGTTATTTACCCATAACTATGATGCAGTTGGTGTACCACCAGGAGAACCAAAAGCCTTAGCTGCTGCAATTGTAGATTTACTTAACAATCCAGAAAAACGTCAACTCCTATCAGAACAAGCAAGGTATACAGTGACGGAGCGTTTTAGTCATGAACGTTTAGGTGAGCAAATTTTGTCTGTTTATAAAAACACAAAATTAAATTACTAGTACCTAAACTGTACTGACTGCATAAGCAGAATATTGTTGGTTAGCATTAATGCCATTCATAGCTATTCCTAAAACATTTTGGTCAGCTTTCTCCAACATTTCTTTAGAGAGAGAAATACTAGTAGAATCGACTTTACCTGGACGCACTACAAACAAAATTCCATTTGCCAGTTTACCTAAAATAGTTGCATCTGCGGCTACAGTTAATGGAGCAGTATCAATGATTACAAAATCATACTTTTGCGCGACTTGTGCAACAAACACAGCCATTTGACTAGAATCAAGTAGTGCAGCTGGGTTATTATTTATTTCACCAGCCGTGATCACTTCTAAGTTAGGCACAATTTCAGTCACAGCCAGGTTTAGATCCAACTGACGTTTGAGAACATTACTCAGACCAACTTCATTGGGAATTTCCCAGATTTTGTGTTGACTAGGATGACGCAAATCTGCATCCACTAGTAATACATTGCGCCCCAACTGAGATATGGAGAAAGCTAAATTAGCAGAAATTGTTGATTTACCTTCTTTTGGGACAGCACTGGAAACCACAATCACCTTAATAGATTGTTCTGAATTGAAGAATCTCAGGTTAGTTTGCAGCATCCGAAAAGCTTCGCTAATTGGTGAATCAGGTTGTTTTCTCACAATTACTTCTGGGGTAAAACCGCCATTGGGAAAAGGTGGAACATAACCTAATAAGGTATAACCCAGCAAGTCTTTGGCTGATTTTGGAGTTTTAATGGTTTTGTCCAATCGTTCTAATACAAAAGCAGTTGCTACTCCTAAAACAATTCCACCAATTAATCCTTGCAGTAAGTTTATATACTGACGACTCCTAATCGGCACTGCGGGAATTAAGGCAGGAGTTACAATCCTAGCATTGCTCACTTGCAGATTTTCCGCTACCTGGAGTTCCTGATACCTATCCAAAAGGGCTTGATAACTAGAATCGGTTGCAGATATTTCTCGTTCTAGCTGACGTTGCTGTAATTCTAGCTGCGGTAAGGTATTAGCCCTTTGTCTGTAAGATTCAATTACTTGAGCCAAAGATTTTAGTCTAACTTGTAAACTGAGTCTTTCCGCTTCCGCACTAGCATATTGACCGAGAATTCCTTGCTGCAAACCCAGAGTTCTCAGTTGTACAATATTTTCAGGTTCTTTGGTTTGATTCAAACGGGCTGCTTTACCAATAAAGCTTTGTTCTATTCGTTTCTTCAGTTCTACCTTCAGGATAGCCTCTTCTCGTTTGAGGTCAATCATTGTTGGGTGGGTATCAGTCAAACGCAATCCTGTCACAGCTATCTTTTGCTGAATATCTTGCAACTGCCCTAGCACCGAAGTTGTAGACGGAGATTCTCCCACAAAACCCGCCACTACAGCTTCTTGAGAAGTAATACCAAATAATTTTTGGATTGATTGCATCCGTGCGGTTTGGGACGATAAATCCGATCTGGTGGCGGCTACTTGTCTGTCTAAATCCGTGAGAATACTCACACTTGATGTAGCTTCTGCTTTTAGGTCTAAAACTCTGTTTTGCTGTTTAAAAAATTGTAGTCTGCGTTCAGCCGCTTGTAATGCAGCTTTTCTGAGTGGCAACTGTTGGGCAATAAAGTCTCTTGCTGACCTGGTTTGAGCGCGGTTGGCATTGATATCATTATCTATATAGATTTTCATCAAGGTGTTCACAATTGAAGCCGCTCGTCTGGGGTCTTCACTTGTATAATAAATCTCTAAGATATCAGTGTTATCAATATTTTTGACTTCCAGGTCTTTTAAAAAGACTAGAGGGTTAATATTGAGATCCAGGGAATTAATAGTTTTTTCAGCTAGGGGTAAAGAACGCAAAACAGCTACCTCTGTTCCCAAGGGTCTACCACTGACTGAACTCTCTAACTGTCCTAATTGGTTGCCTACTCCGGTCAAGGTAGAGGTAGAGTTCTTTTTCAGAACCAGTTGCCCTCCTGCCTGATAAATAGGGGTTTCTATTAATGTTTTAACTATACTCAATGCCAAAAGAGTCAGAAAAACTATAGAAGTGGGTAACCACCGTCGTTGAAGTATTGACCAGTAACGCAAATATTCTTCCATATTCTTTTCTATGAAACTCGATTTTATGTTTGCTGTTGTCAGCTTTGATTATCTCTGTATATTGTTTAACAGTCAATACGTAAACAAAACATAATGACCACAGATTCACAAAAATTATGAATCCTAGCTTTGGAAAGCACTATGGTCTGAAAAGACATTCGAGTAAAAGACACTACAGATTTTTAAATAGATACATTCTACAACCATCAGTGTTTAGTTTGGCGAAAAAGAGTGTACTTGTCAATACAGTCATCCCCAGAATTGTAAACATCTCTGTTTCTGCGATAAAGCTCACTTGTGTCCTTAATGATCAGTCTGTAGGCAGGTATCATATCAGCAGGTAAATATTTAAACATGATACATAAATCCACGTTTAGAGGTGATAAAGCTGGTTTTGTTAGAAAAAAAATCTTATTTACGCAAAATTACTCTGAATAATATATAAAGTTTATAAGAAATTTTTTTTCTACCTGCAATACGCTCAGTAAACCTGTTATATTTAATTCGTGTAAAAATAATAAACACTATGTACTTAGGGTAATATTATTCACATTTATAAATAACGTTAAAAACATCCAGAACACTATAAGCAAAACGCAATGAAAACACAGAAACCAGAAAAAACGCCAAAAAAGCCAATAGAGATATTAAATTTGACTGAACATATATCTTTTGGGCTGTTACGCTTCCTGGGGTATATCCTCTTACTATTTTCTATCATTGATTATCTGAGTATTTTGATTCCTCCCCAACTAACAAATCCCGCTTGGGAATTTCAAGTTATTGGACAAATGGTAGATCACGTATGGTCTATTTTATTGGGATTAACATTTATATTTTTATATAGTAAAGGCAGCACTATTAAACCGAGAGAAATCGGAATTTTACGGTTTTTATCTTGGATTTCTTTATTCACCGGCATATTCTATCTGCTAATGTTGCCTTTAGGAATTAATAACAGCCTCACACTCTATAAGAATATAAATAGCCAATTTGTTAATCAACAGGGACAACAACAAGAACAACTGCAAAAAGTAATTGAGAAATTGAATACAACCAACTCTCCTCAAGAATTAAATAACTTAGCCAAAATCTTAAGTCTACCAGCCAACGAACAAGGTTCTAATCAATCTCTCCAAGAATTGAAGACTCAACTATCCCAACAACTTCAAAGATTTGCTCAAAATTCCACAGCTACTGCTAATGCTGCCAAACGAGAGCAGATTAAAAATCTCACTAAAAATGCAGTGAGAATAAATCTAGGAACGATCATATCAGGGCTTTGTTTGATTACAATCTGGAATATGACTCGTTGGGTGCGAATCATCGACAAAAATATTGAATAATCAAGTTTGATCATCAAGAAATATAAAATGTTCATCAGTAACCAGAAACTGAACCAAGCCGTACAAAAATTTTTGTGCAAATTTACATCCTTAATGCAAACTCAGCATTTTTACTTGCTTGGTCTTTTTACCACCTTGGCTGTTTTGCATTTAGATATAATTAGAAACCACAGAAGTGAAGGTGAACAAATTAGTGTTTATGCACTTTATTGGGGGGGGATATTATATTTGTTATGGCGAGATCACAGACAAGAGAATCGTTCTAACTTTGGATCTAGCCTGTTGGGGTTAGGATTACTATTTTTAATTATTCTCAGACCGATAAATTTGTGGCATTTAGACCTAATGCTATTTCGATTTGGTCCAATTGTCGCTGGTTTGGGACTAGGGTTACTATCTTTTGGCTTGGCGGGAATCAGGCATTATTGGCGCTTATTTTTATTACTTTGCTTGATGATTTTTCCCTTTCATTTTGTCAATGGAATTTTTGATTCCTGGTTACATTTGAATGAATTAACTGCAACTATATCCGCTTTCTTACTCCACTATCTAGGCTTTGGTGCGACTCACTCTGGAACTTTGGTGAAATTGCCTACAGGTCAAGTAGAAGTTCTTTATCCTTGCACTGGTGGATCGTTAATTCTGTGGTTATTACAAATCATCTTGCTGATGATGATAGTTGTTTTGCATCTGACTTGGAAGCAAAGATGGACATTAATTTTATCTGCTGTAACTGTGGGCTTTTTTGTTGGCTGTATTCGTGTAGCTTTGTTAGCTGTAGTAGTTAACAACAAAAGTTTATTTGAGTATTGGCACGGCCCGTCCGGGGGAACAATTTTCATGGCGATCGCAACTACTACTTTTGCAGCCTTATGTAATTGGATACTGCCAGTGGATTTTTTATCCCCAACAGCCAC
This sequence comes from Sphaerospermopsis aphanizomenoides BCCUSP55, assembly GCF_001586785.1. GTDB lineage: Bacteria > Cyanobacteriota > Cyanobacteriia > Cyanobacteriales > Nostocaceae > Sphaerospermopsis_A > Sphaerospermopsis_A aphanizomenoides_A. The sequence goes on from NZ_LUFH02000059.1 coordinate 11,684, forward strand.
CCCTAACCCCAATACAGCCATTATAGACCCCAAGAGGCGCTTGCTGCTGACAGGAACCTGGTTAGGAATTATATTCACAGCTATCTATTTAATAGCCAGCAAACGACCTATAAATGCTGGTATTTTTCCCGATAGGATTGTGAATAATTGGCAACAAGTCAAAGTTAAGTCTCTAAGTCAGCATCAATCTATCATTCCTGGGACTGATAAGTTCATATTTGTGGAGTCAGGACACGATTACAGCTATCTTCAAAACGGTCAGAAATTGTCTGTACAAATGCGTTATGTCGTGAATACCAGAGGCCAACCTAATCCTTTTATGAACCTGCTAAGTCAAGACTTGATTAAAGATAGTGAGAACAACATTAGATATTTAAAAGGAGTTGGATATTATGCACTTTACAGTGATGACAAACAAGCTTATTTGACGGCCTGTATTAATCCTCGTGGGGGTAGTACCGTTAATTCATCTCAATTTATGTCAAATAGGTACAAATACGATCTTACCTTAAATAGATTGTTACCTTGGATTTTGGGTCAGGATGTTCTCAGAGATGATCGCTGTGTATGGACGCAATTGTCTGTTCCCCTGAATGGAATGGTGGCAACTCAGAGTTATACCGTGTTAGAATCATTTTGGAATGATAATTATGCTACATGGCAGTCATTATTATTTGCAAAGCCTTAAGTATCCTATTTATCAACCCTAGCTAATCTAATAGCAGCGGATAACATTACAGAACTCAGAAATACAAAGCCTCTTATACAAGGTTTTGTAAATAAATAATTTACTGTATTGATCTGCAATAAGCTGTGCATACTCAAACAAGCTGTTTCTAATTAAAAAATGAATACTAGTGTGTCAATTTTTAGGGAATAAGTGGGTACTTTAATAAAAGTAGAAGATTAAAAATATACTTTTCAAAAAGTAATTATTTAATCCAGGGTGAAATTCAGCAAATGCTTAAAGAGTATAAATTCAGTTAATTGAGACTCGGCTAGAGTTGCTTATGATCATGTTTTGTTGATCAACCAGGCGTTTTGCTATTAATCTTAAAAACCATGCCGAAAACACCAAATTATCGGATTATTCATTTGTCTAAATATTATCCTCCAGACCGAGGTGGGATAGAAACCCATGTCCAAACTCTAGCTCAAACACAAGCTTCTTTAGGTGCAGAAGTTCAGGTAATTTGTGTAAACGCTTTTGATAAACAAGGAAGCTTATCTAGTCGCACTCATACAGTGGAAGAAATGGATGGAGATGTAAATGTTATACGCATAGGTAGGCTTTTATCATTAGCCAGATTTGATGTTTGTCCAGAACTTACTAACAAGATATGTCAAGTAATTAAACAACCAAATACTTTACTACATCTGCATACCCCTAATCCCACCATGCTGATGGCTTTAACAATGGTAAGAACTCGCTTACCCTTAGTTATCACACACCACAGCGATGTCATTAAGCAAAAAATATTGAAGTATGGATTACGTCCATTTGAACACCTTGTTTACAGTAAAAGCTCACAGGTACTAACAACAAGTTTTCCATACATTCAAGGTTCAAAATTTCTACATTTTTACCGTGATAAATTGAGTTATCTGCCACTTGGGTTAGATGCTTCTAACTACAGCCAACCTAACAAAAGAGCGATTGAGTTTAGTCAAAGCCTCAAAGATAAATATCCAGGACCAATCTGGTTAGCAGTGGGTAGACTAGTCTATTACAAAGCACTGCACATAGCAATTGAAGCTCTGCGAATGGTGGAGGGAACACTAGTAATAATCGGTGTGGGTCCTCTAGAATCAGAACTCAAAACCTTAGCTAAAAAGCTAGGAGTAGACAAACGCATCCTTTGGTTAGGTCGTGTGAGTGAGGATGAACTAGCAGGTGCTTATCAAGCTGCAACCAGTCTTTGGTTTCCTTCCAATGTCCGCAGTGAAGGCTTTGGGTTAGTACAAGTAGAAGCAATGGCCAGCGGTTGTCCGGTAATTAATGCCAATATTCCTTGTAGTGGTGTACCTTGGGTCAGCCGACATGAACAAGAAGGACTGACTGTATCGGTCAATGACCCTGTAGCTTTAGCTGAAGCTTCACAACGTTTAATGTATGAACCTGGACTTCGTAATAGACTCGTTAAAGCCAGCCGCAAACGAGCAGAATATTTTAACCACAGAACTATGGCTCAACGTAGCTTTGAGTTCTATGAACAAGTTTTAAATCAAGAACGGAATTATGGGGTAATACCCAAAGTAGTGGATTTATTATGAAAGTTCTGCACGTTCACGCTGGAAATTTGTTTGGTGGGATAGAAACTCTGCTGGTGACATTGGCAAAAGAGCAAAGTTTATGCCCACAGATGCAGCCTCATTTTGCTTTATGCTTTGAAGGGAGATTAGCCAATGAACTGGAAAGCTTAAATGCAAATGTTCATATTTTGGGTAAGGTAAAAATCAGTCTTCCTTGGACAGTATGGAAAGCTAGACAACAACTTCAGCAACTATTAAACCAAGAAAGATTTAATGTAGTAATTTGTCATTCATGCTGGCCACAAACAATTTTCGGGTCTGTTGTCCGAGCTAAGAATTTACCATTAGTCTTTTGGTGCCATGATGTGCCTAATGGTGAACATCCCTTGGAACGTTTAGCAAAGTTAATAGCACCAGATTTGGTAATTGCTAATAGTCGTTACACTCAAGCATCCGTGCCGAAACTGTATCCAACCCACAGCGATACTTTATATTTACCTGTAACTGCTGCAAATATGGGTGATAACACAGCAATTCGTCCTGCGGTGAGAGATGAACTTAATACCCCAGAGGATGCTGTCGTTATTGTCCAAGCATCGCGTTTAGAACGCTGGAAGGGTCAAAGTATGTTAATTCATGCTTTGGGGCAGTTACGCAACATTCCCAATTGGATATGTTGGATAGCTGGGGGGGTGCAACGCCCTTATGAAGCAGAATATTTAGCAGAATTAAAGGAGCAAACACAAAAACTTGGTATTGCTGACCGTGTGCTATTTTTAGGACAACGAACTGATGTACAACGCTTGTTGGCTGCTGCTGACATTCACTGTCAACCCAATACAGGAGCAGAACCGTTTGGTATTGCTTTCATAGAAGCTCTGTATGCAGGTTTACCAGTAGTAACAACAGCTATAGGTGGAGCGATGGAAATTGTTGATGATACCTGTGGGCGTTTGGTTGCAGCTAATGATATTGATGCTTTGAGTCAGGTTTTAGGAAGACTCATTTCTCATCCTGATGAAAGAGCCTCTTTAGCATCTGGAGGAAAAGCACGGGCTGAATACTTTTGCAATCCTCACAAGCAAATAAATCGGCTGTATAGTCTGCTTTTTCAAGTTGTTGAACAGAAGGCTGTCGCTTGATTAGATCAGGAGAGGAAAAGCAAATGGTATCAATGAATGTGGAAAAGCGGGCAAGACAAAGCCTTGGTGGTAGTAGTGATCCTGTTTACCAAATGGTAGCGAGAACAGTCAAACAACTACATCCTGATAGTGATGTATTAATAGATGTGGGTTGTGGTAGCGGTAAGCTTTGGTCATTTGTAGGCAATCTCACTAATCGCTATATTGGTGTGGATGTTGTTCGCTATGCTGATTTACCAGCAGAAATAGAATTTATTCCCTTTAATTTGGATATTGGTAAAGCACCTTTACCGGATGGATTTGCTGATGTAATCTGTGCAGTGGAAACTATTGAACATTTAGAAAATCCACGAGCTTTTATGCGGGAACTGGTGAGGTTAGCTAAACCAGGTGGGTTAGTGATTGTCACTACACCAAATCAGTTAAGCTGGTTGAGCAAATTGACTTTGATTCTGAAAAATCAGTTTAACGCTTTTCAAGAAGCACCTGGTCTTTATCCAGCACATATCACAGCTTTATTAGAGATTGATTTAATCAGAATTTTTACTGAGTGTGGACTGAGTGATGTTGAAATATATTACACTGACTGTGGTCGAATACCTTTTACACCCTGGCACTGGCCAAATAGTTTAGGTTTTCGAGGGCGGGCTTTTAGTGACAATATTCTTTGTGTGGGAAAAAATCCCTAATTGTCACCATGTAATTTTCAAACTTTTAGTAATTTCAGCAAAAGTGGTTTAATGATTAATCATCCGAATTTATTTATAGTTGGTGTTCCAAAATCCGGGACTACATCAATGCATATATATTTAGCAGAACATCCAGAAATTTTTATGTCTCCAGTGAAAGAGCCTTATTATTTTGCCCCAGATTTGAAAGTATCGTGGCGTATTGCAGACAATTCTCAATATTTATCACTTTTTAATTCAGAAAAAAATGCAAAATACTTTGGTGAATCTTCTACTGGATATATGTATTCAAAACTGGCAGCGCAAAATATCAAAAAATTTTGCCCTGATGCCAAAATAATTATTATGTTGCGCCATCCTGTAGATATGCTGTATTCTCTACATGGTCAACTATTGTCCACCGGCCATGAAAATATTTTGGACTTTGAAGAAGCTTTAGCATCTGCAAATAAACGCCAACAAGGTAGTAAAATTCCCATATCCTGTGAAGAACCCAAATTACTACTATACTTTGATATAGTTAGATATTCAGAGCAGTTAAAAAGATACTTAGAATTATTTGATAGACTCAAAAATATTCATATAATTTTGTTTGATGATTTTTGTCAAGATCCCAAGGCTATATATATAAAAACATTAGAATTTTTAGGTGTTGATTCAAATTGTAAATTAAACTTTAATATTCATAACCCTGCTCCATCTATACCAAATATATATGTGCGAGAATTTTTATGCAAAAATCCAGGTTTAAAAACAGCACCTTATAAATTTTTACATCCAAACTGGAGAAATTGGTTGAAGACTAATTTGAATAAATTACAGCAGCAAAGACCAAAGCAAATAGATCCTGAACTCCGCTTCAAACTAACACAAATATTTCAACCAGAAATTCAAGAACTAGCTGGCTTATTGAAGCGAGACTTAACACATTGGGTATCTTTAGATTAATCTCTAACCCAACAAATGGTTGTAATAATCTCCAAATTATACAGGTTCATATTTGACAACGAATTAGAATTAATTAGAGGACTAAATATGCAGATTGCTGGAATATTGAAACCGGAATATTTTTATCAACCCCAGAAAATATTAAAGCGTATATTTCGCTTTCATCAAGGTAAAAATGATGAATTTATTGATGAAATACTTCCTTGGGGTATGAGTATCAGAGTCCGATCTATGGAAGAACATGGAAGGATTATTTCTACCCTGGGAGTGATTGATTTAGCAGTTACAGAAACACTTTGGCGGTTGACTCAACCAGGAGAATTAGTTGTAGATGTTGGTGCTAATATTGGTTACATGAGTGCGGTTTTAGCTGCTCGTGTTAGCACTGTTGATGGTGGTTCTGTTTGGTCTTTTGAAGCTCACCCAGAAATTTTTGCTGAATTAAAATACAATGTGGATAATTGGCAAAAGCAGTTTACAAATACTCAATTTAATATTGAAAATCTTGCTGTATCAGTTTCTCGTGGTCAAGTAAAACTGAATATTCCTGAATCATTTATTAGTAATCGTGGACTTGCTTCTGTTGTCACTCAAGATGAATATATATCAGAAAATATTACAGATAAATCACAGTCTATAGCTATAGAATCATGCTGCTTAGACGAGATTTTCCCCCAAGAAAACATAGGTGTATTAAAAATAGATGTGGAAGGACATGAACTACAAGTTCTCCAAGGAGCAGTTAAATTACTTAAAAATGCAAGAATAAGAGATTGTGTATTTGAAGAACACTTAGATTATCCTACTCCAGTAACTAATTTGTTTGAAAGTCTAGGCTATAAAGTTTTTAGAATTAAAAGGAGTTTTCAAAATCCTATCCTCTTAGAACCAAATTCACAAATTCCCCGCACAAATTGGCAACCGACAAGTTTTATTGCTACTCGCAATCCTCAAAGGTTAATGAACCTTTTTACAAAACCAGGTTGGCAAGTTTTAAAAGCAAAACGAAGAAATTTATTAGTTGTGGATAACCCAGAAAGATAATCATGTTTAACCCGTCGTATCTATGGTGGCTTAGTTCCAAGGCATACCAAAGAAAGTGGTTTGTGATAGCTCGAATATTAAAAGCAATCAATTTTTTAGTGTTTCATGCTATTCTTCCTCCAGAAGCAGAAATCGAAAAAGATATTCAACTTCTACATTATGGATTAGGAACAGTTGTTCATTGTAATGTCAAAATCGGAGCTAGAACAAAAATCTTTCATCATGTTACTTTAGCCGCAGAAGTTACCGTTGGTTCTGAACATAAAATTTTTATTGGTGATGATGTTATTATTTGTACAGGAGCAGTGATAGTTGGACGTGGCAACCAAAGCCTAACTATAGGTAATGGTGCAATTATTGGAGCTAATGCTGTAGTAACTAAAGATGTGCCAGCAGGTGAGACAGTAGTAGGTGTTCCAGCAAGACCAATACAAAGAACAGTTAATAAATCTGTCAATAATTAAAATTTATAGTGATAATACTTAATTTTTAGATGAGCAAAATCTATTAAAAAGTTGATTAGGTTAAACAAGTGATCACAAAAACAAAACAAGAATTGGAAAATTCTTCTCTTTGGGAAAAACTACATTGGACTTGGGCGCACACCTTTATCCTGCTACAGTTTTTCCTACAAATATTACTATTATTCCCCGCCATCGGTGTATTCCGAGCGCCAGTCAGGGTTGCTGCTTTTGGCATTGGCCTATTTTTCTTGGTGTGGCTACCTACGGCAGAAAAGAAAAAGCATCCAGCTACTGTACCAGCAACAATAGTGTTAGTAATTATGCTGTTACAGTTTTGCCTCCATCCCTATATAAATTCAATCACCGCAGCTTCAGCCCAAGCAATTATGTATATTGCTATTTTCAGCCCCCTGTTTTGGGTAAGAGGGATAAAAATTACACCAATTGCTTTTGAAAGCTTAATGTTTTTAATGTGGGGTATTAATACCCTAAGTGCCATTGTTGGTGTTTTACAGGTTTACTATCCTGGGCAATTTCAGTTGGCTATTTCTACTGTGATTCAAAATAATCCTTTTGGTGGGGAGAACTTATTGATCACTTTGGCCAATGGACAACAAACTTATAGACCGATGGGTTTAACAGATGTCCCAGGTGGTGCAGCTACTTCAGGTTTATATGCTCTTTTATTTGGTGTAGTAATTGCTCTCAAAAACAAGAACCCAATAGTGAGAATTTTGGGTATTGTTAGTGGTGGACTGGGTTTATTTTGTATCTATCTAACTCAGGTTCGTTCTGTTTTGGTCTTAGCCGCTATTTCTATGGTCGTGTTCACAGTGGTATTGTTGAGAATTGGACAACTTGGCCGTGCCACAAAAATGATATTTGGAGTGACTGGTTTGTTTGTAGGTTCTTTTTCTTGGGCGATCGCTGTTGGTGGAAAGTCAACCCTGGAAAGAATCAACAGCTTATTTGCCAGTTCTCCCCAAGAAGTTTACCAACAAAACCGAGGCTTGTTTTTGCAAGATACCATTGAGCGGCTACTACCTCAATATCCTTTGGGTGCAGGTTTAGGACGTTGGGGCATGATCAATAACTATTTTGGGGACAACACTGATTTAGTATCACGACCTATTTGGGTGGAAATTCAGTGGACCGGATGGTTGTTAGATGGAGGAATTCCACTCATATTTGCTTATGTCTTGACAATTTACTCAGCGTGTTATACAGCTTGGAAAATTGCAATTAATCGTAAATTGGGAGATTTTGCTCTGTGGGGCGGATTAATTTTTGCTTACAACATTGGGGTGGTAGCAATTACTTTCAACTACCCAATTTTTATGAGTCAAAGAGGAATGGAATTTTGGTTAATAAATACAGCACTATTTGTAGCTGCTAATCATATTCGCAATCAACAACCTTCAGATATGCCAGATACAGAGTTATGAAGTCTTATTTGCTAGTAACAGGCGATTTTGTGAAAACAGGTGGAATGGATAGGGCTAATTTTGCTTTAGCAGAATATTTAGCAAAGCAAGGTGAACAAGTCCATTTAGTGGCTCATAGGGTTGCATCTGAATTGTTGGCATATTCCAATGTTATATTTCATCAAGTTCCTAAAATAGCTAATTCTTATCTACTTAGTAGTCCTTTACTTGCACAAACCGGAAGAATTTGGGCAAAAAAAATATCCTATGAGGGAGGAAGGGTGTTAGTAAATGGTGGTAACTGTCAATGGCCAGATGTGAACTGGGTACATTATGTTCATGCTGCTTATGAACCAGATCAACAAGCTGGGTTATTGCGTCAATTAAAAGGTAGAATTTCTCGTCATGTATTTCTCAGTGAAGAAAGAAAAGCTTTACAAGCAGCACGGGTAATTATTGTCAATTCCAACCGTACTAAGCAAGATTTAATTGATAAATTAGCAATTTCTGAACAAAAACTGTTTACTGTATATCATGGCACAGATACCCAAGTTTTTTATCCACCCACACCAGAGGAAAAACTTTTATTGCGTCAGCAGTTAGGATGGACAGAAGATCAGCCAGTTCTCATCTTTATGGGTGCTTTAGGCGATCGCCGTAAAGGGTTTGATACCCTGTTTGCTGCTTGGCAGCAATTATGTAAATCCCATGATTGGGATGTTATATTAGTAGTAATTGGTACTGGTGCAGAATTACCTCTATGGCAACATCGCGCTTCTGAAGTTGGTATTTCTGCCAATATTAATTTTTTGGGTTTTCGTAATGATGTGCCAAAATTATTACAGGCTGCTGATTGTTTAGTTGCTCCGACTCGTTATGAAGCCTATGGTTTAGGTGTGCATGAAGCCTTGTGTTGTGGTTTGCCAGCTTTAGTTAGTGCTGATGCGGGAATAGCGGAACATTATCCAAAAGAGTTACAAGACTTGTTAATTGGTAATTGTGAGGATATCAATGAATTAGTTGAGAAACTCAAAAAATGGCGATCACACCAATATCACTATAATAATTTAGTTTCTTGTTTATCTCAAAAATTACGAAATTATACTTGGGACGATATGGCAAAGAATATTTTGGCAATATTTCATCAGGATGTAAAATTATGAAGTTGGAAGCAAAATTAATTCAACTATTTCCCCAATCATTGCGTCTTCCAGTCCTATATAACTATAGAAAATTGAGAAAAAGAATTGAACAAGAAATTCTCTATCTCGATCAATTTTTACATAAAGGTAAACGAGCTATTGATATAGGAGCAAATGAGGGAATCTATAGTTATGCTCTTGCTCAAAGATGCGAAATAGTGGAAGCATTTGAACCGCAACCTTGGTGTACTGAAGCCCTCAAAGCTTACAGTCAATCAGGAAATAAAAATATAAATGTTTACAATGTAGGTTTATCCAACTTTAATGGCACATTAAACCTAAATATTCCTGTCAGCATTAGTGATTATTCTCTAGAAGTTGATCAATTAGGTAACGTAGTTACTGGGTTAGCAAGTTTCCGAAATATTCCGGGAGAAACATCAAGTTTTGAAGTTCCTGTGTGCAAATTAGATGATTACAACTTTGATCATGTTTCTTTTATTAAAATTGACGTAGAAGGTCATGAAAGTCAGGTGCTTGAGGGTGGATATCAAACTATTATTAGAGAAAAGCCGACCATTCTCATCGAAATAGAGCAGAGGCATCTAGGTAATAAGTCGATAACAGAAGTTTTCAGACAAATTACTGAACTTGGTTATGAAGGTAGTTTTTTTAATAAGAATCAACTCCAACCTTTAGCTGAATTTTCTTATCAAGAACATCAGGAATCTTTTTTAAATAAAATTTATTCTGAGCAATATGTAAATAATTTTATCTTTACACCAGTTGTTACAAACAAGGTTTGATTTAAAAATTAAATACTTTGGTAGAAAAACAGAAGTATATAAAAACTAGATTTACCCAACAAATTATTGTCTTCTGATTTTTGCCTTTTGCTTATGTCATCATGATAACGTTTACCAAGAGGAAATAGTTGATGCGGATAGCGCACTACATGAATGGCTTGACTTATCCCGGCGGCATTGCTTCCTATATCCATCGTATTACTAAAGCTCAATTAGCAGCAGGAAATAGAGTTTATTTATTCGATACTCTGCCTATTAAAACTGATTTAGTACCGACAGATGATCAAATAGTTATCTGTGATGATGATCTCTACAAACAAGCAATATCCTTACAAATAGACATTCTTCATTTACATACTTCTGTTAGCAAGCTACCACCCCCGGAACTGGCAGTAGTGCGTACTGTTCATGGTAATAATCCTTACTGTCCCAGTGGTTCACGCTATCTAAAAAACTGGGGGAAACCATGTGATCGCACTTACAGTTTACCTGGTTGTCTGTGGGGACATTTTATTGATCATTGTGGCAGCATTAGACCCAAAAATTTACAAAATGGATTTCAAAGTTTTTGGCAGGATATGGAGACTCTGAAAAGTATACCAGCGATTGCCAATAGTGAATTTGTCAGACAACAAATGATTCGCGCTGGTTATAACCCCTCATCAGTGCAAAAACTCTACTACTTTGTACCAGAAATTTTAGATTACTTTCCACCACCCAAAACAGATATTCCTCATTTTGTTTTTGCAGGGAGAATTACTCCCGAAAAAGGGTTACACTGGCTACTCAATGCTATAGCTAAGGTACAAGTACCAGTTCATCTTGACATAGCAGGTACAGGAAATCAAGAACAGGAAAAGTTGTTGATATCTCAAATTCAGCAATTGAAATTAGAAGATAAAGTAACTTTACATGGTTGGGTTGATGCAGTCAAAATTACACAACTACTACAACAGGCAAGAGCTTTAATTTTCCCTTCTGTTTGGCATGAACCAGCAGGTTTTGTAAGTTTAGAAGCTGCTGCTGTGGGTAGACCAATTATTGCGAGTCGGGTAGGAGGAATTCCTGAACATATAGAACGCTTAAAAAATGGGTTGCTTGTGGAAGTAAATGATATTCATGGACTAGCACAAAGCATAGAAAATTTAGCCGAAAATTGGAATTTAGCTCAAGAAATGGGGCTAACGGGCAGAAAAATGGTAAAAGAAAATTTTGCCATGTCAGATCATCTACAAAAATTAATGCAGCTATACAATGAAATTGGCAAGATAAATCTAAAATCGGAATAAATCAGAATTGAGTACCTGTATTGATTAGTGGTAAATATGCTGATTCTCGAAGAGGAAATCGCCGTATATGTTCCAGTCTTTCTAAGATTGCTTCCCAATCACCAGTAGGAACAACATAACCATTAATTCCTTCTTGGACATACTCCTTCATTCCCGTATCTTCTGTAACAATCACAGGTATTTTACAAGCCAGTGCTTCAACAGATGCATAAGCATACCCATCTTCATAACTAGGATGAACATAAACATCTGCTTTCTGTAAATGAGGCAAAGGATCGCCAGGGATAATCTTAATCCGTGAATCTTGACGGAGGCAATTCTCTAAATAAATTCTCATTCCACGAGTAGATGAACCACCGACCAAAGTTAGTTCCACATTCCCAGTCAGTTTTGAGAATGCTTCCATTAAGACAGGAATTCCTTTCATCACTGATAAGCTACCTGTATAAACAATCCGAAAGATACCGTCATTTGGGTAATCAGTAGAAGGTTGAAATCGAGGGTGTGGATAACAACAACATTGAACTAATTTTTGTGCCGGAACTCCTGCTGTTAAAAATGACTGACGAATATATTCAGAAGCATAGTAGATAGTATCGCTCATTTGATATTCCTGGATATTTTTTTGGCATTGAATTTCATTCAGCCAAGTTTCTTCAAATGGATACTTAGATATAGCTTCTCGATGTTTACGGATGACATTATTGACATGAGAATTAGCAGAAACTAATGATAATTGTTGATATTTTAATTTTGAAGCCCGATAAAAACTGTTCAGAGACTGACCATTAAAGCCAAGGAAAACTTGTCCCGGTTGCAGTTGATGAGATACTAACCGATCAAAGATTTCAAAATTCAAATAGCTTTTCCATCCTGGACTAAATCTAATAGGTGTGTATTTAAAAATAGGTGCAATAATTGGGCTAGAAACCAAACGCTCTTCTGGTTTACCAGATGTAGGGGGACTAGCGTAATAACATGACAAAATATCTTGACTAATAGCATCATCAACTAAATTTTTTAAATGCTGTCCTAATCCTCCAACCCCATAGGGAGCGTTACAAGAGATCGTGATCATTTTATTCATATATTTTTAGTCTTTTTTAAGCTTTTTTCCAAAACTACGTTAAATTCTGCCGCCCGATTTATATAACTTAATTCCTGTTGTAAACTGGATCTGTCAAACAATAGAGGTTGACCAGAAAATTTAGCATCAACTAATTGAGTAATTACCTCTGACATTCCATTGACATCATTGGGAGCAACTAACCAAACTCCTGGCTTTCCTTGAAGATAATCCTAGTTTTCTCCTGGAGATACAGCAGCTAAAATTGGGCGATCGCTCATTAAATATTCATAGGTTTTAGCAGATATTCTCCCCCCCGCAGAGTCATCCATACGCATGGGTAAAGTCAAAAATAATAGGTCAGCTTGACAGGCAATTTTAATAGCTTCGCTGTGAGGTATAGCTCCAAAAACAGAAACTACATCTATTAGATTTTGATTGTTTAATACATTTTCTACTACTTGTTCATTAAACTGATTACCATAAATATTGATACTAACTTTATCTTCCCAATCAGGACATTTAGCAATTACCTGTTTAACAGCTTTACCTAGAAAAACAGGACTCGAAGTTTTATAATCTAATTTAACAGTTTCATATTTGCCTAATTTTATCCACCACCGATAAATATTCTTAGCTATTTTGATCAAACTTTTGTTTTCTTCCTGTAGCTGTAATACATCATACCAACCATTCATTTCGCCAATATAAACAATTGAAAATCTATGATCTATGTTGTTATTTATTTGGGAATAAATTGATAAAAATTCATTCGTATCTGCACCATACCTAACTAAATTTAATTTATTTTGATTGCCAAGAGAAAGTTGTTTTTTCAATCTGTTTAGATTGTGATCTGAAACATAAATTACTTGGTCAGCTTGAGAAATATAAAAGTTTTCTAACCACTTAGTCAAATAGTAATGAAGCCTACTAGGATATATAGGGTGCATATCTGAGCAAGTGAGAGAATCATCAAAATTTAATACCAAGGGACATTTAAGTAACCACTTTAAATAAATCCCCACTAAACCAGCACTATACGGCATCATAAAAACTACAATGGCATCTATTTTATTTTCTTTTGCTATTTTTAAACCATGCCAAATAGCAGGAATTAACCAAAATATTTTATAGTCTGGAAAAATAAACCACTCTAGTATTTTGTCAAGTTTTAATTTGAGGATGAAGGTAATTAGTAATTTTGGATACCAACTTTTTACATAATGAATTGTTCCACATCCATCGCTCAGATAGGCATTATTAACTTCAGTAATAACTTGCAATTTCCATTCTTCTGGTAAATTTTGGAGAATTTTACCAGTACGAATAGCAGTTGGAGTTACTTCTGGTGGAAAACTATTGCAAATACAAATTAAATTTTTAATCATTTACTGACCTGAAAAATCTTCTTCAAAAATCATTTTTGATTCTCATTAATACTACTTATAGCTTTTCTCCATCTCATGAGGTAGACGCTAATTGATTACTGTTCCCTGTGAAGAGTTCCCCGTTCTCTAAGACTAAAAAACTCTGTACCTCACTAGCTTTGTAAATGCTATATTAAGACAACATCAAACACTTTTATAGTTAGCAAATCCTCGATAACTAAGCATTATATTAAGTAATAGGGGAGGTATTTTAGAAAAAAGAGTAAAAATTATCACTCCTTGAAGAGTGGATATATTTAAGTGCATTAACAGTATAGCTTGCCAAGTTAATGTAATTGGTATATCAATCCAACCATACTCAATCCATGCTTTAGATAAATTAAGAGAAGAAATCATATTAATTAAAGAATTTACTACTGTTAAGGTAACTATCATCAATAATTCTTTTCTCAGGTGACTATATTTATTGCCGAGTATCCAAATAATTTGTTCTGGGAAAATATATACAATGGCAATCATTAATATTCCAAACAATCCAAAAATACCTAATATTTGGAAATAACGACGACGTAAAACCTCAAGGGATTGACAACGGGAAAACCCTGGTAAGACAATTGTTGTCATGATAGAATTTATAATTGCAAAAATTACCCCTATTCTTCCCAAAGCACCTAGTTCAGCAACACTTGTTGTACTACCGAAAATACTGATAATAAAAATACTTAATTGCCCTTGAATGCAAAAGAAAATACTGTTAGGTAGTGAATGTTTAATTGTGGAAATTATAAATTTACGATCTTCTTCATTAATAGCATCTGAGTTAACAATTTTCACAATATTTTGACTAGCTAACCGCCCCAAAAATAAACGCTGTAATCCTGACACTAAAGAGGCAGATGCAATTGCTACTATACCATTCCAAAAACTTAAATATCCTAATCCCATAAATATAAGTCTGGAAATTGCGGCAAAAACATCTAAATATTGAATTTGGCTAATTTGAGAATAAAGTCTAGGTACTACAATCAATAGACCATTGGTGAGTTGAAAATTTAGCCCTATAAGTACAGCAATTGTGATCAAAACAGCATAACTTAATGAAGTTCCATTCCGAATTAACATCCAAATTAAAATAGGTGTGACTACCGTAACGGAAATTGCTGCTAGAAAATAGCGTAACTGCATCGCCGTCTTGATTAATTGGCCAAAACGATAACTATCTTGCCAAACTTTACCCCCAATAGCAGAAAGTCCTGTACTGATTCCTGAGTCAGAGAGTACATTCATGACTGCTAACATAGAATTAGCAATAGTATAATAAGCATATTCTTGTTGACTAAGGGTACGCACTATAAAAACTCCACTAGCTAGGGTCAAAGCTTGAACTAGAATTTGAATAGAGACAAATTTGCTAAGTACCTTAGTCCAATGAAAAAATCTAGGAGGTAAGAAAGGTAGAGACATCTACTTACTTTCCTGGTTTTATTAATATACAGATAAAACTAATATGGTAGTCAGTTTTAATACAGCATTACATCTATACGAATAAATGTCAAGTATTTTTATATACTTTCTCAGTTCATAAAACTACTACCCCATTGTCAAAATTATATCAACTTAGATTGAAGCTGCATAGAAAAGAGCTTGGAGAATAACAAGATCAAAAAACAGCCGCCCCCTTACGGAAGCGGCCGTTATTTAAACTAGGAAAAGATTTTAGTAATCGAAGTCTCCAGCACCAGCACCAGCAGCAGGAGCAGCATCTTTAGGTTCTGGCTTATCAACAACGATACACTCAGTTGTCAACACCATACCAGCGATAGAAGCAGCGTTTTGCAGAGCAGAACGAGTTACCTTAGCGGGGTCAACAATACCAGCTGCCAACATATCAACGAATTCGTTGGTAGAAGCATTGAAACCAATATTGAATTCCTTCTCTTTCACTCTTTCTGCAATTACAGCGCCGTTTTGACCAGCGTTTTCTGCAATTCTCTTCAGAGGAGCAGGTAAAGCACGAGCAACGATTAAAGCACCAGTCAACTCTTCATTCTTGAGGTTGCTGTTAGCCCAAACTTCCAACTGAGGAGCGAGGTGAGCCAAGGTTGTACCACCACCAGGAACGATACCTTCTTCTACAGCAGCCTTGGTAGCGTTGATAGCGTCTTCCAAGCGCAGCTTCTTGTCTTTCATTTCGGTTTCGGTAGCTGCACCAACTTTAACCACAGCTACACCACCAGACAATTTAGCCAAACGCTCTTGGAGTTTTTCCTTATCGTAGGAAGATTCGGTTTCTTCCATCTGACGGCGGATTTGTTCACAACGAGCCTTCACTGCAACATCGTTACCTTCAGCAACAATTGTGGTGTTGTCTTTGGTGATGGTGATGCGGCGAGCTTTACCCAGGCTATCTAGCTTGGTGTTATCCAGTTTCAAACCAGCATCTTCAGTGATCAGTTGACCACCGGTTAAGACAGCGATATCTTCCAGCATAGCCTTACGGCGATCGCCAAAACCAGGAGCTTTGACAGCAGCCACATTCAGCACACCGCGTAAACGGTTAACTACCAAAGTAGCCAAAGCTTCTTTTTCGATATCTTCAGCGATAATCACCAAAGGACGACCGGAACGAGCTACTTGTTCAAGTACAGGTACTAAATCTTGTACTAAAGCAATTTTCTTATCGGTTAACAACAAGTAAGGCTCATCAAAAACTGTTTCCATCCGCTCTGCATCAGTAGCGAAGTAAGGAGAGATATAGCCTTTATCAAAGCGCATCCCTTCGGTGATTTCCAGTTCGGTGGTCATAGACTTTCCTTCTTCCAAGGAAATTACGCCTTCTTTACCCACCTTATCCATAGCTTGGGCAATCATGTTACCGACTTCTTCGTCGTTACCAGCAGAGATTGCACCAACTTGAGCGATCGCCTTAGAATCTTCTACAGGACGAGCGTGTTCAGCAATTTTTTCCACCAAGAAAGCAGCAGCTTTATCAATACCGCGCTTCAACAGAATTGCATTAGCGCCAGCAGCTACGTTCCGTAAACCTTCTTTAACAATTGCGTGAGCCAAAACGGTAGCGGTGGTGGTACCATCACCAGCAGCGTCATTGGTCTTGGAAGCAGCTTGGCGAATCAAAGAAACGCCAGTATTTTCAATATGGTCTTCTAATTCAATTTCTTTAGCAATAGTTACACCATCATTTACGATCTGTGGTGCGCCAAATTTCTTCTCTAGAACTACGTTGCGACCTTTAGGTCCGAGGGTGACAGCTACAGCCTCAGCTAGAATATCAATGCCTTTTTCCAAAGCACGACGGGCGTTTTCGTTGTAAATAATGCGCTTTGCCATAATCTGTGTAATTCTCGAATTGGTTATTAGTTAGTTGTCAATTTTCAGTTCTCAGTTCTTTGAAGGGGTGTCACTTAATGCCGATTCAAAACTCAAAATCCAAATTTTGACTTTTGACTGGTTACTGAGCGAAGTCGAAGTATTGACCTTTGACTTGTTTGACCCCTCATCACTTAATTAGCTCACTACTGCTAGAATGTCTTTCTCAGAAAGCAGTACATATTCTTCAGTTCCGAGCTTAACGTCAGTACCAGCGTACTTGGAGTACAGCACTTTATCACCGACTTTAATTTCCAATTCTTGACGGCTACCGTCATCATTCCGCTTGCCAGGTCCAAGGGCTACTACTTCACCTACTTGGGGTTTTTCCTTAGCGGTGTCGGGCAAATACAAACCACCAGCGGTCTTTTCTTCAGCGGCGGTCACTTTCACAAAAACGCGATCGCCCAAAGGTTTAACTGTAGATACGCTTAGAGATACTGCTGCCATAATTTTAATTTGTTCTCGCTTGTTAGCACTCTCGACTCCTGAGTGCTAATTTACCGAAAAGCAGCAACAAATGGCAACAAGTTTTCCTGTACGGGTTTCCGAACTAGGGATTGGGTGCAGAGGGGCAGAGGAGAATAATATCTTTATTGATCATCTATTCCCTATTCCCTATTCCCTCTTAACTGTCACCTGTCACCTTCTTGCTGTCACCTGCCACCTTCTTCCTGAACTAAAAAGTTACTTTACCTAAAGTACAAATGCCTAATTGTTGTAGTTGTCAGGTTCTGTTGCGTAAGTAATGAATATTTTTATATGGACAACTTTTATTTGCAAAGCTGAGAAATTGTTATAGAACTGTAATCAGGGAGTCGCTAGATGAGTAACAATACAGTGAGCTAAAGAAGTGCTGTCCAATCCCCAAAACTACTAAAGCCAAGGAACTCAAAGCCCTAAGTAATTGCGTGGACGCTATAGGATGAGCAAATCTTCACCGAACAACTTTATCTTTGTTCTGAGCAGACAGTTGCTTACTATCGGGTCAAAACAGGATAATCTGGAATTCTGAGAATGCTGGAAACAGCAACTCAAAGAGCGACACATCAGCCCATTTCACGAGCGTCATTCCTCATGCATCTTCAGAACTAAAACCAACTGCTTGCGTGTTTGTTGTTCTAGGCAGATAATGGTAGTTTACCCAGATGGGGTCTGGTATAGCCAAACAAAACCGGAAGTCATTGAGCGGATCATCCCAGAACACTTAATCGGCATAATGGTGGTTGAAGCATAAGCATTTTTAACCCATCCTTTGCCAGAAACTTTCCCGGTTTCTTGTGAACCTCTAATTGAGGCTTAACATCCAAAGGATATAGTAGAGCAACAGTGAGCAAATGAAAGTGCGGGTGAGTTTTGAGCTAGGGTCATCTTCAGCTAAATACTGAACTTGTGAACCAAACAGATTATGATTTAATCAGGTTTTTTAGCCCGCCCCTTTCAAAGCGATATATAATAACGCATTATAAATACTATTGCTCTCCGTATCCTTACTGGATTTTTGCCACCTAGCTACTAGTTTATTGAAAGTGTCCGTCACTTTTGAGACTGCTCGGCAGCAAAGGCAAGTTAAGCGGGAAAAAAACAACATCTCAATAATCCACCATAGAGGATAACTATTCAAGACCTTGATGGATCGAAGCGCGACAAGTGCCACTGCTATGAAAGAGCCCAGCATGAAAGATCACAAACGACTTCTATTGATTGATGATGACCCTAACCTCATCTTGCTGGTGAAGGATTACTTAGAGTTCCGGGGATACGAAGTCATCACGGCTGAAAATGGACGAGAAGCTCTGGAGATTTTAGAACATGATGTTCCAGACATGATCATCTGTGACGTGATGATGCCGGAAATGGACGGATACACTTTTGTGGAACAAGTACGACAAAATGAACGTACAAGTTGGATTCCCGTTCTCTTCCTCTCCGCTAAGGGACAAAGTGCAGACCGAGTTAAAGGACTAAATAAAGGTGCTGACGTATATATGGTCAAGCCTTTTGAGCCTGAAGAACTCGTTGCACAAGTAGAATCCTCACTTAAGCAAACTATCCGGTGGAAAGAACACCAAGCCAAAGGAGGGGAAAATGGTTCTCGTATCCAAGTTCCCTTCGATGTGCAGCTAACGCCAACTGAACTGAAAGTAGTACAGTTCGTAGCTAGGGGTTTAGCTAACCGGGAAATCGCTGAAGAATTAAATGTTAGTCAGCGTACTGTTGAAAGCCATGTTTCCAATATGTTGGGTAAAACCAATCTTCACAACCGTACTGAACTAGCACGGTGGGCGATTGAAAATCAAATGGCTTAAAAGCTAGACTGATTTGTAAAGTTCTAAAGTTTTGAGTTTTGGGTTACAGCGTCCTAACTCAAAACTCAAAACTGGATTTTTCTTTTGCATTCAGTCTGGAAGTTTGTAATTTATGAATTGTGAAGTGAAAATTTGGATTTTTTAAATTTAAACTTCATAATTCATAGCTTATGATAATGTCATCAAATCCTATCTTCCAACCCAGATATCACCTAAAAATATTAATACATTGACTCACGCAAATTATCCGTCTCAGTAACTGGCAACAACTGTAAGGTATGTATAGCATTGCACAATAATCCAAAGTTCCTCCTCTAGCACGATTGCTGGTATGTTTAGCTTGAGATAAAAGGGCAAAATACCATCTTGAGTCTAAGTTGGAATTTTTTTATACTTGCTTTGTTATTCAATACTAATCAAGCTTGATGGGCAGTTCTATCACAAATTCTGTGCCATAAGCGGGATCAGAACAGACATAAATATTACCTTGATGCTTCTCAATAATTTGATAGCTGATGGCTAAACCTAGACCTGTTCCTTTGTTCACTGGTTTAGTGGTAAAAAATGGATCGAATATTTTACTTTGCAACTCTGGACTAATGCCAGGTCCATTATCACGGATAGTAATTTTGATTTTTTCATTATCTCTTCTTTGCGTTTGAATTACTATTTGTTTTTGTTCTTGTTTTTCTTGTTCTAATAAAGCATCAATAGCATTACTAAGAATATTCATGAAAACTTGGTTGAGTTGGGCTGGATAACATTCAACTAAAGGTAAGTCTCCATATTCTTTAATTACTTCAATTTCTTGTTTGAGACGATGATTTAAAATTAGTAGCGTACTGTCAATACCTTCGTGCAGGTTAACAGATTTTTTATCAGCTTGGTCTAGTCTAGAAAAGTTGCGTAAAGATAAAATAATTTCCCGGATGCGATCCGTTCCCATTTTCATTGAAGAAATTATTTTAGGTAAATCTTCAATAATAAAATCAAGATTAACGTCTGCAATGTAATTTTGAATAACAGGATTTGTAGAAGGATATTCTTGTTGGTAGATTTTGATTAAATCTAATAGAGCCTGAATATAATTTTGCAAATGAATAAAGTTACCGTGAATAAAATTAACAGGATTATTAATTTCGTGAGCTAACCCCGCAACCATTTTCCCCAAACTAGACATTTTTTCTGTTTGGATCAGTTGAACTTGGGCGGTTTGTAGTTCTTTTAAAGTTTGCTCTAGTTGTTTGGCTTGTAGTTGGGAAGTGGCGTTTGCTGCTGAGAGTGCTTTGAGGTTGTTATAGGCTTTGGAATGGTAACGGATACGGGCAATTAACTCAACTACATCCGGTAACTTAATCAAATAGTCATTTGCACCCGCAGCAAAAGCATCTGCCTTAATCTGCGGTTCTTCTTTGCTGGATAGCATGACAATAGGAATGTCATGAGTTGCTGGATGAGAGCGAAACCAACGTAGTAGCATTAAGCCATCAATATCAGGCATGACCATATCTAAGAGTATCACTGTAGGAGCAATAGATATGGCTTTTTGAATAGCCTGTGCAGGGTCGTCTATATAGTGAAATGCAATATCTTTCTCACTGGATAGTAACCTGCAAACTGCTTCACCAATAATCAGTTGATCATCAATTAATAGAACTGTAACTACATCTGTATTTAAATTGACTCTGGGTGGCCTGTATTGCAGTTTATTTTCCTGAATCAAACTTGGCAATGATGCCTTATTGATGAGCGGTGTGAGTGGGAGGGCTGTAGTTGTGGATATCATTTATTAGCTCCTCATTAATATTATTTTTATTAAAAAATCGGATATATATTTTTTACCCTATACTTAGCATAGCCTTTACTGATTACAAAAAGTTTTTAGTTTGCAATTCGTAAACAAAATAACACTGTTGACTCTCCTGAGAAAGCCAGTTTTTGTGGAATTTTTTTTAAGTAATTATGGGGGTTTATTTAAAAATTCAAATTATAAAAATTTAGTTTTTAAGTAAATTTACGTGATTGATATGGAAATTGAGTTTGATGTTTGAACAAATTCTCTATACATCTACCATCTGGTTAAGGATTTTGTACAGGCTTGGGCGATCGCTTCAACTGGTAAAATTTCTGTTGCTGCGCCTAATTCCACTGCGGCTTTGGGCATACCATAAACTACACAGGTTTTGCTATCTTGGACAATTGTGTGCCAGCCTTGGTCTTTCAGTAATTTTAAGCCTTGAGCGCCATCCCGACCCATACCCGTCAGTAATACTCCTATCCCTGTTCCTTGCCAATATTTAGCCACACTGGAAAAGAAGACATCAACTGATGGATGGTAAAAACTATTTAGAGGTTCTTCTTGATAGTCTAGGGTTTGGTCAGAACGCATAACCAGATGATAGTTTGTGCCAGCAACTAAAACTTTGCCCGGAGTTGGTAAATAACCAGGCATCGCAAGACTGACAGGCAAAGAAATTTGCCCATCTAACCAAGTAGCAAAGCCTTGAGCAAATTGGGCATCAAGATGTTGGACAATAACAATAGAAGCATTTAAATTCTGGGGAAACTGGGACAGAATAGTAACTAATGCTTGGGGTCCACCTGTAGAAGAACCAATAACTATCAACGGTTGGTTTGGTTGTGAAGAAGTTTTGGGTTGGAGTGGTGCCTCAAATTGCGATCGCCCACGGGAAGACTTACCGATTAATCTAGCAATAGTGGCAATTTTTTTGAGTAATCTGGTGCTACTCTCTGTCTGTTCACCTAAACCAAATGCTGGTGTGTTAACAGCGTCTAAAGCGCCATAACCCATTGCTGCAAACACCTTGGCTGCATAACGATTGACACTGGCTGTCACCATGAGAATAGCACAGGGAGATTGACTCATGATGCGCTGTGTAGCTTCTACCCCGTCCATATTTGGCATCAGCACATCCATCAAAATTAAATCTGGGGTATCTTCTGCACACTTGGCTACAGCTTCTACACCATCATAAGCAATCCAAGCTAAATCATATTCTGGTACTTTTGCTAAAATGCGCCGCAGTGCTTCTACAGCGATGATTAAATCATTAACAATAGCAATTCTCATAAAACAGTCGTATTTGATTTGTAAACGAATTTATGAAAACATATATCCAATAGCCAGTCTATTTTACAATGGCTATTTAAAGCAATATCAAATTAAGGTTTTAATTTTTTATTTCTTAAACGAGGAGATTGTTTTATGGAAAGAATAAATTACTCGCAAATTATTCAAGATATTTTAAGCAATCATTCTATTAATGATATAGCTAATGGTACAGAAATTCAATTGCTTTTTGACACACAACGTCATCATTATCCAGGATTAAATATTGGTTGGAAATAGCAAATTATAACTTATGGAGTGATAATTCATGTTGATATTAAAGATGATAAAATCTGGATACAAAGAGATGGTACAGAACTTGGTATTGCTAATGAATTAATCGCTGCTGGTGTACCTAAAGAAGATATTGTTTTAGGATTTCATGCTCCTTATAAGCGGCAATTTACAGGTTTTGCGGTGGGATAATTACTGCATTATTATCTTCTTCTCTTTTTTTCTCCTCATCATCATGCAAATTAGAAATATAAGCCGGAAGTTTACCAAAACTAATTCTTTCTACATATTTAATGGCGCGATGTTCTTCCAATGATGTTTGAATTAATGTGTTTATTAACAACCGAAATTTATTAACACCTGCTTGAGATGGTGATTTTAATTGTGCAGCTAATAAACTAGAAATTTGCAGTATCAACTTAATATTAGGAAGGTTAGGTTCATTTTGTTCAAGAACCTGAAAGTTTTTATTAATACAATATTCGTTACCTACATGGGAATAGTCAGTCAGTGTTTGTAATAGTTCTGGTTTCCAATTAAGAATTAGTTGTTTTATTCCTGGGATTTTATTTAATAAAACAGCGATAATTTTCGGTAAATTAGGAATGAAATCACCGATATTTCTAAATCTATATATGGGAGTATCAAGAATTAATTCTATTGTGCTAACTGGTGGTGCGCCAAATGTATAAGTTTCTAATGTATAAGGTGCAATAGGTTTTAATTCGGTTTCACTAATTCGTTTAGTAATTAATGTAGCCGCAGCACCGCCTAAACTATGTCCAGTGACGAAAATATTTTTGTTGGCGTTTTCTTGTCTTTGGATAAAGTCTTGTAATTGTTGCCAGAAACTTTTAACATAAAGATTAAAACCGGAGTGAATTGCTTCTGAATTTGGGAATGCTAGTAAGTTAAAGAAGTAATCATCTAATCTTTCTGTACCTCTAATAGCAATGACAATATCATTTTCTGTTGATAGGAGTAAACCACAACAAACTAATTCATCGGTATCACTTAAAGGACGTGGTGCTGAGATAAATTCTATGGTTTGATATGCTGGGAAAAATGATGGAGTACCTGTTTTCAGGATATCGCTAACTATATCATTTCCTTGTTTATAGGCGACGTAAGCAAGTTGAGAAATACAAGCCATTTCTAGGGTGCGTTGTCTGTCGGTGGATGTTTTCATGTTGGTTAATTTTTGGGTGGGTTAATCTAGTTTCCTGTTTTCTGACTGGGAATACTATTATTAAAACAGTATATGATTTTAACATAAAATAATTATAACCATTTTCTATAAATAGATAAATTCAACTCCGAATAAAAATTTGGTATTACATATTGAAATCCCAAAAACTAAAAGGCTAATCCGAGCTTCCGACAACGATGTTTATCTTAGAAGAAATGCAGAAAATAAACGTCAATCGGAGGAAGGTATTAGACAAATCTTGTATAATAAAGGTATAGAATCTTTTGAAAATCAAACTGTTGCTGATGTAGAAATAGACGAATTAACGCAATCAAATGTGATGTTAAATTTTATTAGCAATAATGATATTAACTCAGAACCTTTACATTTTTTAAATAAACAAAAATTGATACGTAAAAATTTACCTACAGTATGTGGAATATTATTATTTTCAGAACTTCCACAAGCAATAATTCCTAAAAAATGTGGTATTAAAATCTATAGATATAAAACTATGGATGATGAATGTATTAGAGAAAGTTTAGCATTTAATCCAATCACAATCGAAGGTGATATATATAGTCAAATCAAGAGTGCTGTTGAAAAAACAAAAGAGATAGTAGAGTCAATACCGAAATTAAGTGATTGTGGGTTGGAAAAAGTAAGTTATCCTATAGAAACAGTTCATGAAATAGTTACTAATGCAGTCTTACATAGAGATTATAGTCGGGGTGAAGATATTCATATCAGAATATTTGATAATAGGATAGAAGTTGAAAGTCCTGGGAAATTACCAGGACATATTACTGTAAAAAACATTCTTGATGAAACAAGTTCCAGAAATAGTAATTTAGTTAGAATAATTAGTAAGTTCCCAGATCCACCTAATAAAGATATTGGCGAAGGACTAAATACAGCTTTCAGAGCAATGAAAATGTTAGGTTTAAAGCAGCCAACAATTGAAGAAAAGGAGCATAGTGTTATAGTCTATATACGTCATGAACTTTTGGCATCTTCGGAACAAATTATTTTGGAGTATCTAAATAAGCATGATCAAATAACAGTTTTCACAATTAAGAGGCTATGTCATTTTAAATCTGATAATGATTATAGAAAAACCATGAAAGGATTAACTAAAAGAAATTTAATATCTCGCGTAGAAAATACTAAGGGTAAAAACACTGCATATCGCATAGTAAAAGCATAATAATCCTGGTAATTTAGAGGTCAAAAATGGCTTTATTGACTTGAAACAAGCCTTAAAAGACCAAGGAGCAGAAATTAGACAATTAATTGAACAGGTAGCCCAAGATATCAAATTTGAACAACATCGCACAGTTTTAATTAGAGCCTATGGTTTATTTGTGCAAGCAATTAACCGTTTACGTTCTGCTATGCAATTACAAGATATTAGCCGCAGAAATGCAGAAATTGACGCTGTTAAAGGAATGCTATTTGAAGCTTTAGCAGATTATACAAATCCGTATTTATTAGAAGATACTTGTGCGCCTGGACAACTGCGCCGGTTAGAATGTTCTTGGGCTATTGAACAAGCAATTATTACAACTTATCAAGTCCAAAATGAAGTTTCCGCAGTGAGTGATCGCTTGCACCAACTCCAAACTAAAATATGTGAAGATGCCCATACTGTAATTAATCAATGTGAATCACACGACGAACTTGATTTTCTCTTTCCTGAACTTACCCGCATTCATAATCATGATTTAGTAATCATCGAATCATGGCAAAATCATGTAGATTGGATTAAATCTCTACCTCCAGCAGAATTAAAACTTTTAAATAGTGCTGATTTGAATAATTCAGAAATTACCCAAACTATAACTAATTCAGAAATACCACCAGAACAAATCAGCTATGAAAATATAGCCGAAAAGTCTCACTTTTATTCATTACGTGATCAATTATTATTTATGTTTGCACCAGAATTACGTCGGGAGTATGAAAATTATGTGAGTCAACAAGCTGCGAATTCTGGATATAGAACATTAGTTACATCTAATTTACAACAAGCATCAGATTTAACAGTTGCAAATCTTTTTCACTACTTTAAGATTAGAGATGAAGACAACCATGAGCAAACAATATAGAATATATTTAGATGCTTGTTGTTTAAATCGTCCCTTTGATGATCAAACACAATCCCGCATTTACCTAGAAGCACAAGCAATCATCACAATTATAAATCAATGTCAATCAGGAACGTGGAAACTAATTAATAGTAGTGCTTTAATTTCCGAATTAAACCAAACACCTGACATAGATAGACTACAAAACGTGAAAAAATTACTCTCCATTGCTAAAATCAAAGTTATTAATAGCTCTTTTATTGAAAACAGATCCGCCGAACTCCAAAAATTAGGATTTTCTAGTTATGATGCTACTCATATTGCCAGTGCAGAAAGAAGTCAGGCTGATGTATTTCTAACCACAGATGATAGACTTTTAAAAAAAGCACAAACAAATTCTCCATTAATTAACGTCAAAATTAACAACCCTGTGCAATGGTTAACAGAAGTAATACAAACAGAGGAAAGTAATGATGAAAACCCAAAATGAAATTATTAAACAAGGTTATGATGCCTTAATTAACTCTCTAGGAATTACTGATACTATTCGGTTTATTCAATATTTCAGTCCTGGTAAGGGAGACTATACTAAAGAACGTCATCAATGGTTAGATGAAAAAACTTTAACAGAAGTGTTAGCAGAAATTCAACAATTGGAAAAAGAAGATACTAATCAATATGAGGAAATAATTGAGTAATAATATTCACTAAAAAATCTAATTAGGGTTTGCTGAATAAAGCCAAAAGCCAGATAAATAAAGAGTTTAAGGGTAAGAAAAAAGGAACAAGGTGCAAGAAAAAGGGGTAAAATAGGTAA
>NZ_LUFH02000005.1 GCF_001586785.1 Sphaerospermopsis aphanizomenoides BCCUSP55
GTCTCCCCTGCCTCCCCTGCCTCCCCTGCTTTCTTCACTGTCACCTGTCACCTGTCACCTGTCACCTATCTCTCTACTCTGCCGGTTTGTTAGCAGCGCGATTAGCACGAGCTTCAGCGGAATTCATCACTTCAGCCATATTTTCTAGCAATTCACCAGGATAGTTTTCCAAAACTCTGGTAGAAATAGCTACTCTTCCTTTACCTTCATCTAAGTCAATAATTACAGCTTTGACTGACTGACCAACTTGAAAGACTTTTTCCAAAGATTCAATAAATTTCTGGCTGACTTGTTTGATGTGTAGCAAGGCGCTAACACCATCTAAATCTACAAATACACCAAAAGGTTTAATACCAGTTACTTTCCCTTCTACCAACTGACCAACTTCTAATAGACTTAAGTTGCTAGAACGAGCTGCTAAACGTTGGGAAAGGATCAGTTTTTTATTGCTGCGGTCTACTTCCAAAAACCCCACAGACAGAGTTTGACCTTTGAGTGCTTCTAGGTTATCACGCTCGGCCAGGTGCGATCGCGGAATAAATCCTCGCAGAGCAAGAACTTCAACAGTCACACCGCCTTTATTGACACCAGTTACTCGTGCTTGTACCGTTTGGGAATTTTCCTGCATTTGTGCGAGTTTTTCCCAGATGTGCTGAATTTCTAACTGCTTACGAGAAAGAGTAACTTGACCTTCAGCATCCTGTTCCCGGATAATCAAAAACTCTAGTTCCTCATTCATCGGCAGCACTTCCGATAAATTAGTCACTACTCTCAACGCAGCCTCATCGCGGGGCAGAAAAGCAGAGGATTTGCCACCAATATCAACATAAGCGCCATCATGGTCAAGCTGGAACACCTTGCCATGTACGACTTGTCCCTTTTGAAATTGGTAATCGTGTTTTTCTAGTGCTTTGGCAAAATCATCCATTGAAAAGGACGAATTGGCTGTTTGAGAAAGTTTTGATTCGGAATTCATGATTTTTGAAGATAAATTGTTATGAGCAGAAGGAGTTGCAGGAGTTACAGGAGTTACAGAAGTTACAGGAGTTCTTCTTTCTTGATCAAACTCACAAAAAGGAGAAATAGTAACTGAGAATAATCTGACAACCTCTGTTTAACCTCCTAGAGTGGCGGCAAAAAGTTGTTTTACTTGCTCCCAAGCATCAGCCGCAGCTATAGGATTATAGCTGGCGCGACGGTCACAGAAAAATCCGTGATCAGATCCATCGTAGCGAAACACACGATGAGAAATGTTGTGTTTTTGTAACTCGGCGGCAATTTCGTCTACCTGTGCTTGGGGAATACTGGCATCGTTCATCCCAAAAAAGGCGTAAATAGTGCCTGGAATTTCTCTCGTGCGGGTGATGGTAGGTTCTCCACCTCCGGGTGTATGGGTCGTAATCCTCGCACCGTAAAAAGACGCAGTGGCTTTAATATCAGGGAGAGTGGCGGCTAAATATGCTATATGACCACCAAAACAAAAGCCTATACAACCAAAGCTGTCTTTTTTGACTTGGGGTAAAGTTTTGAGATAATTAATAGCTGCTTGAATATCGCTCAATAATTGTGAGGCTGTGGTTTGTGACCAGGCGTATTTTCTCCCCACTGCCACATCTTCAGGGGTGTAACCAGTTTCAAAACCAGGGGCTTGACGTTGAAAGAGTGCCGGAGCGATCGCCACATATCCCAGTTTAGCAATTCGTTCTGTCACATCTCGAATATGAACGTTAACCCCAAATATCTCTTGTAAAACCACAATTCCTGGGTAAAAACCTGGTGTTGTAGGTTTTGCCAGATAAGCATCTATTTGACAATCATCTTGGGAAAGTTTAACCTTGGCGGTGTCTATGGTTAGGTCTGTCATAAGAATTTTTACCAATCTTCCGTGATTTGATCTAACTATGCCAGTATGTTCAAGATGTTGTTAATCAAATCGCTATATTCATTGTGAATTTTAAACTTTGAATTTTGTGCCTCTTTTCCGATGAACTATGTCTAACGCCACGCTTTGCGAACGTTCACGCGTAGTGTCTTTGTTCCAGTCAAGAGTCATCTGCTATATTTTGAATTTCCCTTTGCAGTACAAGTAATATATTTAATAGGTAGTATACACATCTGGTGAGGTGAAGCTACCAGTAATCAGGAGAATTGGTAATGATTCAATTCCGTATTCAGCCAGACAGTGAAATTCCTGCATCCAGCCAACTGTTTAATCAAATCCGATTTGCGATCGCATCTGGTCAATATCCACCCGGATACAAATTGCCCAGCACACGGGCGTTAGCTATGCAAACCGGACTACATCGTAATACCATTAGCAAAGTTTACCGCCAGTTGGAAGACGAGGGATTTGTTGAAAGTCTGGCAGGTTCAGGAATTTACGTCCGCGCTCAAGGTCACGAGGGTGGGAGTAGACTACAGTTACCAATTCTCAAACAATATCCTGAAGCCTACAAAGTAGTCCAAAAAACATTGGATGAATTGCTCAATCAAGGCTGTTCCCTCAATCAAGCACGGGAGTTATTTCTCGCAGAAGTTGATTGGCGCTTGCGTTGCAGTGCTAGAGTGCTGGTAGTAGTACCATCTCAAGACCTTGGTGCAGGGGAATTAATGGTAGATGAATTGGAAGAATCCCTACAAATTCCAGTCCAACTGGTAGCAATGGAAGAATTAGCAGCGGTACTAGAACAAACTACCTCCGCCACATTAGTTACCAGTCGATATTTTATTGGAGAAGTGGAAGCGATCGCTGCACCCAAAGCCGTGCGCGTCATTCCTCTAGATATTCATGACTATGGTAAGGAACTTAACGTAGTCAAAAGCTTACCCAGAGCTAGTTGTATTGGCATAGTTAGCCTCAGTCCAGGCATTCTCAGAGCTACAGATGTTATTCTCCACGGCTTACGCGGAGATGAACTTTTAGTTATGACTTCTCAACCCAAAGATGCCTACAAACTCAATGCCATAGTTAAGCGGTCAGAAATCATCTTCTGTACAGATCAAATCAGTTATTCAACAGCACAAGCAGCAATACAAACATTAGTAGACGACCTCATTCGTCCACCCAAACTCATCCGCTGTGAAAACTACATCGGTTCTCAGTCCATTAATTTGCTGAAACGAGAACTGGGTTTAACCTGACAGTTTTCATTTTGAGAGGTAATACCATTTTGGATTTTAGATTTTAGATTTTGGATTTTAGATTTTGGATTGATAACCGTAGACAATGGAAAACTTTTACCACTGTCACCTGTCACCTGTCACCTGTCACCTGTCACCTGTCACCTGTCACCTGTCACCTATAAACTGGGAATTCTTGCCAAAATGCCTTTTTTTAAAGGTTCTGGGCGTTCTGACCAAGGTAGGACACCATCAGGCTGAGAGTAGTATTTACTGGCACATTCCAACACTGCTTCAGCACAACCTTCAACCGGCAAATCACCGAATAGATAAGTTAACTTGCCTTGACCAGCAAAAGCGACGACACAGGAACGGTTACAAGCACTCATACATTCAACTTCTTTGATGGGGAACTTATCCCGTAAATCCCAATTTTGCGCGACTTGCTGAATTGCTTGTAGAAGTTTTTGACCGCCGCTTTCACCGACACGCTTACCATCTTGCCAAACACTGGCGCAGGTTTTGCACACAAATAAACTATGAGAAGCTACACCAGGTTCACTGGTAGGGGAAAGGGGAGAAATGTTAGCAGCAGTCATCTGTATCCTCGCAGATTTGCACAATTTATAATTATACTGCCAGCATTTTGATTCACACAGTTTTTGATGATATTGGTTGTTGTCACACCGTGCTGGAATCTGTGTCTGTATTCAATTTCGTTAAATCTTTTCTTTCCAGAATAGTTCCTACAAGATTAGCCGCTAGAAGATTAGCCCGTTGAAGATCCGCCCCATGAAGATCTGCCCCATGAAGATTAGCCCGTTGAAAATTAACCTGTTGAAGATTAGCCCATTGAAGATTAGCCCGTTGAAGATTAGCCCGTTGAAGATCCGCCCCATGAAGATCCGTCTCATGAAGATTAGCCCGTTGAAAATTAACCCGTTGAAGATTAGCCCATTGAAGATTAGCCTCTTGAAAATTAGCCTCTTGAAGATTAGCCCATTGAAGATTAGCTTGATAAAAATCTTGATGAATCAAAATACACTTCTGTAAATCTAAAAAACTCAAATAATTTAAGCAAAAAACTTGATTCTTAAAATCTAATCTTTGTCCCCGTAGTCGAGAAATCCACACACCAAAATCTTGAGGAGAATGCCATTTAATCTCGGAAACTTTCTTGGTCACTCTAGCACAAGCATTCAACACAACTAATAATGCTTCTTCTGCATTTCGCGCTTGCCGATTTTCTTCATAAAAATTAGCTAACTTCAATTCTTCCATCGGCATCCCCTCACGTAACATAAAACTAATCAAATTACATAAAGTTTGCTGCCATCTCTCAACATTTTTTAGTAATTGCAACTGCATTTCATCAAAAATAAAGCTAAATAGGTACTCATTGAGAGGAGATGTTCCACACAAAATAGCCCATTGTTTTAAAGCCTCTTTTTCATCCCAGCCTTTACGGCGATTTTTTTGACGTTCTGCTAACTGTTCATGAATAAAATCTAATTCTCGCACTATCCTTCTAGCTGTCAAATATTCACCAAAACTCTTATGAGTAAATTCAAAGGTTTTCTCCTGTTCCCTCACCCCACTCTGACGAAAATAAAAAGCAGTTAATAAACGAGTGATACCTGCTTCTGCTGCTTGCTGATATTCCGCAAAGAGATTTTGGAAATGAATATTATCACTACAAATTTTTTCAATTTTACTAACCGTTGTAGTTCTTCCATCTCCGTGCCAACAAGCCAAAGCAATTTCTTCTAAAACTTCTGCAAATTCTTCCTCATCTTTAATTTTAAATTCTTGATTTATAGGATGTTTTTTATCAGCCCATTTACGTTTGTAAACTGCTTTGAGTAAATCTGCATAAATACTATTCAAATTACTATCTGCGGAAAAATCTACTTCCCCACGAGCAAAACTTAAAGCTACCAAATAATTTAACAAAGGTTGAGCAGTAATTTCTCCTAGCTTACCTTGATTTAATTCAGATGGTAAGCCAGTATATTCTATGCCTTTTGCTTCACCATAACCCTGCCACCATAAATTTCTTTGGTCTGTTTCTAACAATTTTTGGTCATCAACGTAATTATATTTCTCATTCTCTTCTAGAAAATAAGGCAGAACATACAATATTTCTTGTGATGAGTTATCCAATAAACTACTATTTGCTTGAATCGTTAAATTACGTCCAGTAATCAAAACTTGTAACCGAGTTTCCCGTTGATTAAAATTAGCTAAATTTTTATCAACCTTCTGAATAAACTCTTTAGCGACTTCTGCCCCAAGTTTACCCTGCATTGCTAATTCATCTAAGCCATCAAAGATAATTAATAATCGTGATTCAAAATCATTTGCTTGTAAAGGATTCTCTTTAATAAAACCATTACTTACAACAAAATCACCAACAGCATTAATTAAATTATCCGTAACTTCAAAGCGATGTAAGGGAATAAATAAAACTCTAACTTCTCCCTTTCTGGCTTGGTTAGCTGCAAATATTTTGGCAAAGGAAGATTTACCACTTCCGGGACCACCACTAATCACCCTCATCGCATCTTTAGAATCCGCTTTATTTAACCAATTTTCTACTTCTGTTTCTAAATCAACAACAACCTGATCAAATTTATCTTCTTCTCTGCTAAAGGTATCTGTTTTTTTAACTTCAATTTTGCGTTTATAATAAGCCCGCAACGGCACATAAACCTGTTTTAAACCAAAGGCTTCATCAAACATCCTTTCATTAACTTGGTTTTCCAGCCACGCGCTATAAATTTTCCATGCTTGTTGTCGTTCATTGGCTTTAACAAAAGGACTATTCAGGTTATTGATTAAAGATTGATATTTATCACTATTTTTTAACCATTCTTTGTGCAGTGCATAGACAAACTGACCGGGAATTTGATTACTAATAACTTTCGCTTCTGCTGAATTGATACCAAAGCTTTCTAACCATTGAGCAAAAGGTGTTTTAATTGCTTCAACAATTACCAATTTTTCAGGATGATCAAAAAAGTTAATATCAATCGTTATTTCTTGTGATTCTAATTTTTTTAAACATTCCTCTAAACGATGATTAACTATTATTTCAATATCTTTATTATCAGCATCTTGTAATAAATCTTTTCTCTCTTCTGCTAAAGTCCACATTGCTTGAATTAAAGCCCGAAAAATTAACACCCAAGCAACTTCTCCAGGTTCTTTACCTAACCCAACTGCTGCGGCAACTTCCACCAGATTTTCTGGTACATTACCAAAATTCATCACAGCCGCATTTGCACCAGCTTTGGTTACTGCTGTAAAAAAACTTCCGAAGTTAAAGTTAATGTTTCTATTTAATAATGCAACTGGCTTTTTGATGAGAATTCCTGATGTGTCTCTCATATTTCAATACTTTTGATGTGAAAGCTAAAAATAAATATTTAGGTGGACTGAATTAAAAGAAAGCAATATTAAAGCTGATAATACAATAAATCCCCAACTCTTTTGATAAATCGGGGATTTTGCTTCTCATATTTTTATTACAGAACATTGCAAATCAATGAGGTAGAGAATCTAAATTCAAAGCCAGACACTAAGACAGTTTTACTCCTGACTCCTGACTCCTACCTCTTCTCAAAATCTTAAACCTACACCACCTTGCAAAGATAAAGCTGTACCTCCACCATTGCGATAGGCATCAAAAGCAATAATCGCGTTACCAAAAATCACTGTATTGCTATTAGGAACAACGTAATCAATTCCTGGTTGCAAAGCAAAACTAACTTTATTACCCACAGGGGAAGCAGTATCACCACTGGTTAATACCATTCCAGCACCCAGGTAAACATCAGTTTGCCAATTGATAGGCAAATCATAAGAAACAGTCGGTACTATAGCCGTACCTTGACCAATTAAAGCTTGAGCGCGGAAAGAAACAGGAGTTTCTAGCAATTTGTAGCGAAAAGCCAAAACTCCACCCAATTGGGTATCCTCACTTAGTCCCACAGTCGGACCAATACCCACATAACTACCATAAGCGACTTGAGCTTGTGCAGGTTGATTATTGATCACCAAACTACAAATCGCACCAGTACCCAGAACTGAAGCTACAGAAGCTAAATATTTAAGAGACTTCATCACCCTACTACTCCTGACACCATTGATATAGATATGTTATCTATATTACTCCTAATCTGAATTGGTGATTGGTGACTGGGAAAGAAGGAAAAAGGCAAGAGGCAAGAGGCAAGAGGCAAGAAGCAAAAGTTTTTTAATTTTGACTTTTGATTTTTGATTTTTGACTTGATGCCTCCCCATCTCCCCATCTCCTCTATCACCTGTCACCTGTCACCTGTCACCTGTCACCTGTCACCTGTCACCTAAATACTATGGACAACGGGAATGAATACCGCCCTTAGTACAAATGAAAGCTAATTGTTGGGCATCTAAATTTTTAGCTTCGCTAAAATCTACACCTTGGACTATAGCTGCTTGTGAACCGAGATCGGAAGTTTGGACAAATTGATCGTTTGGGTCTTGTTTACCAGGAAACAGAATCGTACCTTGAAAATCTGCCCCCTCCAAATTTGCCCCCCGTAAATCTGCACGACTTAAATCAGCATTTCGCAGGTTGGCGTTTTTCATGTTGGCAGAACGCAAAACCGCACCAGATAGACGTGCTGCACTAAAGTTAGCATTGCTAAGATTGGCATTATCTAAATAAGCTTCCGATAAATCTGCTCCTTGCCAATCTGTGTTGGTTAAGTTGGCGTGAGATAATTGTGTACCAATAGCAGAAACACGACCTAAATTAGCAGCATACAAATTTGCTTCCATCATTTTTGCATCGCTGATGTCTGCTCCTGTAAGAATTGCGTCTTCTAACATTGCCTTTTGCAAATCGCTACCAATCAGTTGGCTACTACTCAGATTAGTGCCTACTAGACGAGCATTAGACAAGTTAGCTTTATTGAGGATGGCACGGCTTAAATCGCTGCGGTTCATCAACACACGGCTGAGATTAGCTTCGGTGAGGTTAGCTTGCTTTAATTGAACTTTACTCAAATCAGCGATCGCATCATCATAAGTATCCCAACGTCCATCTTCACCGACACTGCGGAAGCGACTAGCTTTCAAACTAGCTTGGTTCAGATTGGCAGATTTAAAAATAACTCCAGATAAATCAGTATTGTCTAGTACCAATTTAAATAAAGAATTTTCCTCTGAGCTTTTTGAACCCAATTGGGCATTGCTCAAATCTATGTCATGAATTTTGCCAGTATAAACAGAGAGAATTTTATTAATTGCCTGTTGGTTAAGACTTAACTGCTGTTTTCTTATGTCTCGGAAAGTGCTGACTGATTCTATTTCTCCAGCCAGAAACTGATTCATGCGTTTTAATTCAGGAATAGCTTTGGGTCCAATATTGGTTAAGGCTTGCTGGAGAGTATCTATGATGCTGGGGTCAGTTTCCTTCACTAGTAAATCAACCAGGAATTTGATTGATTGTGTATCGTTTATACCACCTAATGCCAGAATTGCTCTCTGGCGTTCTTCATTGCTGGCACCAGAGTTAGGATTCAGTTCCTTTACTAGTTCCAGAAACTTTTGGCTGTTAATTTGCTCGGTTTTTCGTAGGCTTTCTTGACTTTGAATGTATATTTGTGTACCTACTAAAGTTGATAATACCGCAATCATGCTTGTTACCCCAACCACAAATAAGGTGAAATTGGGGCTACGGCGGATGAGGTTTGTGGAAATAGGCTGCTGACTAGAGGTGTTTACTTGCTGTTGATTTTCTGGCTGTGACTGTTCAGTAGCTTCTGGAGGAGTTTTTACCGATTTGCTACTGTCTCTAGCATCTATAGTGTATGTACCTGCTAACTGGTCATGGAAGGCACGACGACGCTTTTGGGCAGGCCAGCCCATTCCTTCTCCTAGCACCAACAATATAGCTAAAAATGTAAATAAACCTAAGTTGGGAAACGCAAAGCTGTAACGCCATAACAGATAGGCAACGGAAACAGGAGCCGTCCAGCGTCCTAAACCTTCACGCACAACCACAGCCCCAAAACCAGGGGCTTGACCTTCTTCATTAACTACGCGCACACCAAACCAACGCTTGGGAATGGTGCTGCCCGTTTTACCCAGTAAATACAACTGCCACCCTGAAAGGGTAATAGGTGCTAATAGGGCAATTGTCCATAAAAAATTAGTGGGACTAGCGACATTATGAATACCATAACTAACTGGTAGAGCTAAAGGTCTGGAGATCGCTCTTTCTGTGACTACCAACACTGGATTTAAAGGTACTCGGTTCAGATCGCTGCGAGAATTGGCATAAACACCTATGCCAAAGGGAACTAACCCACTGGCAACTACTAATGTGATTTCCACTGCCCAAGCGGCTAACCGTCTTGTTCCCAGAGGCAGGGAATTAACTTTTTCTGGTTTTTGGGACTGACTCGATTGATTGATATTTCTCCTGACAGTTGGGGTCGTCATTGCATAATTCCCTTTGACTTTATGTTTACGCCAATCTCGGCGCGGTTAAAATATAGCAGCTATCAGCTATCAGCTATCAGCTATCAGCAGTAAAACCCTCTTGCTTCAAGGCTTTGTCATTCAATTTTGCACTTGGAGCAACCTGCAATATCCTGTAACTAACTAGACTATTGCTTACGTTGAAAGCTATTAGACACAAAAAATTTGTATCCAACATACACCAACAATGCCAACAGTGCCAGACTAATTACGGATGCCACCAGTTTAAATACTGTTTGCAGTATCAACAAGCCTACAAATATCGCTACACCTGCAACTGCCAGCTTGTTCATCCCTGATAAACCCTGAAACCAAATTTGCGATCGCTCTAAATATTGGTTTAATTTGCCAAACCCAGACGGTTGTGTCTGTTTTTGCGTCTCTCCTGGGGTTGAAATTGGGGAAAATGAATTAATTTCAGCCTCTAGCTGTTGGAGGCGACGCTGCAAGTCTTCTTCGGGTAGAGGATTCATAATTTTTGACCTCAGCTAGGACACTTGTTTTACAACCAAACAACCAAATCTTTTATTTGCTAGTTGTGTTAGTGATTTTAGCTAAAAAGGTGATTATACAGCAGCTTTCAGCAGTCAGCGGTCAGCAGTCAGCAGTAAAACCCTGTTGGTGCAAGGCTTTGTCATAAAAATTTGTACCTTATTGACCTGCAATATGCTGTAACTTGGGTATCAGCCAGATTTTTCTGCTAACTTCCTGTGATTTCAGGATATTTTAATGTTTAGTCACAAACTCATTCAATTTGACAATAAAAATTTATACTTTTTCTTTGGGAACAAAAACGGATTGTTTCTGTCTAGGAAGATTATCAGAATATATATCAATATATTGCTCCATCGCAGTCGGGAGCATTAATTAAAATGAAGACTTTAAGGTTATTGATCCTTGTTCCCGCAACTTTAACAATGAGTTTGCTATTTAACCAGCCTAATGTAGCTCAAACTCCTGTTATTCAAATTAATAAAAACCTCCCTCAAGACCCGCTGGTTATCAATGGTACTTCGGCGGGAACACAGCAGAGTAATTGCGGGAATATTCCTGCTCAACCTAGTCAAGTGATTCAAGTTACAGAGTCACTACCTTACTTGCGATTAACAGTTGAGAGTCAAGGTAAACCAACATTACTAGTGGACGGTCCAGGGGGGCGCTTTTGTGTGTTAGCAGATAATTACACTAATAATAAACCAGAAATGGCTGGTTTCTGGCAACTTGGACGATATTCACTGTATATAGGCAATTTATCTTCCGGACAATATAATTATTCCCTTTCAATTTCCCAAGAAAAGAAATAGTAAAGGTCATTAGTCATTAGTCATTAGTCATTAGTCATTAGTCATTAGTCATTATCAACTGACAACTGATAACTCATTAATCTTCCAGTGATTTAGCTGGGACTTCAATGGCTGTAACATCAATTGTACCGTCTGGTGCGAAGCGGCTAAATTGACTGTTTGTTACTGATAGTTGTTCTCCACAGTTTGGACACTGCAATTGAGAGTTGTTTAAACCTGTTAATTCAAATCCGCAGACGGGACACTGACCTGTAACTAAATTACTTTGTAGCCACCAACGAAACCCGAAAAATGCTATTACTGGTGTTACTAACAACAGCCCAAAAATAATTAGCAGGGAATTAACCAACCAACCTAAACCTAATGATGCTAACAACCAGGCCACCGCTAACAAAGTGAGCCAAGGACGGAGTTTATCAAGATTAAATTGCAAGTTTTTTAGGCTCATTTCTCAAATTTCTTTTACTATAGTTTTATCTTAGTCATTCGTTAGTTAGTTGGTTGGTTGATTGGAGCATTTGTTGTAACCGTTGTTGAAAAGCTTCTATTCCGAAAATAGCGATCGCTTGCTCTCGTAACCATTTACCATCACAACGTTGCTCCTGACCTTGGAGAATTTCAATACAAGCTGCTGCCACGGTATCGGGGTTGCGGTGTGGTACTCTCCATCCTAGTTTACCATCTTGTAAGGGGTCGGCTGAACCATCATCATCACCAGATAATACTGGGACACCACAAGCCATTGCTTCTAGATAAACTATGCCAAATCCTTCTTGGGAAGGCATAATATAGGCATCGGCTAGACGATAGTGTAACATCAATGCTTCTGTAGGCACAAAACCAGCAAAAATAACGCGATCGCTCACACCTAAATCTTGTGCTAACTGAGCTAATCTTGGTTGGTCATCACCACGACCAATCACTAAATATTTTACCTCTGGAAACACTTGAATAATTTGCGGTAAGGCTCGAATTGTCACATCCACACCTTTGTAAATATCTCCAGACCACAACCGCGCTACTGTCATTAATACCTTGGCATCTTTTAAACCATACTTCTCAATTAGTTCTGGTGCTTTGTCTCCAGGAGTAAATTTATCCCCATCAATAGCACAAGGTAGCATCTGTACTTTTTCGGGGTTGATACCATTAGCAGCACAAGCTCTGTCTCGACTATAACGGCTAATTGTCCAAATTGCTGAGGCTGAAGCTAAAGCATTTCTTTCTGTATTTTTGAGAGTTTCCCAAACTTCTTTCCCATAGGTGAGTACAGTATAGGGAATACCCAAAGGTTGACATAAAATCTGTATCAGTCCTGCTAACTTAATATGACCACAAAAAACCTGTTGGGGTCGTTTT
Organism: Sphaerospermopsis aphanizomenoides BCCUSP55; assembly: GCF_001586785.1. Taxonomy (GTDB): domain Bacteria; phylum Cyanobacteriota; class Cyanobacteriia; order Cyanobacteriales; family Nostocaceae; genus Sphaerospermopsis_A; species Sphaerospermopsis_A aphanizomenoides_A. The sequence continues at coordinate 12,315 of NZ_LUFH02000005.1, forward strand.
TGCAATAGATATTTAAACAAAGCTAAAGCTAATTTTAGTCTACCTATGGTGGGAGACTTACTTTTAAAATAATGAAATTTTAAATTCTCTGACTCAAAAGGATTAACACAATCTGGACTATCCCGCAGTAAAAAAACTTCTGCTTTACAAGTTGGATTTAATCCTTGATAGGCAAGGAAAATATCCTTCACATAGGATTGAATTCCACCTTCCAAAGTAAAAATTTCTAAAAACACAAATAAATGATTATTTGGCACTTTATTAATTGGCATTTGGTAATGTTATTTTTTCTGTTCAGCTTGTATTAATGGCTTAATTTTACCGTTCTCTAAATTTTCCAAATCGGTTTTTACCATGTTTTCCAAAAGTTGCTCAAAACTTACTTGCGGTTCCCAACCCAGATTTGTTTTGGCTTTAGCGGGGTTAGCAACAAGTTGAAAATGTTCGTCTGAGCGCAATAAATTAGTATTCACAATTACGTATTTTTGCCAATCAAGTCCGACAGCATCAAAAGCTGTGCTAATTAATTCTTTTACACTGTGGAGTTTACCTGTACCAATGACATATTCTTCCGGTTCGTCAACTTGCAACATTCGCCACATAGCATTAACATGATCTCCGGCAAAACCCCAGTCCCGTTTAGCATCTAAGTTGCCCATTTCCAAGGTTTGAGCTAAACCCAATTTAATTGATGCTGCGGCTAAAGAAACTTTGCGTGTCACAAACTGAGGAGGACGTAAAGGAGATTCGTGATTGTATAAAATACCACTACAAGCAAATAAACCATAACGCTGTCGGTGATGTACCATCGTCCAGTGAGCGTGTAATTTTGCTGCTGCGTAGGGATTTTTAGGACGGAAAGGGGTTTCTTCATCTTGGGGAGCAGTAGTTACATCACCAAACATTTCTGAACTGCTGGCTTGATAAAACCTTGTAGATAAACCAACTTGCCGAATTGCGTCTAATAATCTGGTAGCAGTACCTGTAATCAGATCGAGAGTTCCTAAAGGATCATGCCAGGAATCAGGAACGAAACTAGGAGCAGCTAAATTATAAATTTCCTGGGGCTGTAGTTGTTCAACAGCAGTTAATAAACCTGCATAATCCCTTAAATCAACGGTGTAAATTTCTACTTTATCCGCTAGGTTTCCTAATTTTGACAAGTTAGGTTGTCGGTGGGGAGATACTAAGCCGACCACTCGATAATTTTGGTGAAGGAGTAAATGGCTCAGATAGTAGCCATCTTGGCCTGTAATACCTGTGATTAGGGCTGTTTTTGTCATAGATATGGTGTTTGATATGACAGTTTTAGTCTACTGAAATTATGTATCTAGTATATTAAGTATTATTTTTACAGGCAAATTAGCTTTTCAACTAGTAAGATTTCGGAAATTTATTAAACATTTCTTAAAGATTTATCAGTATATTTAATTTGACAGTTTTTTTTAAAGATTTGATTAAATGGATAGCCAGCCCAATCTTTTCACACCTGTTCAGCTTGGCCCCTATATCCTACCTAATAGGATTGTTATGGCTCCTATGACCAGGTTAAGAGCAATTGATAGTATTCCTAACTCGTTGATGGCGACTTACTACGCTCAACGTGCCAGTGCAGGGCTAATTGTCACAGAAGCGACAATGGTGTCTTCACTAAGTTTAGGCTACATGAACTGTCCGGGTATTTACTCAGAGGAGCAGGTGGCAGGATGGCGGTTGGTGACAGATGCAGTCCATGAACAAGGGGGCAGAATTTTTCTGCAAATATGGCACTCTGGCAGGGTTTCCCATCCATCGTTATTGGGAGGAGAGTTACCTGTTGCTCCCAGTGCGATCGCCGCAGTTGGTTCGTTACATACACCTGTTGGTAAGGTGTCTTTAGAAACTCCCCGTGCTTTGGAAACTGAGGAAATTCCCGGCATCGTTGAGCAATTCCGCCAAGGGGCAAAAAATGCTTTAGCTGCTGGTTTTGATGGTGTGGAACTGCACGGCGCTTTTGGTTATTTAATTGACCAATTTTTACAAGATGGTTCAAACCAGCGCACTGATGAATATGGTGGTTCAATTGAGAACCGCAGTAGGTTTCTCTTAGAAGTGGTGGCTGCTGTCACTGATGTTTGGGGGGGCGATTGCGTTGGTATTAAACTTTCACCAAGTAATACATTTTACGGAATGCAAGATAGCAATCCCCAAGCCACTTTCGGTTATGTAATTCAGGCGCTGAACTCCTTTGGACTGGCTTATCTACACCTAATGGAGCCTAATGAACTTGATTTAAGTACCCGTGAAGTGATCAATCCTGTAATTAATGAATTTAGACCTATTTATCCAGGTACTATCATTACCAATGGTGGCTATGACCGGATTACAGGCGATCGCATTCTCAGTGATGGAAATGCAGAATTAGTCTCTTTTGGTAAGTTATTTATCTCCAATCCAGACCTACCAAAACGCTTACAACTTAATACCGAATTGAATGCCCCAGATCCCAAAACATTCTACGCTCTAGATGCTACAGGGTATACAGATTACCCATTTTTAGAATCTTAGAATCTTCACAAAATTATCTAAATTTCGGTAGAAAATCAATAAACTGACCACCGTTTTCAGTTTTATAATTGTCGAGAGCAGCTAAAAAACTGGGTTATTAAAGATAGACAGAAAAAGGTTGTATAAAACCTATCTAATATCTTTTTAGATATCGACTCAGCTATCCTAGTTTAAAAGTCTGTTTTTCCCATTAAAAATCATTTCGCAGGCACACACAAATAATTATGGATTTGTCAAACTTTACTACACTCCAAAACTTAGAATCTGCCTTCGGTGGTGAATCGATGGCAAATCGCAAATATCTGTTTTTTGCCAATGTAGCAAAGAAACTGGGTTTTTCAGACTTAGCAAAACTTTTTAAAGAAACAGCAGATCAAGAAACTGAACACGCCTTTGCACATTTCGAGTTATTACATCCAGAACTAGTAGTGAAAGATCCAACTAGTTTAACTGATGAACAAAAACGGGAAATTGTTTCTCGCTGTTTGTCTTTAGCAATTGAAGGCGAAACCTACGAATACACTACAATGTATCCTGAATTTGCTGCTGCTGCTCAACAAGACAGAGACAATCCCGCAGCGGAAGAATTTCTCAAACAAGCACAAGAATCTAGCGAACACGCTAATACATTCCGCGCCGCAGCCCACCGCTTTGGGTTACTAAAATTCATCGAAAATTACCACGCAGATCGTTACGCTGAAGCGTTGGAAGTATTAAATGGAGGACAAGCTGTCACCAGAGTAGCAGGTGAAGATCCTCAAACTCAAAAATGGATTTGTAGACAATGCAGCATGATTTACGATCCGGTTGTGGGTGATCCAGATTCAGGAATTGCACCTGGTACACCTTTTGCACAAATTCCCGACGACTGGAGTTGTCCTATTTGTGGTGCAACTAAAAAGACTTTTAAACCGCTAGAGGAAAAAGTTGCTGCTTAAAAAAGGCAGGGTGTAGGGTGTGGGGTGTGGGGAAAGCAGGGGAGAAAAGAGTTATTTAATTTTGACTTTTGACTTTTGACTTTTGACTTGATCTTACCCAATGCCCCATGCCCACTTGCCAAAAAATTTACTGATAAATAAAACTTAATCACGTACAAAAATTACAATACAAAATTATTATTTTTACCATTCCACAAGCAAGATTAGCTATTTCTGTATTAACCGAAGTATTTCTCAAAACTATGTAATAAAAATATCATCATAAAATTACAAATTCTTTGATAAAAAATCAGCAGATGCGTGTTAAGGTTTTAATTCCGTTGTCTTCCCCTAGTGCTTCAGACCATGCATCTGCATTATTTACTCCCCCAACATCTTGAAGAATTAGTCAAGAGTAGCTGTATAGATTTACACTTAGCGCGAATGAATTTTATCTCGCTTCAAGGTGTGAATGCCTATCAGTATCTACTCATATCTGAACAACTCCCTCGCACTAATACTGGCATGATTAAAAGTGGGTTGTTACAACGTTATAGCCATATTACAGCAGGAGGTTGGTGGTGTTCTGGAAGAGACCCCCTCAATAATTGGCACAAGATGGAATGGGGATGTTTTAAACCAACTCAACCCCGACAAAATCAAAACGGTAAGTTGATTAAATATGAACATCCTCCCAGCACACCAATGCGAGTGTTTTGTCTGAGAGTAAATCAGCAAATTTGGCAGCAAGTTTCCCAGCGTTACAATATTCCCATGCCTCACAATATCACCATTGCTGATGACGGTGAAGCAGAGGGTTTTTGGCAATGGGTAATGGAATATAATCTCTCAATCATTATTTGTGAAGGGGCAAAAAAAGCAGCAGCTTTATTAACACAAGGTTATGTGGCTGTTGGTATTCCTGGAATTACTAGCGGTTATCGAGTTTTGAAAGATAACTTTGGTAAAGTTTCCCGTCGTCAATTGATACCTGAATTAGAAGTTTTTGCTACTAAGAAGCGGAGAATTTATATATGTTTTGATTTTGAAAATCAAGCTCAAAAAATTGCTGCTGTCAATAATGCTATTTCCCAACTTGGTTGTTTATTTCAACAACAAGATTGTCCGGTGAAAGTTGTGGAATTACCAGGCACAGAAAAGGGAGTTGATGAGTTTATTCTTGCTAAAGGTGCTACTTATTTTGAAAAAATATATCGTCAAAGTGTAGATTTAGAAATTTACCTCGCTCAAACTAAACCCCATAGTCATTTAACCATTAATCCGGCATTAACTGTTAATCAACCTTATTTAGAAAAAATACCATTTCCTACTTCTGGCTTAGTGGGAGTCAAATCAGCTAAAGGTACAGGTAAAACGACTGGACTACAAGCCGTTGTGACTCAAGCCAAAAGTCGTAATCAACCTGTTTTATTAATTACGCACCGCATTCTGTTAGGACGGTTTTTATGTGAAAAAATCGGCATTCAATGGGGAGTTAATCAAGAGATATGGACTGGAGAAACACAAGCAAATTTAGCAATTACCAAATCCTTTGGTTTGTGTATTGATTCTCTTTGGAAATTGCATCCAGAAGACTGGCAAGGAGCGATAGTTATTTTAGATGAAGTTGAGCAATGTCTATGGCATCTGCTTAATAGTAATACCTGTAAACATAAACGAGTAAAAATTTTGGGGTTTTTTCGGGAATTGATTTCTACAGTTCTCACAACTGGAGGTTTAGTTATTGCTCAAGATGCGGATTTAACAGATATTTCTCTAGAATATTTACAAGGTTTAGCAGGAATTAAAACCACACCTTGGGTACTTGTCAATCAATGGAAACCCAAACAAGGTTGGGATGTCACTTTTTATGATTCACCTAACCCCACACCATTAATTCATCAACTAGAATTAGATTTAATTGCTGGACGTAAATGTTATGTAACTACGGATAGTCGTACAGGACGTTATAGTTGTGAAACCATTGAACATTACCTCAAAGAAAGATTACAGAAATTAAGAAAGAAATTTCCTGATACTTTAGTAGTCAGTAGTCAAACTACTAATACACCTGGTCATGCAGCAGTTGATTTTATTTCGGCAATTAATCAAAAAATTACTGATTATAATACCGTATTTGTCACCCCTAGTTTGGGGACGGGAATTAGTATTGATGTCCAACATTTTGACCGCGTTTATGGGATTTTTCAAGGTGTAATTCCTGATGCAGAAGCACGTCAAGCACTAGCAAGAGTAAGGGATGATGTCCCCCGTGTTGTCTGGTGTGCAAAACGTGGTATAGGTTTAATTGGTAGTGGCAGTACAAGTTATCAGTTACTATCTCATTGGTATCAGGAAAATCAAAAAGAAAATTTAGCTTTGCTAAGTCCTTTACATAAAATAGATGTAGATTTACCTACGGTATATGATCCAATTCATTTACGAACTTGGGCGAAATTATCTGCTAGAGTCAATGCTTCCATGCGGTTATACCGTCAATCACTACAAGATGGTTTGATTGCTGATGGACATAAAATTATTATGCGTAGTAATGAGGTTCATAATAATATCATTCGAGATTTACGCTTGGCCTTTTTTGCTACTGATTCCAGCGACTCAGAAACCCGCAAACGTTTAATTATGGAAATTGTCAAAGTCCAAAAAGATTGGAATCAAAGTCGTCATAAAGCTAAAGATATTAAACGCAAAATCAAAGAAATTAAACAACAAAATCAATTATTAACTGCAAAGGCTGTAGCGACAGCTAAGGATATTGATTATGTAGAATATGAGCAGCTATTGGCTAAACACTCTCTCAGTCATGAAGAACGCCATCAAATCAATAAATATATTCTCAGAGATTTGTATGGTGTGGAAGTAACTCCGCTGCTAAAGTTGCGTGATGATCAAGGGTATTATGGACAATTGTTAATTCATTATTATCTCACTCATGAAAGTGAATATTTCCATACCAGAGATCAACAAGAATGGCATCAACAACTACATTGGGGTGGTGGAAAGGTTTTTTTACCAGATTTAAAAACTTATACTCTCAAGGTTGAAGCTATGCGTGCATTAGGAATGCTACAATTTTTGGAAACAAGCAGGTTATTTAGGGAAAGTGATCCTGATTTAATTTGGTTAAAGAATGTTGCTGTGCAGAGTAATAAACATATTAAACGAGCATTAGGTATTGATGTGGTACAAGGAAAAGAAGTTATTTCTGGGATGAAAATTCTGGGCAGACTTTTAAAGCTATTAGCTTTGAAGTTGCAGCAGGTAAATGATGTTTATCATATTGATCCAGAAACTTTAGATGATGGTAGAAATGAAATATTTAAAGTCTGGCAGCACCGTGATGATTTACGATTAAACCATTTACATGGTATTAGTGATGAAGTGAGAATTCAGCCATTAGAGGTCATATTGACTACTGACCATTAAATACTTGCAGGGGTATAAGAGTGTGGAGAAAAAAATAAATTCTTACTCCTGTTGTTTGTCTTCTGTCACCTGTCACCTGTCACCTGTCATATATGAATGCTGAAGAATTAATTCAACTGGGAGTAAAGAAAAATTTACATGGAGATTATGAAGGTGCAATCGCATTTTTTAACCAAGCTATCCAACTAAATTTCAACTTGGTTGCAGCTTATTACAACCGTGGTAACTCCTACTTGTCCTTAGAAAAATTTGACCAAGCGATCGCAGATTATCAACAAGTAATCAAACAAGTAAAAGAAAATTCTCTTCAACCACCCGAAAATATCAATTTAGACATTGCTAAGGCATTTCATAATCGGGGTTTAGCTTGTTTTCAACGTGGAGATAATCAAGCTGCTATTGCAGATATCAACCAAGCTTTAAAATTCTCTCCAGATTTTGTCGCCGCCTATAGTAACAGAGGTAATATTTGGCATATTCTTGGTCAATATATAGAAGCTATTGACGATTATAATCAAGCCATACAATTAAATCCCAATCTAGCAGCAGCCTACCATAATAGAGGTAATAGTCACTACGCCCTCCAACAATATGAAGATGCGATCGCCGATTATAATCAAGCATTAAAAATTAATCCTAACTTTGCTGAAGCCTACTATAATCGCGGTTTAATAATGTCTCATCTTCAAGACTATCAAAGTGCGATCGCCGATTTTACCGAAGCAATACAACGCAATTCTGAAGATGTTCAAGCTTATTATCAACGGGGTTTAATTCATAGCACTTTAGGAGACTATAAAAACGCCATTCAAGACTATAATCAAGCATTGCAAATAAATCCGACTATGCCTACAGTTTATGGCTTACGGGCTAATGCACGTCGCCATCTAGGAGATTATCAAGGGGCAATTGCAGATACCAATAGATTACTACAACTTAATCCCCATCTGGTAGAAGGATATTGTGATCGCGCAGCTTCTCATCGCTTCTTAGGAGACTATCAAGCAGCTATTAAAGACTATAATCAAGCATTACAAATAAATCCTAACCTAGCAGACGCTTACTATGCTAGAGGAGACATTTACCTACATCTGGGAGACATTCAAGCAGCTATTAAAGATTTCCAAAAATCCGCTCACCTCTTCTACCAACAAGGAAACAAAATATACCATCAAGAAATTGTAAATGTAATTACCAAAATTCAGCAATCCCCAGCATCCTTTTTGAATCATCAATAAATGAGGTGTAGGGGTGTAGGGGTGTACGGGTGTACGGGTGTACGGGTGTACGGGTGTAGAGGGTCTTCTATTAATCTTACCTATTCCCTATTCCCCATTCCCTATTCCCTATTCCCTATTCCCTATTCCCTATTCCCTATTCCCTATTCCCTATTCCCTATTCCCTATTCCCTATTCCCTATTCCCTATTCCTATTCCCTATTCCCTATTCCCTCTTAACTGTCACCTGTCACCTGTCACCTGAATAGCCGTAATTGTAAAAATTTCCTAAGACTATGTATTAATCCAATACAGTACACTACCTTAGAAAGTAATAAACTTTATCTTAAATATCATGAATTGTCCAACTTTTATTCAGTATCTGGGAAAACTTACGGGCTGCATTTCTCCAGTACTGTTAATAGCATTTATCTTACCTGCACAGCTGCTGGCACAACCATCACCAGTCAAAATCAGTCTTAAATTCCCCTCTGGAGATTCCAGAGGCACACCAGCATCTACCATTGGAGGAGGAAGAAGAGGAGTGTCCTGCATCAACTTGGCCACAGGAAAACCTTCTGTCACAGCCTTAATGCCCAAACGGAATAATAAAAGTCTAACTATTTCCGATAGTCCGACATTATATTTTTACGTGCCACAAACTACAGCAACTACTGGAGAATTTATACTCAGAAACGACAAAAATAATGATATTTACAACATCAGCTTTGAACTTCCTCAGAAACCAGGAATCATTCACATCAAAATACCTCCTACAGCCAAGCTGAAAACAGGCAAAGCATATAAATGGTACTTTTTACTTGTTTGTGATCCAGAAGACAGAAGCAGCGATGAATATACTGAAGGAATAATTGAACGCACAACTATCAGTTCATCCTTGAATAAATACTTCCAGCAAGCTAAACCTCTCAAACAAGCAGAAATTTACGCCAAGAATGACCTTTGGCCAGAAACCATCACCAAGGTGGCGCAGTTACGCACCCAACAGCCAAAGGAATGGGAAGAACTGTTGAAATCAGTTGGGTTAGAAGTAATAGCCAAAGAACCTCTGCTTGAGTGTTGCCAACCAAACCCTCAACCTTAATATCAATGAATGCCAATAATCTGAAAAATATTCTTTGGCAAGAACGAGGTTTGTGGATTACCACACCAATAATCGCTTTAAGTATCATATTGATACGTTGGGCTGGGTTATTGCAGTCTTGGGAATGGGGGGTTTTTGATCAATATATGCGTTGGCGACCTCCAGCACCTCCTGACAGCCGCCTTGTTATAGTTGGTATTAATGAAGAAGACTACCATAATCTGAAACAAGCAGTTATTACAGATCAGGTCTTAGCTAAATTACTCCAGAAACTAAAAGCCAAACAACCAAGAGCCATTGGACTGGATATTTATCGTGATTTACCTTCACCACCTGGTACGTCAGAATTAGAACAAGTATTTAAATCAACACCTAATCTCCTAGGGATTGAGAAAGCGGTTGGCAAAAATACGTATGAAAGAGTCAAGGCACCGCCCATCCTTAAATCTTTAAATCAAGTAGGTGCGAACGACCTAGTGGTTGATGCAGACAACAAAGTGCGGCGTGGTTTAATGTATGTGAACCCTAAAAAGGGAGAAACAGTCTACAGCTTCAGCTTGTATTTAGCTTTGCATTATCTAGAAAAAGAAGGAATTCTCGCTACCCCAGATTTCCAGATTGGGAAAGCCAAATTTACTCCCTTTGGAAGTAATGATGGTGGCTATGTGCGTGCTGACGATGGCGGCTACCAAATATTAATTAACTACAGAGGCAAAAGGGGTAGCTTTCCAACCGTTTCCATGACTGATATTTTGACCGACAAAGTACCAGCAGATTGGGGACGCGATCGCATCATCATGATTGGGTATACAGGAGAAAGTTTTAGAGACACATTTTTTACACCCCACAGTAGTGGACTGCTCGGACTCGCAGAACCTATGACTGGGGTAGAAATTCATGCTCATCTCACCAGCCAAATTATCAATGCCGCCTTGGGAAATCGACCTCTGTTTAAAAGTTGGTCAGAACCCCAAGAATGGCTATGGATACTATTCTGGAGTGGGGTTGGCGCTCTCCTGACTTGGAAATTGCGATTCCAAAACCTGCTGACATTTCCGAGGATATTGACTGTTTTACTAGCAGGAGGGGCTTTACTAGGCAGCACCTACGCAGCTTTGATCTGGGGTTGGTGGTTGCCTGTGGTTCCCGCATTTTTAGCACTTACAGGTTCTGCCATTGCCATTACAGCTTACATTGCTCGTACTGCTGAACATATCCGCAAGGTATTCGGACGTTACATCAATGATGAAGTTGTAGCCACCTTACTAGAAAGTCCAGAAGGATTGAAATTAGGGGGTGAACGACGACAAATTACCATCTTCACCTCTGATTTAAGAGGATTCACCGCCACATCTGAAAGACTACCTCCAGAACAAGTAGTGCAAATTCTCAACTTTTACCTGGAATGCATGGCCGATGAAATCACTAAATATCACGGAACAATTGATGAATTCATGGGGGATGGTATTTTAGTTCTTTTTGGCGCTCCTACTGCTAGAAAAGACGATGCTGTTAGAGCCGTTGCTTGCGGTGTTGCCATGCAGTTAGCAATGGTCAAAGTTAACACCCAAATGACAGCATGGGGTTTACCACCCCTAGAAATGGGTATTGGTATTAATACAGGTGTTGTGGTAGTAGGTAATATTGGCTCTGAAAAACGTACTAAGTATGGTATTGTCGGCAGTCAAGTCAATTTAACTTACCGAATTGAAGGCTACACCACAGGCGGCGAAATTATTATTTCTGAATCCACTTTTAAAGAAGTAGAGTCAATGGTAGTAATTGACCGGCAATTACAAGTCACACCAAAAGGAGTTAAAGAACCAATCAACATCTATAAAATAGCTGGCATTGCTGGGGAATACAATCTTTTTCTTCCCCAAAACCAAGAAGAATTATGCACCCTTACTGAACCCATTCCCATTGAATACGCAGTTGTAGATGGTAAAAACATAGGTAACGTTTTGTTCACGGGAAACTTAATCAGACTCTCAAAACATGAAGCTGAGATTTATTTAGCAAATGAAGAACTCCACGAGCCGCCATCTTACTTAAGTAATATCAAACTTAATTTATCCAAGCCAGATCAACCAGAAGAAACCGGAGATATCTATGCCAAAGTCTTAGACAAACCTGCTCAAATAGGTCACTTTTGTATTCGTTTTACCGCTAAACCACCAGGAATTATCACCAAGTTCAAAACCTTAATTGAACAGATTAATTCTCAAAAATCACAATCTTAACGAAGGCAGGAGGCAGAAGGCCGTTGTTGTAACGGGGATTTATACCCTGCTCCAAAAACTTTGGACGAAGTCCGGTTTTAGACCCGATTGTTTTGATAATTTCCCAAATCCAACTACTGACTACTGGCAAAATGACTGGGAGCATCCCAAATGTGTAAGTTTATTTTTTGGAAAGAAAGGCAATTTCTCCAAGGCTTGATATGAACTAACCCCAAAGAACGCATAGACGCGGAGCGGCTTCCCGCAGGGTAGGACACAAAGTTAACGATTTACTTGTAACCAAATTTCTAAACTTACTAATAACCACAATTTCACACCATATCTGCCCCAAATATCTCCTTTAAAATCTAACCAGTTACGGACAATTTCCTGATTGATATAAGGTGAAATTGCGCTTGTTTTATTTAACAACAACTTTCTTGTTTCTCGTTGCCAATATTTCCGAAATCCTAATTGTACAGGCACCATCATTCCGCTTTTGGGACGATGAATAATAGCATCTGGTAAAATATCACTCACGGCTTTTTTCAAAACTGCTTTTTCTTCCACACCAGAAAGTTTATATTCGGGGGGAATTTGCATACTCAAATCAACTACTCGCTGATCAAATAGCGGTGATAAACCCTGTAAACCTGCGGCTTGAGTTAAGTTATTCACTTTTGTTAAAATCTGATCTGCACCTTTAAATTTAATATTCAATGCCATTAATCTATTTAAATAATTAGCCTGGGAATTTAAATCATGGTCAAATACAGATGACTCGTTTTTTAAACTTTGGTAAATTTCTGATTTTAAAAGTTGTGATAAATCGGAAGCGCACTTCTGAAAAGCCATCAAATAGGCTGGCAGTGCAGCTTGATTATTGATTGCACTATACAAACTATTAATTAACATCGGTTGATTTTTGGGTCCACCAAAACAAGGGTCTCCACCTTCTCCGTTCAGGGTAGTCTGCACGTTTTCCCTTGCTAGTTTTCCTACTAATAAATTGGGTACTGTCAAAGGATCACCAATAGGATCATCTAGATACATCATTGTTTCTGGTAGACGTTCCCACATATCTCGAAAGGTGATTTCTAAAATGTGATGTTGAGTTTGACAATGTTGGGCAACTAAGCTAGAAAATTCTAATTCATTGGGTGTTTCTGTACCAAAATGAATGGAATAGGTGTGAACTGGTGCATAATGCAATTTTGCTGCTAATGCGGTAATGCTGCTAGAATCTAATCCACCAGATAGGAATATCCCAACAGGTTGATTTTTGGGTAAATATTCCTGGACAATTTGCTCAAGTAAAGAACGCAGTTTTTCACCATACCATTCTAAAGGCTGATGTGCGTCTGTAATTTGTTCTTGCAGTTGCCAATAATAATAAACTTTGTTTAATGGCATTTCTAGAAATGTTCCGGGACGCATTTCTCGGACATCTTGCCACAGTGTTCTTTCTCCTGGAACAAATGCACAACAGAGATAATCTCGCAATGCAACTACATCTAAATCATGGGAATGATAAGGGTTAAGGGTGTTTAATTTTGGGGCAATCCAGCGCGTTAAACCAGTGTTAGTGTAATATAAAGTCCGGCTACCTATGGGATCTCTTCCTAAATATAATACTTGCTTTTCTCGATCCCAAACTACTAAACCAAACATTCCCACCAAGAGGCTTAAAGATTCAGAGTTGTATTTTTCCCAAAGCTGTGCAATTATTTGTTGATTACTGACATGATCATGAATATCAATTGCCAATTTTTGAATTAGTTCTAACCGATTACTTAACCATATATCACCCACTACGATAAATCTTTGTGAAGGACTAATGGCAAAATTATCTGGTGGAGAAATAACTGCAAATTTATCATCCCGCCAAATAACATTGACTGTTAATTTATCTAAATTGCCATAAACTACACACCAACTAGAAGTAACTTCAAGATGGGAAATTGTTGATCGAGGAGTTTTTAAAAGATTAAAAAACATAATATTAATTCACAAGGCATAATTATAGGAATCAGTAAGTGGCTACGCCACGCTACGCGAACAGCTTTTACCTAGTAGGTAGACAGATTTTTTCTCAAATCATAATATTGCCAACTGTAAGCTACCGCTAAGGCACTCCAAGGTCAAGAAGAATCTCGCCATGCTCGTTTAATTAAAACACTAATGGAACATTATCAGATTAAGATAAGTACCCAAGCAAAATTAATTGTACATATTGATTGAAAACAAAAATGTCTGTATTCTTTACCTTTTCCCTATTCCCTATTCCCTATTAATAGCCCCAACACATATCGTAAGTATTCCCACGGACATGATATGATTAACACAATTTTAGTACCCCAAGGAGCAGAATACCAAGCCGTCTGTCGTGGTTTGAGTCGTGCAACTGGTATTCAACCACAGGTAATAGCTGTTCCCATCGGGATGCAACCACTACATCAATTCCTGAAAAAAAACTGCCAACATTTCCATCAACCAAATCAACGAGTGCTACTGATGGGTTTATGTGGCAGCTTAAATCAGCGTTACAGAGTTGGTGATATTGTTCTTTATCAAGATTGTGTTTATCACAGCCATCGGCACAATTGCGATAGTAACCTGACCACAGATATATATCACCACATTGGGGAGCAAGTATCTTTAGTGAAAGGATTAACAAGCGATCGCATCATATCCTTGGCCAAGGAAAAACGTAATTTTCATGAACAATCTGGTGCTGATGTCGTCGATATGGAAGGATTCACAGCCCTAGAATTTTTCCAGCATGGGGTATCAATAGCCATGTTACGAGTCGTCAGTGATGATGCTCTTCATGATATACCTGACCTGACAACAGCCATTAATGCCGATGGGTCACTGTCAGCTTTACCCCTCACCTTAGCATTGCTTCGTCAACCCCTGGCTGCTACTCGCTTAATTCGGGGTTCTTTACAAGGACTCAAAGTATTAGAAAGAGTAGCTGATCGGTTGAGATACCTGTCCAACAAATAAGAACTGCACATTGAAGCATGAGATCCCCAACCTTGCCAACAAGTCGGGGATCTGCATATTAAACAATACAAAACTTAAATCGTTACTTCTTCCCGTTGAGAATCAAAGACAATCTCAAAAGAACCATCCGGTACCATTTGCCGTAAGTGCTGAATATAACCATCTGCGTCTGATCGACTGCGGAATCTGGCAACAATCACACGCTCCTGATTTGCAGCCACACGAGCTATAGCCCAACCATTCAGCCGATTTCTGTAAGAAATTGCTTTATTTTCTGAATTGGTATCTTTGTAATCTGTGTTTTGTGGCATGATTATATTATCCGTATGAACTTGAGTAAATGGCGTTAGTGCGTCTCTTAGGGGGGATAGCACTAGCGCCTTTAATTGACGATGCCACCTTGTTATTACATAATTTTTGAATTGTCAATACTTAGTGCAACACACTTGTTTTTACTAGGCAATAAAACTGAGATAAATAGTAAGTATTCAGCTATCAGTAATCAGTAATCAGCTATTATCTAGAGTGAGACTGAGTTAATAATCAGGATGCTCCCCTTCCTTTGGTCAAATTACACCAGTGTTAATGAGAGCAATATACAACCTATTATTGATGGTTTTCTTCTTTCTTACTGACTGCTGACGGCTAAATCCTTACGCTCAATATATCTTACAGCATTGTGACGATACAAAAACCAAGTTCACCAAAACAGTGCGGAATAGTTTGTAAATAAAACCACACTTTTCCTGATAAAATAATCACACCGTATTTAAATATCATTAAATATAAATTGCTAAATACTTGTAGCATTTCTCAAGAATATGTGAGAGAATCTGTTGCGTATTCTCCCTTGCCTAATTTTATAAGTAAGCTGACAAATCTACGAGGAATGCTATATGAGATTAATTACAGTAATTTTACAAAAATTAGCCATAGAAATGGGTGCTAGTGTTTTAATTGAACCTGAATCGGAACTAATTGGACACATTACTTTTAAAAATGGAAAAACAACTGTTTTTAATAACACTAGACTAAATATTAATGGTTTTGGATCTGCACATTTAGCTCAAGATAAAGGCTTCTCTAATTATTTTTTGCACCAACTTGGTTATAAAGTTACAGAAGGTAAAACATTTTTTAATGAAAAAATATGTGCAAAAATAGCCAACCCTAGAAATGTCGATGATGGTTGGGATTATGCCCAAGAATTAGGATTACCTGTAATTGTTAAGCCATTAAATCTTAGTTTAGGCATCCTAGTTACAAAAGTATATGACAAATCAGAATATTATGAAGTAGCAGCCAGAATTTTTAACATTAATTCTGGATTAATAGTAGAAAGATTCTACAGCGGTAATGACTTTAGAATTTTGGTATTAGATAATGAAATAATTGCTGCTTATCAAAGAATTCCTTTATCTGTAATTGGTGATGGTAAATCTACTATTCTAAAATTACTAGAAATCAAACGGGAACAATTAATCAAAACAGGTGAAAAGATATTAATAGACTTAGAAGATTTCCGCATTATTCAAAAATTACAAAAACAACACCTCACTTTTGATAGCATCCTTGCCAAGGATACTTTAGTTTATCTTTTAGATAATGCTAATCTGTCTACTGGAGGAGATTCCATAGATTTCACCGAAAATCTTCATCCTGATTTTCAGCAACTAGCGATTAAAATCACTAAAGATATGGGTTTGAGATTAGCCGGTGTAGATATTCTGACTACTGATATTACTCAACCATTGGTAGATTATACCCTGTTAGAAATTAACAGCGCCCCTGGTTTAGCTCATTATGCTTCCCTTGGGGAGAAGCAAATACAGAAAGTAGAAAATTTATATCGCAAAATTCTGCAAGCATTAGAAAAAGAGTAAATCTGCTAAGAATTCAGGAGTCAGGAGATCAAGAAGTGGATTCAATCCCAAATCCCAAATCTCAAGTCGAATAACTCACCAATTTTTACCCAGTAGAGATTCAAATTCAGCTTGTAAAGCTTTGATATCTGCCACCCTAGCCACTAGTAAATTATCTCTACCAGCATCTTGTAATCTGGTTTTCCAATATTGAATAGTCTCTGCATTGTTCAACCAAAACTGAATTACTGTATCTACTACTTGATCTAAATTCCAACCTCCAGTTGGTGCAACTGTTTCCACAGATTCCAGAAACGCATCTAGTGTACAAGTTTGAGTTCCCACGTATTCAACCCCTTGTGGTTGGGGTTTTTGCCCACTCTGTTGTTGATGATTGAAAAAATATAAAACTGGAGATACTCCCACAATATCAAAAGTATATTTCATTTTATTCCTCCACATCAGTTATCAGCTATCAGTTTTTAGTCTCTTGACTGTCACTTGTCACCTATTTCCTCTTCTCTTTAGTGATGAATAATTAGGGCTGCGCCACGCAAGCTATGAAAATCAAATATTATTCTTATATATTCAACTATAACTACAAAAACACAGAATTACTACCTCAATTCCAGGTTTTAAAATTTATTTAAAATTTAGCACTTGTCAGCTGAGAGTGCTAATTTAGTTCGAGTTATTTGATGGATTATGAAATGGTTTCCCTGCTGTTTTAAATGGAGAAATATTCTTTTGTATATCCAGCGCCATTTTAGCAACTGCGATCGCTAATTTCTTTTCGCACTCTTTGAAATATTTGTTTAAAGGGGGTTAAATGCCTCAATCACTTCACCCATCTCATCTTGACGTTAAATAGTTGACACTCTCCTGGCCTTTAGGCAGGAGATTCTTAGTTCACAGACTCGCCATTAGACGACAGGTTTACACCCTTACGAGTTCGGCAGTCGCTCAACTACTCTGATCCCCAACTACTTCAAAAAGTTGGGGATATCTTTGTTCACAGGGTGTTACTGCTGACTACTGATAGCTGAATATTACCAACTATGAGCAAAACAAAGTCTCCCGCGTATCTCTACCAGTGACAGGATTAGTACCGTTGGCCAATTTGCATAATTTTTTTTGCTCATCTGGACGCAGCAATACATCAGTAAAATCCGCACCATCAATTATAGCACCATCAAATTTAGCATTAGCGGCAAAAGCACCTTCTAATACGGCATTAGTTAAATTTGCTTTAATCAACCGCGCCGAATCCAAGGTAGCATTAGTGAGATCAGCCCCAGTTAAGTTTGCTGACTCTAGATTTGCAGCAAAAAAGCTCACACCACGCAAGTTAGCAGCACTGAAATTGCTCTTTTTAAGATTAGCTTTGGTAAAACTAGAATCTGTTAAATCACGGTGAGAAAAATCAGCTTCAATCAAAATTTCTTTGTTGTATTCTAATGCCAAAGCCGTTGATGCTAAACCGACTAATGCTGTAATGGGAATAATTGCCCACAGCAATAAACTGAGTATGAGAGACAAGATTCGATACTTAGTATTCATGATATTTTTAATTGATGTTGATAATGCCTAAACCTCCTCCATCTAATTATCCAGATATCGGTGACATAGGAGAAGACCTAGTAGCACAATGGTTACAATCTACAGGTTGGGAAATTCTACACCGTCGTTTTTCTTGTCGTTGGGGAGAGATTGATATTATTGCTCAGTCTGACGACAATAAAGTCGCACCCAAGCATCAAAATAGCTATCATCAGGATTCAATACTGGCATTTGTAGAGGTAAAAACCCGCAGTGCAGGGAATTGGGATGCAGGAGGTAGAAGCGCCATTACTGCAAAAAAGCAAGCAAAACTCTGTCACACAGCAGGAATGTTTTTAGCCCAGTATCCTGAAAAGGCTGATTTTCCATGCCGCTTTGATGTGGCTATTGTCTTTTGCCAACGTTTATCAAAAAATCTTGATCAGGGAATAGTTACTTCAAAAACCTTAGCTAGTTTGTCAATTCCCGGATATGAGTTTAAGCTGCAAGATTACATTCCAGCAGCTTTTGATAATTGCTAATTGGTCAGTTATCAGTCTATTCACTGTTTACTGTTCTCTGTTCACTGTCACCTGTCACTTGTGACATATTTTCAAGCTAGTGTTTCTGGGCAATAGCCCAAACCTCTGACGAATTGTTGTCGGAATGCTTCTATTTCCTCTTTTTCTGGGCTACCATGAGATACAACTGCTACTTGGTAGCGACGCATTACATCCACAGGATACTGTCCCGCCTCCAAGCTCCAAAGTGCCATTTGTACCCGCATTGGTGGCTCGTAACTAATACCTAATTCATTGCAGAAAGCCCGAAAATCACCATCGTTTTGGGCTGAGATAGGATCTCTAAGTTTGATTCTCACTACCCAACCATCAATTTGATGAATTACGGTGATGAAGGAAACAGGAATTTGGGGTCTACCGTGCAGGTGTTGAACGACCCTGAGCGTTAGACTAGCATTTGCTAGGTAATATAAGTATTCCATGATGGTGTTTGGGATCAAATCCAATCCTACATCTCTATCTTCCTGAATCAAGGATAGTTCCTGCTAGGGTAAAAGCCCCCGTTTTTGTATGGGGAGATTTACCCAATTTTAGTTATCAGTCATTAGTCATTAGTCATTGGCAAGAGGTAAATTGTTTGACATTCATGCAGACTTAGAACGGCAAGCCAAACGTAATGAGATGCGAATAGGTGAAACCGAATTACCCCAACTATGGATTTTTACGCCTACAGTATCAGTAGAGATACTAGAGGGTTGTAATGGTACTCTGGATGAAACAAACTGGGGAAAGGGCATCTATTTTTTACCAAAAGTATTAAAAACCGTAGTTGTGGCGATTCATCAGCTACCCAGTACACCTGAAACGCTGTTTTTGAGAGTTTTAGGAAAAGGGAAAGTACAAAGACAAGCAGTAGAAGAATTAGAAGCACTAGCAAATAATAGTCCGTTCCTTGCGGATATCATACAATTAGTACATGAACTAATTGCTGTTTTTGCTGTGTATATGCGGTTTCTAACCGATCTTTTAAGGAAATGTCTGACTTAGAGATACAAGATATTAATTTAGACCGTTCATTATCTGGGTATGATTATGAACTTCCACCGGAACTGATTGCCCAAAATCCGGCTGTTCCTAGAGATAGTTCTCGTTTACTGGTGGTAAATTCTCCGCGTACAGGTGTAGAAATACCAGCCTTAAATCATATTTTCCGGGATTTGCCTGAACTCCTACAACCGGGAGATTTATTAGTAATGAATAATACAAAAGTTATTCCCGCTAGGTTGTATGGTCGCAAGTCTACAGGGGCAAAGGTGGAAGTGTTGCTGTTGGAAGAAAGACAGCATAACTGTTGGTTGGCTTTGGTGAAGCCTGGAAAGTATTTCCAGATGGGAACTCAGATTATTTTTGATGGAGACAAATTAGCCCTGGGTACTGAACTGACGGCTACAGTTGTGGATAGGGATGATGCGACTGGGGGACGGTTGTTACAGTTTGATTTACCGGAGAATGTGTCTTTGGTGCAGGTGTTGGAGAAATTTGGCGAAATACCTTTACCTCCTTATATTACTGCTTCTACTGCGGCTGATGAACAGTATCAAACTGTATATGCTCAACAAACTGGGGCGATCGCAGCACCAACGGCAGGATTACACTTTACACCAGAACTTTTAGAAAAATTGCGCGATCACGGCATTCATCAAGCTTTTTTGACGTTGCACGTTGGTGTAGGTACATTTCGTCCTGTAGAAGTGGAAGATGTCACCACTCACGAAATGCACTCTGAATGGATTGAAGTGAGCGAAGTTACAGTAGAAAAAATCCGGGCTACTAAAGCCGCTGGAGGGCGAATTATTGCTGTTGGGACTACAGTAGTCCGTGCTTTAGAAGGTGCAGCCCAATCTGGAGAATTACAGCCTTATGTGGGTAAGGTAAATTTGTTTATCTATCCTGGTTATCAATGGCAGGTAGTAGAAGGTTTGATTACGAATTTTCACTTACCCCGTTCTAGTTTGTTGATGCTGGTAAGTGCCTTAATTGGTAGAGAAAGGTTATTGAAAATTTATCAACAAGCGAGCGCATCTCAATATCGTTTCTATTCCTTTGGTGATGCCATGCTAATTTTGCCAGAAGCAGGGGAAAGGGTGTAGGGTGTAGGGTGTAAGGTGTGGGGTATTAGAAACTTCATCAACTCTTGCCTGTTCCCTGTTCCCTGTTAAGAGTTCCCTGTTCCCTTCTTTACGAATTACGAATTGAATTGTGAATTTTTGATGTAGTTATGGGTACTCTGAAGTTGTGAGGATCTCAGCTATAGATACAGGGCTGCTTTTATGTCTAAAAAACTGCAATTTAATCAGTGGTTACACAGTCAAGTTAAAGCATCTTTTTACAAAATTTCTGGACAAAGATTAGGATTGTTGTTTGCTGCTTCGGCATTTTTAGTATTGGCTTTACCAACAATTATTGATTTACCTAGTAGTAAATTGTTGGCACAAAATGCAGTTTCTCAGGATTTGGATGCAGCTATATTCTACCAACTAGGCGTGACACGCTATCAACGCCAAGACTTACAAGGTGCAGAATCTGCCTTTCGTCAAGCTTTACAGCGAGATAGCAATATTGGGTTAGCACGGAATTATTTAGGTAATATTTTGGTGGAGCAAAATCGCTTAGATTTAGCTATACAAGAATATGGGGAAGCGATTAGACTGATTCCCAATTTTGGGGAGGCTTATTACAATTTAGGGGTAGCTCTGCAAAAACAGGGACAGAAAGAACAGGCAACTGCTGCTTATCGGCAAGCCTTAGTAGCAAATCCGACAATGGCGGCTGCTCATTATAATTTGGGTTTAATATTGTATGAACAAGAACAGCGTCAAGAAGCGATCGCCGCTTACCAGCAAGCTGTAAATTTAGATGGTAACAATGTTAATGCTTACTTTAATTTAGCGATCGCACTCCAACAAGAAGGGCAAATAGAACAAGCAATTTCTAACTATCGTCAAGTCTTGAAGTTAGATCCTCAAAATACTGTAGCCTACAATAATTTAGGTGCTTTGTTAGTCATTCAAGGTCAATCTGCTGAGGCAATTAAAGTTTATCAACAAGCTATTCGCCAAAATTCCAAAAATGCTGTAGCCTACTACAATTTAGGAGTGACTTTATATAATCAAGGTGATTTAAAGGCAGCTAATTCAGCATTTAAACGCGCTCGTCAAGAATATGGTGAACAAGGAAACACTGAGCAAACTGCCAAAATTGACGATATGACACAGAAAATCACCGAATATTTAACACCGAAAAAACCTCAACCCACACAAACCGCAACTCCCACCACCACTCCTACTCCTACTAACAGTGATGTGGTTCTACCAACACCAGAAACGCAAACACCAGGAATGCAAACACCGGAAGCAGAAAAGAATTCTACTGATGTTCCTCAACCAGTTGAACCAAAGCCGTAGGTGAAAATTGACAATTGATAATTGATAATTGACAATTGTTTCATTCCAGGTTTACAACCTCTCCTAGAAAGGCGAAAAAGTCCAAAAGTTCCTATTTCCCTATCCTCTCACTTTTAGGGAGAAGTAATTGTCCATTGTTGAACAGTTATCAGTTATCAGTTATCAGTTATTAATCTGTTCACTGTCACCTGTCACCTGTCACCTGTCACCTGTCACCTGTCACCTGTCACCTGTCACCTGTCACCTTCAAATTGGCAACCGATTAATATCTTTATTACAGCCAATAACTACCATTGCGGAACCCTTTTCTAAACGTTTGTTAGAGTCAGGATTAATCTTAAATTTACCATCCTGACTTACTGCCAATAAATTTAAACCATAACGATTTCTCAGTTGAATTTCTGCAACAGTTTTACCATGAAATTCATCAGGAACAATTACTTCAACAATACTGTTATCTGGATCGAGGTCAAATCGATCTAAAATTGATGGTTTAGTTAGTGTTCTTGCTAAAGCACAACCAGCTTCATATTCTGGAAAAACAACATGATCTGCTCCCACTCTTTTTAACAGCTTGCGGTGAACTTCACTAGAAGCTTTAGCAACTACATGAGGTACACCAGCTTCTTTAACGTTGAGAGTAGTGATAATACTTTCTTGAATATAGTTACCAATAGCCACAATTACGGTATCAAATTCAAAAATACCAGCTTCTTTGAGTGCCGCAGGTTCAGTTGAATCTAATTGTACTGCATGACTGACAATTTCCTCCGTTAATGCTTCCGCAACCAGCTTTTCATCAACGTCAGTTGCTAAAACTTGATAACCTAAATTGTGCAATGTAGAACATACAGAACGGCCAAACCGACCTAACCCAATTACAGCAAATTGTTGGTTATCTTGGCGTAAACTTTTAAAGAATTTTAATGATGCTAGATTCATAATTTTGTCAGTTGTTAGAGAATAGGGAATAGGGCATAAATTTTTATATTTTAGATTAGAGTTGGTTAAATATAGCAGGTGACAGGTGACAGGTGACAGGTGACAGTGGTAAAAGCCTTTGAGTGTCTAAGTTTTAGTTTTAGTTAATGTCCTAAGCGCCTTGTCTACAGCTATGCAATCCAAAATCCAAAATCTAAAATCTAAAATCTAAAATTGAATCACTAATTATCCAACCAGTAAATTTTCTTCAGGATAGTGAATTCTGCTAGGACGAGGGTCGCCTAATATAGCTGACATTAATAATAAAACACCGACTCGTCCAATGTACATTGTGATAATTAAAATTAGCTTTGCTGCTGGGGAAACGCCAGCGGTTATACCTGTAGATAAACCTACTGTACCAAATGCTGATACAACCTCAAACAGAATTTGAATAAACTCTAATTTAGGGTCTGTCAGACTAATTAAGATTGTTGCACCTATCACCGTAGCTAGAGAACCAAAAACTACACCCACAGCTTTCAAAATCAGTGATATTGCTATTTTACGGTCATAGAGTAAAACTTCCTCTTTCCCTTGAAGTATGGTTTTTGTACAACTGGTCAGAACTCTCAATGTAGTCGTTTTTATACCTCCTCCTGTACCACCTGGACTGGCACCAATAAACATTAAAGCAATGGTAATAAATAAGCCAGCATCCGTCATTTTCCCAATATCAATGGTGTTAAATCCAGCAGTTCTGGGGGTAACAGATTGAAACCAAGCTAATAATAATTGGTCAGAAAAACTAAAATTCCCAAAGGTTTGAGGATTTCTGATTTCTATACAAAGAAAGGCAACTGTTCCCAACACTAACAATAACAAAGTCGTACTGGTTGCTACTTTAAAATCAAGAGAAAATACAATGGCATTAGGTTTTTTCAAAAATCTATCACGCAACCAAAGATACATATCTAAAATTACTTGATAACCAATGCCTCCAAAAATAATTAAGCCGGTGATGGTGAAAACAACTAAACCAGAGGTTTGATAGCCGATTAAATTATCTTTGAATAAACTAAAACCAGCATTATTCCAAGCATTAACACTATGAAATATCGCTAACCAAATTCCTTGATTCCAACCATACTCAGGCACAAAAGCCGGCATTAATAAAAAGATTCCCGTGATTTCAAAAATCATGGTTGTAGCTATAATTGACCGGATAATTTGCGTACTACCACTCATTCCTGGACGGTCTAAAGCTTGTTGAATTGCTACTTTTTGTCGCAAGTCAAATCTCCGTCCAATCAATAAAATCAAAAATGTGGTAGTTGTCATATATCCTAAACCACCAATTTGAGCCAATAGTGTGATAAACAATTGACCCCAAAAGGAAAAAAAAGTACCAGGATCAACTACTGATAACCCAGTCACACAAACTGCGGAAGTTGAAGTAAAAAGTGCTACAATGGGGTCATTCCACATACCATTGCTAGTTGAGAAAGGCATCATTAAAAGGAGAGTTCCTAGCAGGATGACAGCCAAAAATCCCAAGCAGATACTCCGAGCAACAGTCATAAGTAATTTACAAATCTTCCTCTGGAAGAAAAATTGCCTGATCTAATTAATTACACAGATGGTAGCCTAACAATATATTTTTTTACTGGGCTTTTTTATTGGGCTTGGTCTTCATCTGGATAGATTCATGAGTACAACACTTTATCAACAAATTCAACAATTTTACGATGCTTCCTCTGATCTGTGGGAACAGATTTGGGGAGAACATATGCACCACGGCTACTACGGTGCAGATGGTAAGCAGCAAAAAGACCGTCGTCAAGCGCAAATTGATTTAATTGAAGAACTGCTGAACTGGTCAGGTGTCAAGGATGCAGACAATATCCTTGATGTAGGTTGTGGTATTGGTGGCAGTTCTTTATACCTGGCTGAAAAGTTTAATGCTCAGTCAACGGGGATTACACTTAGTCCTGTACAAGCTGCTAGAGCGACTCAAAGAGCTTTGGAGGCTAATTTAGGTGAAAGAAGTCATTTTCTGGTGGCTAATGCTCAAGAAATGCCTTTTGCTGATGATTCTTTTGACCTGGTGTGGTCACTAGAAAGCGGTGAACATATGCCAGATAAAACTCAGTTTTTACAAGAGTGTTATCGAGTGTTAAAGCCCGGTGGTACTTTGATTATGGTGACATGGTGTCATAGACCTACGAATATTTCACCATTAACAGCGGATGAACAAAAGCATTTGCAGGATATCTATCGGGTTTATTGTTTACCTTATGTGATTTCTTTGCCAGAGTATGAGGCGATCGCACATCAATTACCATTAAACCACATTCGCACCGCTGATTGGTCAACGGCTGTTGCTCCTTTTTGGAATGTGGTTATTGACTCGGCTTTTACTCCCCAAGCATTTTTTGGGTTACTGTTTTCTGGTTGGAGTACAATTCAAGGGGCGCTTTCTTTGGGGCTGATGCGTCGGGGTTATGAACGGGGTTTAATTCGGTTTGGCTTGTTGTGTGGGAAGAAATAATTGATAATTGACAATTGATAATTGATAATTGACAATTCATAATTTGTAATTTTCCGAGAGTTGCTTAATGATACAAGCCTTCGGATTTATGCGTGGTATCAATCCAAAATCTAAAATCCAAAATCTAAAATCGAGTAATGAATCAGTTTTTTCAACAAAATTCGCCTAGTTTTCCAGGAAGTTGGCTGTATGCTTTTTGGAAGTTTTCTCGACCACATACAATTATTGGCACCAGTTTGAGTGTGTTGGGTTTATATTTATTAACCCTTGGTGTTACATCTACAAGCTTTTCTGTAGTTCATCTTGGGCAAATTTTGGGAACTTGGTTAGCTTGCATATCTGGCAATATTTATATTGTTGGTTTGAACCAGTTGGAAGATGTAGAAATTGACAAAATCAATAAGCCTCACTTACCTTTAGCTTCAGGAGAATTTACCAGAGAACAGGGAAATTTAATTGTTATTATTACTGGGATTTTAGCTTTAGTTTTAGCTTGGCTAAACAGTCCCTTTTTATTAGGAATGGTAGCCATAAGTTTGTTCATCGGTACTGCTTATTCTTTACCACCTGTGCGCTTGAAACAGTTTCCCTTTTGGGCGGCTTTGTGTATTTTTTCAGTACGGGGTACTATTGTTAATTTAGGATTGTTTTTGCATTTTAGTTGGTTATTTCAAAGAAGCCAAGGAATACCCGCCGCTGTTTGGGTTTTGACTGTATTTATTTTGGTGTTTACATTTGCCATTGCCATCTTTAAAGATATCCCTGATATGGAAGGCGATAAGCTTTATAATATTACTACTTTGACTCTACAACTAGGTCAAAAAGCAGTATTTAATCTGGCGCTTTGGGTGTTAACTGTTTGCTATGTGGGCATGATTTTTGTTGGAGTTTTACGGTTAGCAGAAGTTAACTCTATCTTTTTGTTTATCACCCATATCATACCCTTGATTGTGATGTGGATACAAAGCAGAAAAGTAGACTTACAAGATAAAAATGATCTTGCTCGTTTTTATCAATTTATCTGGAAACTGTTTTTTGTCGAATACTTCATTTTTCCCTTAGCTTGTATTTTTGCTTAAAATGTACTTAAAATTATGTTAGAAACATCTCCAATAGGTAACGTATTTGCCATTTCTTTAGTATCTGTAAGTCTAGGTTTTCTGATTTATTTTGCCTGGAAAACATTAATCACATCCAATTTATTCCAGAAAGGTATTAAGCTGTTTCAAGAGAAAAATTATGCAGGTGCAGAAGCAGCTTTCCGTCAAGTAATTGCGATTAATTCTACTAATGATGTAGTGCGGTTATTATTGGGAGATATTTTAAGCCATCAAGGCCAAATTGACGAAGCCAAAGAATTATTCAGCTATGTCATTAACCGCAGTCCTAAAAACGCCGACGCTTACCTAAGATTGGCAAATATTTTATTATTGCAAAACAATCAGGAAGAAGCAATTAAAAATTTACAAACATCAAAAGATTTATTCCAAAAACAACGTCAACCTCAAAAAGCAGAAACAATAGATAGAATTCTCAAAGAAATAGGGAACAGGGAATAGGGAATAGAGAAATATTTATCTTTCTTCTTATTTCTTACTTCTGATAGCGAAGCGTGGCGTAAGCCATACTCCTGATAGCGAAGCGTGGCGTAAGCCATACTCCTTCTTCTGAACTAATGACTAAAAAAGTTTATCTTGTTGGTGCTGGGCCTGGAGACGTGGCCTATTTAACTGTTAAAGCCTATCGTCTTTTAGCATCTGCTCAAGTATTAGTTTATGATGCTTTAGTAGATGCCGAATTGTTAGATTGTGTACCAGCAGATTGTTTAAAATTAGATGTGGGGAAACGTGGTGGTAAACCTAGCACTCCCCAAGTAGAAATTAACAATTTATTGGTCAGATATTGCCAGGAAGGAAAACAAGTTGTTAGACTTAAATCCGGTGATCCATTTATTTTTGGTCGCTGCATTTCTGAAATAGAAGCTTTAAAAGCTGCGGGTTGTGAATTTGAAGTTATCCCAGGAATTTCTTCAGCTTTAGCAGCACCTTTATTAGCAGGAATACCTTTAACAGATACCGTACTCAGTCGCTGTTTTGCTGTTTTGACAGCACATGAACCAGAGGGTTTAGACTGGGAAGCGTTATCCAGATTAGAAACCTTAGTCATTTTGATGGGGGGAAAAAATCTAGCGGAGATTGTCCATCAACTGTTACGATATGGGCGTTCTCATTCCACACCTATAGCTATTATTCGTTGGGCAGGAACTCCGCATCAACAAATCTGGACAGGTGAACTGGGTAATATTTTGTCACAGACTGCGGGTTTATCTCTCTCTCCTGCGGTCATTGTAGTTGGGGAAGTGGTGGGGTTGCGGAAGTTTTTATAAAGTTTTTATAAAAAAATAATATCCGCGACATCTTTGAGAAGTTGCGTATTTTAGGATTTAGCTAATACCACAACTCAGATATCACAAATGGGTTAGTATTGGTATATATCATCAAAAATTATAAACTATTATTAATTACTCCTCTAACCATAACATCGTGCATAGTCATCTTCCTCTATCCCCATCTCCTGAAACCTCCTCCTCTCCCCTCGCAGGTAAAACCATTCTCGTTACCCGTTCTGTTGGACAGTCCAGCCAATTTAGCGATCGCCTTGCGGCCGCAGGTGCTACAGTGATTGAACTACCCGCTTTAGAAATTGTACCCCCTTCGACTTGGAAACCTTTAGATCAAGCAATATCTAATTTATCCACTTTCCACTGGATAATTCTGACTTCTAGCAACGGTGTAGAATACTTTTTTGAGAGACTTAAGACCAAAGGCAAAGATAAAAGCGTCTTAGCTAATGTCAAGATTGCTGTTGTAGGTGAGAAAACAGCCAGAACTCTAAAAAAATACAATATCCAGCCAGATTTTATTCCTCCCCACTTTGTTGCTGACTCTTTAGCTATTAACTTTCCTGAAAGCCTCACAGGTAAAAAGATTTTATTTCCCAGAGTTGAAAGTGGAGGAAGACAAGTTTTAGTTAAAGAATTAACTGACAAAGGTGCAGAAGTCATTGAAGTTCCTGCTTATGAATCTTGCTGTCCCCAAGCTATTCCCCCAGCAGCAGAAATAGCTTTACGAAATCACACTTTAGATGTCATTACCTTTGCTAGTTCTAAAACCGTACAATTTTTCTGTCTATTAACAGCAGCTAAATTTCCAGAAGGAATTACACAATATTTAAACCAAACTTGCATTGCGTCCATCGGTCCCCAAACTTCCAAAACTTGTTTTGATTTATTCGGTCGAGTTGATATAGAAGCCGAAGAATATACCGTAGACGGTTTACTCAAAGCAATTATTAAATGGGCAAACAGGGGACAGGTGACAGGTGACAGGTGACAGGTGACAGGTGACAGGTGACAGGTGACAGGGAAGAAAGTAACCAGTGACTAATGACTAATGACTAAACGATTAATTGGTTTAACTGGAGGTATTGCAACAGGTAAAAGTACAGTGGCTGATTATTTAGCTACTGCTTATAATTTACCTATTTTAGATGCAGATATTTATGCGAGAGATGCTGTATCTGTAGGCTCTTCTATTCTCGCACAAATTGCCCAACGTTACGGTCAAGAAATTTTACTTGCAGATGCTAATTTAAATCGTGCCAAGTTGGGAGAAATTATTTTTAATCAACCAGAAGAAAGACATTGGATAGAAAATGTTATTCATCCTTATGTGAGAAATTGTTTTTCTCAAGCGATTAATACATCATCTGCAAATACCTTAGTGTTAGTTATTCCGCTATTATTTGAAGTAGGTTTAGAAAATTTAGTTAGTGAAATTTGGGTGGTATCTTGTGCAGCAGAACAGCAACAGCAAAGATTAATTCAGCGGAATAATTTAACTCATGAACAAGCAGCAGCTAGAATTAAGAGTCAGTTACCAATATCAGAAAAAATTGCCCGTGCTGATGTTGTTTTAGATAATTCCTCTAGTTTAGAATCTCTTTTACAACAAGTAGATATGGCGATGAAAAAATAATATAGAAATATGATTCAACAAAGGACAATTAACAATGAACAATTACCTCTCCCTTAAAGTCAGAGGATTGAAAAAGCGAAATTTTTGGCTTTTTTACCCTTGAAAGGAGAGGTTTTAAACCTTGAATTAAACAATTATCAATTATCAATTATCAATTATCAATTATTTAACTTTCTCCCCCCACAACTACATCCCGAATACGCAAACTCGGACCACCGCAACCCACAGGTAAACCGTTTTGTCCACCTTTACCGCATCCACCGGATTCATCCCAGTAAAAATCATCACCTATGGCTTCTATATCTGCGAGGGTTTGGAAAACGTTACCGGAAAGGGTGACATCTTTTACAGGTTCAGCTATTTTGCCATTTCTAATCATCCAAGCTTCCCCGGCGCTAAATGTGAACATTTCCCCGTTGGTCATCCCCCCTAACCAGTTACGTGCATATACGCCTTCTTTGATATCTGTGAATAAATCTGCTACTGGTGTCTTACCTCTTTCTATCCAGGTATTTGTCATCCGGACAATGGGTGAAAAGTGATAATCGAGACAACGGGCATTACCTGTGGGTGCTTCTGCTAATTTGCCCGCAGTTTCACGAGAATGCAAACGTCCGACTAAAACCCCATCTTGAATTAATTGCGTAGTTGTCGCAGGTGTGCCTTCATCATCGTAAAAATAACTACCACGATGTCCTTGGGGTGCAGCACCATCAAAAATTTGCAGTTCCTCTGACCCAAAGCGCCTTCCCAGGGTCATAACTTCCAATAAATCAGGGTTTTCGTAAGCCATGTCTGCTTCGGAAAGATGTCCAAATGCTTCATGCACAAATAAACCAGTCAGTATCGGATCAATAACTACGGTATAAGTATTGCCTTTAACTGGTGGTAATGATAAGGCTGTCACAGCCCTTTGGGCAGAACTTTGAACTTGGGTATCTAAATTTACTAAATCTTCGTAGGCTTTGCGTGAACCAATGGTTTCTCTACCTGTTTGTACGGTGTCGCCATTTCTAGCAGTAGCCGCAAAGCGCATTTCCATATCTACCCAAGATTGCTCAATCAGAGTTCCTTCCGAAGTGGCAATAATTACTTTTTGGGCGCTGTCACCATAGCGGACTGAGGTGGTAGTGATACGGGAGTCAACACTTTTTAATAATTCAGTATAGCGATCGCACAATTCTTTTTTCTGTTTGAGGGGAACTGTACGCGGGTCGATACCTATCAGTGGTAACTCGCAGATGGCTTTGACTGGATCAATGGGTGCAAGTATGGTTTCCTCATCTCCCACAATTCTAGCCGCTGCGATCGCTTCTTCTATTCTTTCTTGGATAGTAGCTAACTGGTTGAAACTACTTAAGCCCCAGCCACCTTTATAACAAGCGCGAACATGGCCACCGATAGAAATACCTTCGCTGAGAGTTTCTACCTTGTCACCACGCAACAAGATATCTGTTCCTTCTGCTTCTTCCAAGCGAATCATCAGATAATCTACCCTGGAGGAATAGCGGGAGATCAAATCAGAGAGTAAATTTTGTACGTCAGCAAGTAATTTAGGCATTCTTGTTAGTGATGATCACAAACTGTATTTATTTTGCAACTATTCGGGTTTATTTTCCTATTTATTCAAAAACATATTTTTCAGCCACTTTCCAATAACGTGAAAATCGCTTTAAGTCAATAAAACCATCATAATCGAAAAACGGTTCTACTTCAAATACTTCTAATTCTAAAGATTTTTCAATTTGATTACAAATCTCTTCAAACCTGGGACTGGGACTATCGGTAGTCACTACTAAATTAGCATCATTTTCTTTAGCAAATTGAATAATTTCTGCTGCCACATTTCCACGACGAATTTCCACAGGTAATTCTAATAAACATTCATAGATAAAAGTCAGGCGTTTTAAACTGAGTTGCCATTCTTCTATTAACCCATCATCCCAAACCCAAATAGCCGGAGTGTTGGGATATTCTTTTAAGGCTGGGTTTTGAGGACTTAAACAATCTCCATTAATCCAAATAATTGATTTAGTCATTTGAGTATTAGTAATTGATGATTAAAAATTATTCTTCGACTTGTCAACATCTTCATCTGCGTCCATCTGCGTCCATCTGCGTTCCATTATTATTGATATTCAAGCTCCTGTAAATCCTGATTCTGAAAATAAATTTTTACCTTGCTTTTTTCCCCTTCTGCCAACTTTGACTATTTGGCTTTTTAGTAAACTCCCCTTTCGGAAAAAGTCGCGTTTCTAACTCCTCATAACTACCTTCAAAATCACAACTTCCATAAAGCGGACATTGACGACAATAAACCCCTTTAGTGTAACGTTCTAAATTTTCTCGATTAAAAAAATAAGGTTTGTGACTAAAGGTACTTGCAACCCATTGCCATGACATATTATTACTAGCAGGATCACCATCCAGCAAATGTTGTAAAAACCATTTTGCCCCGGCTTGCCATTGAATGCGTCGCCAATGAATAATGTAAGCAGCTAACCACATTCTAAGATGGTTGTGGAGATAGCCGGTTTCTCGTAACTCTCGACTAAAGCTATCAATACAAACCAGTCCTGTCTTCCCTTCCGTGATATCTGCCGGTAACTTTGCTGCGTAGTCTGCTGGTTTATAGCCGGTTTTGTATTCTTCTTGATTTTGCCAAATACCATTTCCTAGCTTGGTGTATAACCTTTGCCAATAGTCACGCCATCCTAATTCATTAATTAGTTTAGTGGCATCCTCTGGATTTTCCACCCGCTCAAGGATATAGTTTCTAATTTCTCGTAAACTCAAAACCCCATAGCGAATATAAGGTGATAATCTAGTGACAGCACCTGTTAAAGAATTTCGTGTTTTTGTGTAAGCAATAGGATCTACTTTATGTAATAATTGTTCGGCGGCTTTATGTCCTCCCACAGTTTCGCTCACGTGAGCATCTCGTTCTGCAACTTGGGGAAATTGTTCTCGTAGGTAAGTTACTAATTCTTCTCGACTGGTAAAATCACGTAACATAAATTTATTGCTTGAGGCTGAATTTTAGTGACAATTTCAATCACAACCTTTGCCATAGTAATACTATTTTAAACGCAATGACGGCAAACTGAAAGTATCTACCTTTCCAAATTAACAATTCCCGTGTCAAATCTCAAACCTTTCTTGCTTGAAAAATTCCATCATGACCAACATTCCTCAAATTGGACAACCAGCACCCGATTTTTCTACCCCAGACCAAAACGACAAACTTGTTTCCCTCACTGACTTCAACGAGTGGATAATCCTCTATTTCTACCCCAAAGACGACACACCAGGATGCACCACAGAAGCCAAAGATTTTACAGATTTATCATCACAATTTACTGCTTTAGGCGCTAAAATCATCGGTGTCAGTCCAGATTCTGGTAAATCCCATTGCAAATTTATCGACAAACATCACCTATCAATTACCCTATTAACTGACCCCGAACATCAACTAATAGAAGCCTATGGTGCGTGGCGTTTAAAGAAGTTTATGGGTAAAGAATATATGGGCGTTGCTCGTTCAACTTTCTTAATTTCACCTGATAAGATGATTGCCTACTCTTGGCCAAATGTCAAAACAAAAGGCCATGCTCAAGCAGTATTGAAAAAATTGCAAGAATTGGCTGATAAGTCAGAATAATTATCAGAACCAGAACTTCAATCATAACGAAGAATAGTTATCAGTCTTATCCACGAATAAAAAAGTAAGTAGTCATACTATAGCCAACAACTATTACAAATATTCGCACTAAACGGGGTTCTAATCTCCGCGCATAATGAGCGCATAAATAACCACCAAGAGAACCACCCACAGCCATTAAAATAGCTTGATGCCAAAGAATTACACCAGCGAACATAAAAGGAAAAATAGCGATGCCGTTAACACAACTCCCAAGAAAAGATTTAAAAGCATTCATAGTGTGAATATTTTTAATACCTAAAAAGCTTAAAGTTGCTAACATTAAAATTCCTAAACCTGCACCAAAGAAACCACCATAGATAGATATTGCTAACTGAGCAATAATGAGAATCAATAAAGGAGGAGATTCTGATGAATTTTGGCTTTGAAATTGTAGCCACTTCTTCAAAAGATCGCTAAATGTAAATATCAGCGTTGCTGAAAGTAAAAGGTAAGGAAGTAGCTTTTTAAACACATCCGCTGATGTAAATAACAAAATAATAGAACCAATTACACCCCCAATTAAACTGGTAACACATAGTATCAAAAGCTGTTTTCGTGGGATTTGCAAATTATGACGATATGCTCCTGCACTTGCCATAGCTGCAATCCATAAAGCAGTATTATTAGTAGCATTAGCAGTAATTGGTGATACGCCAGTAAATATCAAAGTGGGGAATGTAATAAAACTTCCACCACCTGCTACAGCATTTAAAGCCCCAGCAATAAAGGCAGTAGTAAACAAAAGCAAGCTGTGAAAAATCGTTAAATCTTGGGGCATTGATTGAGTAAATAATGCGGTTGATTGGAACTATAGCTGAAAAATCAAGTTTTGCAACATTTTTACCTCTTTAGGTATAAAAAGTAAATGTTTGCAAAAACACTTGTTTTTTCAGCAAGACAATGAAATAATTCTATATATACGGTAAATTGACCGACAAACCGTAGTTTATCTGGACTGGCGTAAATACTTCCCAGTCCAATTATTTATTTGACACCAAGAGTAGGGAAGTTAAATCAAGCTTCTCTACAAAGGCTTCTGTGTTTGCCTGTCATTTAAGGCTAATTGGCAGCATCCCTTTGGCAGTGACAGTACAATTGCTGGTAAAGACAACTACCCTGAAAACCAGTAATATCAGTATTATTGTTTATAGCTGTTTTTTCTAGGTTTTGCGGTTAAGTCTAATCTCATTTCACGAAAATCATGATCAGATTTGCTTCCCCTGCCTTCTGTTTTCTTCCTCCTAACTAAGAACTGAGTTTATTTTACTTATTTTGAAATTTCTGTTAAATTAACCATAAACTACTATAAGCCTATAAATTTACCGTAGTTGGAAATTTATACCCATAACGATAGGGTAATCTTCCAGTCTACTGGTAATAGGCGCAAAATTCCGTTCTATCTTCAGTGAGGAATCAGTTAATGGGGCCTATGTTTCTGACTGCCAACGATTGGGTGCATATAGGTTTTAGACTAACGCTGGCGCTTCTGGTGGGTGGCATGATTGGATTAAACCGTCAAAAAGGTGGCAGACCAGCGGGGATGAGAACATTTATGTTGGTAAGTATGGGAGCAGCCCTATTTGTTATGATTCCTTTGCAAGCTGAGGGTGATAGTCCCTACGCTGCCACAAATGCCCTAAGTCGCACGATACAAGGTGTAGCTACTGGCATAGGTTTTCTTGGTGCTGGATTGATTCTGCAAGAATCTCCTAGAAAATCTGAAATTCCAAGAGTGCGGGGTTTAACTACGGCTGCTTGTGTTTGGACTGCGGCAGGGTTGGGTGCAGCTATTGGTTGCGGTTTGTGGCAAATGGGATTATTGGGAGGTTTGTTGACTTTAATTACCCTGAGTGGGATGAAGCGATTGAACCGCTTTTTTAAGGTATTAACTGGTCAGAATCATCAAGAAACTGCTGCACAGTTAAATGCTAACTCTGATGATGATGATTAGCACTAAGTAAATAGCAAATTTATCTGTTGAAGGAAGGGTAATGTATGGGCAAAATCATCATTCCCGGAGGCTCAATCCCATCCTGGCATAAAAAACAACAAGATATGAAACCCCTGATTCAAATTGGTGTTTTAGCACATCGAGATACACAGCATACGCTACAAACCTGGCAAAAAACAGCGGATTACCTGTCCTCGGAATTGCCTGAATATCACTTTGTCATTGTTCCCCTGGATTTCACCCAGATAGAGGCAGCTATTCAACAGAATGCGGTGGAATTCGTAATTACGAGTTCGGGGATATATGTGGAATTTGAAGCCCTTTATGGAGTAAATCGTCTGGCAACATTAAAGCATCTATGGATGGGACAAGCTTACACCATGTTTGGTGGGGTAATTTTCTGTAAGGCTGATTGTGAGGATATTCAAATTCTGACTGATTTACGAGGGAAACGGTTTGTAGCTGCGGCTGAAAATTCCCTTGGGGGATGGCGATCAGCATGGCGGGAAATTGTGGAAGCGGGGATCAATCCTGACCGAGATTTCCAAAGTTTGCATTTCACTAATAGTCATGATGCGGTTGTCTATGCCATTCAAGAAGGTAAAGCTGATGCGGGTACTATTTCCACGAATGTATTAGAACAAATGGCGTTGGAAGGAAAAGTTGACCTGAAAACCTTCAAAATTATCAATCAGCAGATGCAGTATGCAGAAAAGTTTCCCTTTGCTTTAAGTACCCGGTTATACCCAGAATGGCCGTTTGCAGTCACTCCAAAAACTCCAAGTGAATTAGCAGAACAAGTAGCGATCGCTCTATTAAAATTACCCAAAAATCATCCCGCCGCCACAGCAGCAAAATCAGAAGGTTGGACAATTCCCCTCAATTATCAACCTGTTCATGAGTGCTTTCAAGTTCTACAAGTTCATCCTTATAAAGATTTCGGCAAAACAACTTCCAGCTTTCAACTAGCAGTCAAGGGATCAAATGATGGGTTGTGGGATTGGAATTTAGAAACCAATGAAGTCTTCTTTTCTACTCGCTGGAAAGAAATGTTGGGGTATGCAGAAGCCGAGATACCCAATCACTTTCAACAATGGAAACAACGATTACATCCAGATGATTGCGATCGCGTTTTGACAACTTTTCGGCAATACTTTGAGGGGCAACTTGCAACTTACGAACAAGAATATCGCCTCCAACATCGCAACGGCAATTATCTCTGGGTACTTTGCCGAGGAACACTTTTGCGGGATGTCTGGAACAAACCATACCGTATGGCAGGTTCTCACACTGATATTACCCGACGCAAACAGGCAGAGGAAGAATTACGACAATCTGAATTACAGCTAAAAACTCAAACTCAGCATTTGCAACAAGCATTGAAAGAGTTACAGCAAACGCAAATGCAATTAATCCACAGTGAAAAAATGTCCAGCTTAGGACAATTAGTAGCGGGAATTGCTCACGAAATTAATAATCCTGTGAATTTCATTTATGGCAATCTCAACTATTTAGAAGAATATGTTCAATGCCTATTAAATATCGTTCAAACTTTCCAGCAATCCTATCCTCAACCAGTCAATGCCGTTCAAGTAGCAATGGAAAAATTTGAACTGGGATTTATTAGTAATGACCTGCCACAACTTCTCAATTCTCTGCGGGTTGGTAGCCAAAGAATTAGAGATATTGTCCATTCTCTGAAAAATTTCTCGCGCTTGGATGAAGCAGAAATCAAACCAGTTGATATTCATGAAGGAATTGAAAATACATTATTAATTTTGCAGCATCGCTTGAAGGGTAATTCTCATAACTCTACTATTGTTATTAATAAAGAATATGGTGATTTACCAGTTATCGAATGCTCCCCCGGACAATTGAACCAGGTATTTATGAATATTTTGAGTAATGCTATAGATGCCTTGGAAGAAACTATTGTTAATAAGCCGAATAATTTTATTCCTAGAATTACTATTAGAACAAATGTAATAGATAGGTGGGTTTTTATCCACATTGCAGACAATGGCTTAGGCATAGGAGAAGAGACAAAGCTCAGAGTATTTGACCCCTTTTTTACAACTAAGCCAGTTGGTCAGGGAACAGGATTAGGGTTAGCAATTAGCTATCAAATTGTGGTTGAACGGCATAGTGGCAAACTTGATTTTTTCTCAGAACCTGGACAGGGAACAGAGTTTCAGATTCAGCTTCCTGTGGGTCGATAATTCAGGAGTACTGAGTACCGAGTAGTGAGTACCGAGTACCGAGTAATGAGTAATGAGTACCTGTAGAAATTTACAATTTTTTCTGTATGTTTAAATACTGAGATGCTATAGTAATAGCAACAGCCAAGGTGGTGAAAACATCAATCCTTGGCCTTGACTTTGAAAATAAATATGTCAAACTAATATTTAGATAAACTAAATATTTGAAACAGGAAATAAATCCTACTTGTGACGAAACTTACGGGAAGAATAGAATCTGCGGAAACACCTGCACAAGTTCCAAATTCGGTAATATTACAAACCTTGGAACTGACGCGCCGCTTTGAAAAATTTACCGCTGTTGATGCTTTAAATATCTCCGTAACAGCAGGAGAAGTTTTTGGGTTACTAGGTCCCAATGGTGCTGGTAAAAGTACAGTAATTAAAATGTTAACTACCTTGCTACCAGTCAGTAGCGGTAAAGCATATTTAGCAGGTTATGATGTGACTCGTCAACCAGAAGCAGTCAGAAGAGTCATAGGTTATGTACCCCAGGCTTTATCAGCAGATGGGAGTTTGACAGGGTATGAAAATCTTTTAATCTTTTCCAAGTTGTATGATATTCCTGCTCGAAGGAGAAAACAGCAAATCGCTGAAGTCTTGGAATTCATGGGTTTGGAAGATGTAGCACATCGCTTAGTGAGAACTTACTCTGGGGGCATGATTCGGAAACTGGAAATTGCCCAAGCCATTTTACATCAACCGCAAATATTATTTCTAGATGAGCCAACAGTCGGATTAGATCCCGTTGCCAGAACACAAGTTTGGCAGATGATGGAACAACTACGGATTCAATACGGTACAACCATCTTTTTAACCACTCACTTTTTAGAAGAAGCAGATAGTCTTTGCAACCAAGTAGTGATTATGAACCAGGGTCAAGAAATTATCACTGGTTCACCAGCAGACTTAAAAGCAGCTATAGAAAAACCAGATGCAACTTTAGATGATGTGTTTATCCATTACGCAGGAAATCAATTAGTATCAGGAGTGAGTTATCGTGAAACTGCAAGAACCAGACGTACCAGTCAACGGTTGGGCTGAACCAAAATATAATCGCGCCAAAGGGCTTTTTTCTAGCATTAAAGAACTATTTACCAAAACCCTGGTAATTACTGAGTTAGAAGTACGGAAACTCCGCCATGATCCCAGTAATTTAGTGATTCGGGCTGTACAACCGTCTTTATGGCTGCTGATATTTGGGCAAGTATTTACCCGCACTCGCGCTATACCCACCGGTAATTTACCTTACTTAGATTTTATTACTCCCGGTATTTTGGCTCAAAGTGCGCTGTTCATCGCCATTTTTTCTGGGGGAATGGCATTAATCTGGGAACGTGATTTAGGAATACTCCATAAGTTCCTGGCTGCACCCATACCCCGTGCGGCGATTGTTTTAGGTAAAAGTTTGGCTTCTGGTGTGCGATGTTTTTCCCAAGTTGTGTTTATTTACTTATTAGCTTTGTTATTAGGTGTAAAACTCAATTTCAATCCTGTAGCTTTCTTACAAGTTGTGTTAATTGTGTTCTTAGGTGCAGGTTGTTTCTGCACGTTTTCTTTGATGATTGGTTGTCTAGTGAAATCGCGGGAAAGATTTACGGGTATTGGACAGTTGATAACAATGCCGTTGTTTTTCGCTAGTAATGCGATCTATCCTATTTCATTGATGCCAACTTGGTTAAAATTCATTTCTCACTTGAATCCTTTGACTTATGAAGTCGATGCTTTACGGGGTACAATGTTGGCGCATGGCTCAAGTATTTATGGGTTTGGGTTAGACTGTACAATTCTCTTGCTAACATTAATAGGTTTGACTTACATCTGTGGACGACTTTATCCACGGGTGGTAATGTAATCTGGAGAAAAATAGTCATGACCAGTTTGGATAAACCCTCTGAAGAATGTGCCGCTAGGGTGATGGAAACAGTCCCCTTATTGATGCGGTCTATCCGAGCCGAAATGCGGACTTACAGTGCTGATTCTTTATGATTGAAGAACATCAATTCAAAGTTCATTAGTAATGAATGGTGAAGATTTCCAATTGATCAAACTCACATACAAAGATAAACCTAAATATGCTTTGTCGGATAGATTCACTTTGCATAGACGTGAAAACGAACTGTATCAAGTTCTGCAAATTCTCAAAAAAATAGGTCAAATATTGAGTTAAAATTTAGGTTGATTGTTGAGTTATGTTATGTCCAGTCGTCCTATCTACCTTGATTGTCATGCCACTACCCCCATAGATGAACGGGTACTAAATGCTATGATTCCTTACTTTACAGAAAAGTTTGGTAACGCAGCTAGTATTAGTCATGTCTACGGTTGGGAATCAGAAGCTGCTGTCAGAAAAACCAGAGACTTTTTAGCAACTGCTATTAACGCTAATTCCGAAGAAATTGTCTTTACCAGTGGTGCAACAGAAGCGAATAATTTAGCCATTAAGGGTGTAGCAGAAGCTTACTTTTCCAAAGGTCAGCATATTGTTACAGTTGCAACAGAACACAAAGCAGTTTTAGACCCTTGTGAATATTTGAAATCTTTGGGTTTTGAAATTACTGTTCTCCCAGTTGATGCCGATGGATTAATTGATGTAGATCAATTAGAAAAAGCCTTACGTTCTGATACAATTTTAGTATCAGTCATGGCTGCCAATAATGAAATTGGTGTTTTACAACCTTTAGCTGAAATCGGAAAAATTTGCCGTCACAAAGAAATTGTATTTCATACAGATGCAGCTCAAGCTATTGGTAAAATTCCCTTGGATGTAGAAGCATTAAATATTGATTTAATGTCTTTAACCGCTCATAAAGTATACGGTCCAAAAGGTATTGGGGCTTTATATGTTCGTAGACGCAACCCCAAAATTAAACTTGCAGCACAACAACATGGGGGAGGACATGAAAGAGGAATGCGTTCTGGAACTTTATATACACCCCAAATCGTTGGTTTCGGAACAGCGATAGAAATTGCTTTAGCAGCACAAGAACCAGAAAATTTGAGGCTACAAGAACTGCGAGAAAGACTGTGGAAACAGTTATCTAATTTAGAGGGAATTTATCTGAATGGACACCCCCAAAAACGATTAGCAGGAAATTTAAATGTTAGTGTTGAAGGTGTGGATGGTGCTGCACTTTCTTTAGGTTTACAACCAATGGTAGCAGTATCTTCTGGTTCTGCTTGTTCCTCCAATAATGTTGCACCTTCCTATGTGCTGACAGCTTTAGGACATCCCGATAAATTAGCTTATGCTTCCGTGCGGTTTGGGATTGGTAGATTTAATACTGCTGAAGAAATAGACCAAGTTGCAGAACATTTCATTCATACTGTGAAAAGTTTAAGAAGTGCGTCAATAGTTAGTTGTTAGTAAATCCAGATACCCGATTTCTTTAAGAAGTCGGGTACAGAGAAATAAATATGCAGCAAAAGATCAGAAAAGTCTACAGCCTTAAAGAATATTCCACTCCCGATATATTCTATCATTCCTTAACTCCCGCTTTGGGAATAATATTATCTATTTTTGCTGGTTGGGAAATAATTCTGTTTTGTTTTATATTAGGGTTATTTATTAGTATTTTAATTTTAGATATTGATAATTGCTATGAAGTAATTACCTGCAACTTTAATTCTACATTTGGTAGAATTACTATACGACAGAAAAATATATTCTCTCAGGGGGTGATGGAAATTCCACTTCATGAGATTGAAACGGCACTAATTAAGTCGAGTAGTTCTTCCTTTACTACTAAAACCTCTTTTGGTAAAAAAATCCAAATTGACAGCCAGTTATATTGGATTGTGATTATTTTAAATTCTGGAGAACATTGCCGCTTGACTTATTATGAAACAAGTCTTTTCAGTAGTAAACAACAAATGATTGATTATATTTTATTTCTCAAAGAAAATACATAATCTTGAATATGTACTGCTACTAACGGATAGCTGTTTGACAATCTATCACCGTAGCACCTCGTCTCATGGCTGCCA
The DNA here is from genome assembly GCF_001586785.1 of Sphaerospermopsis aphanizomenoides BCCUSP55. Taxonomy (GTDB): domain Bacteria; phylum Cyanobacteriota; class Cyanobacteriia; order Cyanobacteriales; family Nostocaceae; genus Sphaerospermopsis_A; species Sphaerospermopsis_A aphanizomenoides_A. The sequence continues at coordinate 53,570 of NZ_LUFH02000005.1, forward strand.
CCAAAGCTTGATAACTATCCCAATTTTCCTGAATCAGATTTTTAGCTTGTAGCAGGTGAAACCGTTGTTTTTGTTCAAAAACATTCTCGGCAAAACCCAAAGCTTGCAAAAACTGATTTAACTGAGCTTTATCATCACCACCACCCTCAGCAGAGTTGAAAACCAGAGTTTCCGCCGCAATTCCCGCCATCCAAATATTACAATAGCGATCGCACATAGAAACGCTAATCTTCCCCTTTTCCAATTGTGCTGCAATTTCGCTATCCTCCAAAATTACCCCACCTTGTCCTGGTTGTCCTTGCTTCCAAGCTTCCCACGCGCTGAGAGTATAACCAGTAACAAGAATGCCCGACAAGTGAGCAACGAGAAAATGACCAGCTTCATGATGTATAATCCGTTCTCGATATGCTGGCGAAAATCCCGCTAACCAATCTAATACTATCGTTCCTCCCTTCCCTTGAAAACTGAAATTATCCAAAGTAGCGATACCCAAAAACCCCACCATAGTTAAAGCTGGTATTGTTGGGGAAAGATGTATTAATGGTCCCAACAAAGTGGAAAGCGTCATCAGGAAGACAGATATAGCAATAAGATTGATAGCGGTTTGATTCATTTCAGGTTTGGGAATACAGTTTTGTCTTTAATCTATTATGGGCTTCTGAAAAGATAATTGCCAATAACGATGAATTGCAAAAGAAGTTATTCACTTTAGTTATGGAAGATTACAGATGGTTCAAAAATGGATAATGTACAATGGACAATTGACAATTACCTCTGCTTAAAAGCGAGAGGATTGAGAAATCGGAATTTTTTCTTTTTTCCCCTTTGAAAGGGGAAGTTTTAAACCGGGAATGAAACAATTGTCAATTTATAATATCTTTTGTCAATGCTTAATTTCCACAATAACTATAACTAAATATATCAGTCTTTATTTACAGAGGTCATTTTTTTTGCAAAAATGTCAACAATGTTCTCTGGGAGTCCATGCTCGTTTTCTTGCTGATGTAATTTAACAACTTGTCTCTATTCCCAAACAATGGGATAATAAGTTTTTAGATAAATTACTCTAATTCTCAGCCTGTATGTGTCAATATCAGTCATTTACATTGGATAGGTGATACTTGAAATGTGGGCAATTGACCCATTGATATGATAACCATGACTAAAATATATAAGGGGTTTTTATGAGACAATTTCCTGGTGAAAGAAAGAGACGCTGGCATGAAATCGTAAATGAGATGATGACTTCAGAAGAAAATTCCTCTGAGGAAATACGTTTAAACCAGTCTGTCAACATCTACAAAGTTTTACCACAAGATACAGACACAGCAATTGATGACTGGTTAGAACCACATCATATCGCATTAGATCAGTCTGTTACTCTTCGCAACAAGCTGGTTGTTTTCTTTCCTGGTTCTTTTGGTAAAGTAACGCGGCAGCAGCTAATTATCCAGGAATTGGCTCATCTTGGCTATCACACCATCAATATCAGCTATCCTAACACCTGGACAGTTGCTAGTCTATGTAGACACAACCATGATCCACATTGCTTAGAAAAAGCACGGTTAGAAATTATTTTTGGACGAGGCGACTGTGATGTTCTCAAAATCAGTCGGCATAACTCAATCGAAAATCGACTAATTAAGTTATTAGCATATTTAAACCTCAAGTATCCGCAGCAAAAATGGGGTCAATATTTAGATAAAAACCTTCCTAACTGGGAGCAAATTGTCGTCATCGGTCATTCTCAAGGAGGGGGACACGCAGCCCTACTAGGCAAGCAACATTCCGTTGCCAGAGTTGTCATGTTGGCGGCTCCAGCTGATTTTAGTTGGGTATTAGGTGAATCTGCCCCCTGGTTATCAATTCCCGGACAAACACCAGCGGAACGGTATTATGGTTTTACTCATATTAAAGATGAAGGATATGATCGTATTCAAAAGGCGTGGGAGTTATTGGGAATGGATAAATACGGACCTATTGTCAATGTAGATGGACAGCAACCACCTTACAAACATTCCCATCGCTTAGTTACAAATATGATGCCCGCTCGACCTGAAAAGTATCATGGTAGTGTAGCTACAGACGGACCAACACCCAAGTTTTCTGATGGCACACCTGTATTCAAGTCGGTTTGGCAGTACCTCCTTGATGTTTGAAACTACTTGTAGCGGTTTTGATTTGATAGGACTTACGCAAAAGAAAGAAAAAATAAGGTTTTCGGAGGATAGGTTCATCAAAGAAAAAAACCCCTACACCCTACACCCCACACCCTACACCCAGCCCGGATGATAAATTTTGTGCGTAAGTCCTGTTTGAGTGAGAGCCTTTAGGTCAGGGAGTGTCAAATGAATCAAACCTATACAACCGATGTTTTAGTCGTAGGAGGAGGAACCGGCGGAACTGCTGCCGCTATCCAAGCAGCACGCAGAGGTGCTAAAACCATCCTCGTCAGCGAATTTTCCTGGTTAGGGGGAATGTTAACATCTGCTGGTGTATCTGCTCCGGATGGCAATGAATTACAATCTTTTCAAACTGGCTTATGGGGGGATTTTTTACAAGAGTTACGCCACCGTCAACCAGGAGGATTAGATCATAGTTGGGTGAGCTTTTTTAGTTATCAACCCCATATAGGTGCAGAAATTTTTGCAGACTGGGTGAAGGAATTACCGAATCTGCAATGGATTTCTGGGAAAGTACCGTTAGAAGTGTTACGGACAGGAGACTGCATTACAGGTGTACGCTTTGCAGATTTCACTGTCAACGCCAAAATTATCCTTGATGGTACAGAATTAGGAGATTTGTTGGCTTTAGGAGAAGTCCCCTACAGATGGGGTTGGGAGCTAAAATCAGAGTGGAAAGAACCTAGCGCCCCGGAAAGTTTTAATTCGCTCACCGCCAAATATGCCGTACAAGCACCAACTTGGGTGGTGGTAATGCAAGATTTCGGAGAAAGTACCGCCTCAGCAATTCCGCCAGCACCTAATTATGATCCATCCTTATTTACGGGGGCTTGGGATGATTATGGAGCAGAACAATTTTTAAACTATGGACGATTACCCGCAAATTGGTTTATGATCAATTGGCCGATTTGTGGCAATGACTACGGCCAAAACGCCGAGCGTTTGATAGAGTCAGATATACCAAGACGTGAGTTTAACCAAGAATGTTTCTGGCATAGTCAAAACTTTGCCCATTTTATCCAAACTCAACTTGGTAGACGCTACGGTTTAGCAGAAGGAGTTTTTCCTAGTCTCTCTCCAGCTTTTGCACTTCATCCCTATTATCGGGAAAGTCGGCGCTTAGAGGGACTCATTACTGTCTGTGAGCAGGATATCCTACCATTAGCAGGTGGTAAAGTTGCAGCTAAGTTTGAAGATGCGATCGCTATTGGTAACTATGCCAATGACCATCATTATCCTGGTGTCAAGTTCTCACTGCAACCTAAATCTATTCGCTGGGGGGGACGTTGGACTGGAACTCCCTTCACTGTTCCCTATCGCTGTTTAATTCCTCAATCTACAGATGGTTTACTAGTTTGTGAGAAGAATATTTCTGTATCTCACATTGCCAATGGAGCAACTAGACTACAACCTGTAGTCATGGGTATTGGTCAAGCAGCGGGTATGGCAGCTGCTCTGTGTTGTGAGTTAAACTGTCAGCCCAGGGATTTGCCAGTGAGGATGTTGCAAACAACTTTATTAACAGATGAGCAATCGCCCACAGCAATTGTTCCTTTGTTCAATTTACCAATTAATCATCCACAGTGGTTAGACTGGCAAATTCATTATTTAGATCATCCAGAAACTTATCCCATCAGTGGAAATTGTCCTTGTTTATCGGTTGATCAGTGTGATTACTCTCATCTTGATTGTTTCATAGGCATTTTTAATCGCCTAGACCAACAAGACTATAGATTTACTATCACAAACTCAACTGAATTATCACCGAAAATTTGGCAGATAGTCGCATTGGGATCATCTGCTGATGAGCAATTGCAAGTCTTGACCCAAAATCAAAAGCTTGTTGTCAGGGGTCGTGCCAATTCATCTGGTAACTGGCTACTTGTCGAACATATCGACGAAGTATCAAATTAATTTTTTAACAGTTAAATACAATACTTTTTTACAAATTGTCCGGATGAATATATCAAAGCTAAGTATCAGTGAAGTAGAGAGTTCTAAAATAGACATCTACTATGCGTGCTGCCATTTCACTTTTAGTATCGAGTCTGGTATTCGGCTCCTTAGCTTTTAACTATGAAGCAGAATTCACTGGCATTTTCCATCCGCTGACTGGTAATTCTGGTTCAGGAAAGCTACTTGCAGACAATTCTAAGCCCGGGCCTAACGAACCAGAACAGCCAGCACCTCATCGGGGTAGTGGACGTAAAGAGTCAATTGAATTTTTCCTAAATATCAATTCTGCTGTTTAGCACCCCCTGGGTCAGACTGCTTTTAGGAGAATTTCTTGCCAGAACAAGAATCAATGTACCGGAATAATCGGGTGTCCCACATCCTTTACACAACTAGTCAGACCAAGACAAAGACAGTTAAAGCACTACACAATTCTTCCACTGTTTTTTATTGTATGTTCTTTGACAGAGATATAGACAGTTTAAGCACTACATAACTCAACAAGCGTTCTGTGATTTCATCTTCTCTGACAGAGACAAAGACAGTTCCAGCACTACACAACTGACTGGTGTTTAGTATTTCTCAAAAAACATCCGGTAATTGCAAAAACCTGGCCTTGTACTGGTGATTAAGCCACTCATCACTCATATCAGTGTTAACCTAGCTGAAAATTTGATGTGATACCAAGGTGGATATTTTCGGCATTTTTCCAGTATTTAGACCATACTCTTGTTGATGTATTTTTCCTACTCTAAGTTCAGCGAATCCGCTTTTATATACCGTTGCGTTTAAGAAAGCGGGAAGCTACCCTTCAGGTGTCCAGGTGCGAAACAAAAAATATATGGTTCATTTACCCAAAAATCACTGTAAGCAGGGGTGATTCAACCGCAATATGTCAAGTTTTCTGAGGGAAAAGGAGAAGGGGTAAAAGGTAAGAGTTTTTCCCTTTCCCATGTTTCTTATACTCTTTCGGGATTCGCACCTTACCCTTTACACCCAACCCATTCAACAATGAACAATGTACAATTGACAATTACCTCTGGCTGGAAGGAAGAGGATTAAATTGTCAAAGGGAAAACTTTGATCATTTTCCCCTTAAACAGGGAAAACTTTAAACCTTGAATGGATCAATTGTCAATTGTCAATTGTCAATTATCAATTGTCAATTGTTAATCTGGTTTATGAGCAATAAAATATTTGCTCATAAAGTGAACTTGGGTTTCTATATTCTCAAAACCTGCTTTCTCCAAACGCTCTACCAAATCATCAGTAGTGTAATGTTTGTAATAGGGTTCATGGAAAGTTTTTGGGAAATTATTCATCATTAATTCCATATCGGGTGAATCATTCAACTGAATTGAATCACAAATAATAAAAGTTCCTCCTGGTTTTGTCACTCGGAAGCATTGCTCTATAACTTTTTGACGCACAGACTCTGGTAATTCATGGAAGAGGAAAACAGACGTGACAGCATGAAAATAGTTATCTAGATAAGGTAATTCTTCAGCATTGGCTTGTAAAAGTTGTGGCAATTCCCTAGGATTTTGAGATAATAACTCATAGGCCTTTCGCAAATACGCCGGGGATAAATCTGTACCAAATAAAGAAACTTGCTCTAAAGCGGATCGAATCATCTTTAAAGTTCGACCAGTACCACAAGCTACATCTAAAATTCGGATTTGCTTTTGAGGAAGAAACTGGAATTTGGCCAGTTCGCGTTTGAGGGGAGCGAGAATACGTCGCCGCATGGCATCAGCTGAACCACCAAACAGAATTTCTACCTGTAGGTCATACAAATTGGCTGACAGGTCGCTCAAATAGCCGTCAGTTTGGTGATGAAAATTTTGGACATAGTAGCTCGGATAGCCTTCTTTATCTATTTCTGGTGAAAACTCTTGCAGACTGTTGTTTTTAATTCGCTCCCAGATGAGGGGTAAATCTAGCCACGTTAGTGGATAGTAGCGGAAAAAGTCTTCCCAGGGATTGTCAAATAATAAACTGTGGGGATATATTCCTGTTTCTGCATCCTGCCAGTCTGTTTCTAGTAGCTGGTTAAATCTGTTTTGCAGTTTGAGTATTAACTCTTGAGGAATGGGTTGGTCTGCTGGCGCTAGTGTGGGATACAGTAAATTTCTTAACTGGGAACTGAGGGTTTTGTGAGCTAGTCCGAAGTAATTCTTTCCTTGTTGAAAGGTCTGATAGGTGAGTTTCGTTAAGGTGTCAGACATAAAAAAATAATTAAGCTTTATTACAGTTAATCATTTTATGTGAATAGAAATGAATAATACAGAACTTTATAAGAAAAAATTCCCGTTTTCAGCTATGTTGTGATGTCAAAGTTCTCGATCTGACCGGCTATTTTTCCCGTCTTTGATCCGAATTGTGACAAAGGCGATCACTCAATTGTAAATTTTTGTGACGAAATAGTAGTTTCGTAGCTTACGATACAGAATTTTGTCTATCATGAATATGCAAGACAAAATTAATTCTATTACTTACTAAAAAACAAGAGGTTTAAAGCTATGTCTATTCAAGAAAAATCTCGTGCGTTAATGGTGCGTCAACATCAGCAAGTTAAAAACCGTCAACAATCCATGCTGATGCGTGCAGCACAAGAACTCGGTCTTCCTGAAGAACTATCCAATTATTGGAATCCCATTCAAGGGAAGGTAGATCCTACCACTCAAACCCTTTACAGCCGCAGTAATGCAGCGATGAGCTAGAGAAAGGCAAGGGAGCAGGGAAAAAATCAAGTCAAAAGTCAAAAGTCAAAAGTCAAAATTAAGAACTCTTGCCTTTTATCAATGCCCAATGTCCAATGCTCTGCGTTTTACTGTTATCGAAACAATCGGGTCTAAAACCGGACTTCGTCCAAAGTTTTTGGAGTGGGGTATAAATAAATCTCCGTTACAAAAACGGCCTTTTACCTCCTGCCTCCTGCCTCCTGCCTCCTGCCTTGGTAAAAAAAAACCACCCTTGAGGGTGGCTGAAAAATTTACTATTATTGCTCAATTGCCCTTAGCAATCGTAATATAAGAAGAATTCGTAGGGATGAGGACGTAACTGCATCTGCTTAACTTCGTTAGCTAGTTTGTAGTCAATCCAGTTTTGAATGAAATCTTCTGAGAATACGCCTGTTTCGGTTAAGAAAGCGTGGTCATTTTCCAGTGCTTCCAAAGCCAGTTCCAAAGAACCAGGAGTAGAAGGAATCTTAGCTAGTTCTTCTGGAGAAAGTTCATAGATATTCTTATCTAAGGGTTCACCAGGATGGATTTTGTTCTTGATACCATCAATACCAGCGCAAAGCATGGCAGCGAAGGCTAAGTAGGGGTTAGAAGTTGCATCAGGACAACGGAATTCTAACCGCTTGGCTTTGGGGTTATCACCACTTAAAGGAATACGTACAGAAGCAGAACGGTTTCCTTGGGAGTAAGCCAAGTTCACGGGTGCTTCATAACCAGGTACGAGGCGTTTGTAAGAGTTTGTAGTGGGGTTGGTGATAGCCAACAAAGCAGGTGCGTGTTTGAGGATACCACCGATGTAGTATAAGCCCATATCGCTCATGCCAGCATACTTGTCACCTGCAAAGAGGGGTTGACCACCTTTCCAGATGGACTGGTGACAGTGCATACCAGAACCATTATCACCAAAAATGGGTTTGGGCATGAAGGTGACAGTTTTGCCGTACTTTCTGGCCACGTTCTTGATGACGTATTTGTAGGTCATCAACCAGTCAGCAGCTTCAATTAATTTGCCAAAGCGGAAACCGAGTTCGCACTGACCACCAGTAGCAACTTCGTGGTGTTGTTTTTCAATGGGTACGCCACAATTCTTCATTGTTAACAACATTTCAGTCCGAATATCTTGGAAGGTATCCGTTGGAGGAACTGGGAAATAACCTTCTTTGAAGCGTGTTTTATAACCCAGGTTGGGGCTTTCCTTTCTACCTGTGTTCCAACGACCTTCTACGGAGTCTACATGATAGTAGCCTTCGTTGGCGGTTTGGTCATAGCGAACATCATCAAACAAGAAGAATTCAGCTTCTGGACCAAAGAAAGCTGTGTCACCGAGTCCTGTGGAAGCCAGATAATCTATTGCTTTTTGGGCAATAACGCGGGGGCAACGGTTGTACCATTCGCCTGTGCGTGGTTCTTTAATGCTACAAATAATACTTAGAGTTGGCTCTGCCATGAACGGGTCGATCCAAGCAGTGTTGGGATCTAAGACCATTGTCATGTCAGATTCTTCGATGCCTTTCCAACCCCGAATACTGGAACCGTCGAAGGGTACACCACTGGAGAAGGAACTTTCATCAATTTGGTCATGGTACACAGTCAAGTGCTGCCATGTACCTGGTGTATCTATGAACTTCAGATCGATCATCTGAATGTTTTGGTCCCGAATCATCTTCAAGACTTCTTGTGGGGTTGTCATTGTTACTCCTTGTGTACCCAATTTTCTAAAATAAACCAGACTTTGCCAAAATATCCTCACCCTGCGGCGCTAACCCAAGTTGTGACACACCACCTGGAATATCGTAAATAGTTGACTTGAGACAAGTTTGTGGTTTTTGTTACAGATTGTCTGGATTACAGGTTATATTAACCTTTCTTTCTTAATCTGCACAAAACAAGAAACTTCATCTTAACGGGGTCAACTTTGGCATAGAATCCTTTAAGTAGTGGTATGGATAGTTTTGTGCCGAATCTATTTTATGCAGATAGCACAAAATTTGATTGAGTCAGGTAGGGTGGGACGCACCCGAACTCAAGCTTGAGGAGGTGTCTGTAAGGACATCCTATGCTCTGTAAGTCCGGGATTGACTCACGGCTTGAGCAGATCAAGAATCTCACTACCAACAGTCGTGAGAACGTCAATGGTGCATAACTGCAACCAAATTAATATCAAATCATAGATAGCAACGATTGGGAGAAAAGGAATGCGCGATGCAGTTACTACTTTAATTAAGAATTATGACGTAACCGGAAGATATTTTGACCGGAATGCGATCGATAGCCTCAAGTCTTACTTTGAAACTGGTACAGCAAGAGTGCAAGCGGCAGCTGTGATTAATTCTAATGCGGCTGCTATTGTCAAGCAAGCTGGTTCTAAATTGTTTGAAGAACTACCAGAATTGATTCGTCCTGGTGGTAATGCTTATACAACTCGTCGTTATGCAGCTTGTTTGCGTGATATGGACTATTACTTGCGCTATGCTACTTATGCATTGGTGGCTGGTAATATGAATGTGTTGGATGAGCGTGTGTTGCAAGGGTTACGGGAAACTTATAATTCCTTGGGTGTACCCATTGGTTCAACTGTTCAAGGTGTCCAGATTATGAAGGGCATTGTGAAGGAGCAAGTTGCAGCAGCTGGTATTGCTAATACTGCTTTTGTTGATGAGCCTTTTGACCATATCACTCGTGAGTTGAGTGAACAGGATGTTTAAAAGCAGAAGGCAGGAGGCAGGAAGCAGAAAGGTTTAGTGCTTTTGGTCATTTTGCCTGGATTAATTTGAGATATCAAAAGATTTATGCGATCGCACTTTGGCTGTTTGGGCAAGGTGCGTTTACTTTTTGATAATTAAACTCTCACTACAAGATGGTTTTACTCCTGACTTTTGACCAGTCCCTTTGGGGGTGTGGGGTGTGGGGAAGAAAAAGCCCCGCAGTTGAGGTACAAGCCCCTACTTTTAAGTATAGAAACAGAAAAAAGATGTATTTTGAGGCGCGTAGTGCGAAAAATACAGCGTCCTTGCTGGAAACCCCTGATTTTAATTATGGGGTTCCCTACACCCCACACCCTACCCCCTACACCCTCTTCATTCCTGCTATAAATAACACAACACCAGATTAAAATATACAAAACTATCATCATTAACTATGCTGTCAGTCAGAGATGCAGAAGCTACTATTTTAAATTCCATACAACCGCTGAATAACCAGCAGGATATAGAATTTGTCGATTTATTAATGGCAAATAATCGCATTTTAGCCACTCCTGTTACCAGTTCCCTGGATTTTCCCCATTGGGATAATTCGGCAATGGATGGTTATGCTGTGCGTTATGCAGATGTGCAGCAAGCTAGGGCTGACAAACCTGCTATTTTGGAAGTTGTGGAGGAAATTCCCGCCGGATATCAACCCCAAGTGACCATTAAACCAGGACAAGCAGCGCGAATTTTCACTGGTGCAGTGATGCCAGCAGGTGCTGATACTGTGGTTATGCAGGAAAAAACTCACCGACAAGACAACCGTGTTTTTGTCTTTCTTGCACCTCAACCCCAGGAGTTTGTTAGACACAAGGGTGATTTTTATCAAGCTGGTGGTGAATTGTTGCCAGCAGGAATTAGTTTAACAGCATCCGAAATCGCGGTTTTAGCTGCTGCACAACGGGAGCAAGTCTGTGTTTTCCGTCGTCCCCGTGTGGCGATTTTTTCCAGTGGTAATGAGTTGGTAATGCCAGAAGAAATGCTAACAACTGGACAAATTGCTGATTCTAATCAGTATGCTTTGGCAACTTTGGTGAGAGAACTGGGGGCAGAAGTGTTACTGTTGGGAATTATTAAGGATGATCCTATAGCTTTATCAGAAATTATAGATTATGCGATCGCTAATTCTGATGTAGTTCTTTCCACTGGCGGGGTGTCTGTCGGCGATTATGACTACATAAGTAAAATTTTAGCATCTTTGGGTGCAAAGGTTCACTTTCGCGCTGTACAAATGCGTCCAGGAAAACCTCTCACTTTTGCAACTTTCCCCAATTCACTATACTTTGGTTTACCCGGAAATCCGGTGTCTGCGTTGGTGACTTGTTGGCGGTTTGTGCAACCTGTAATTAAAAAACTGGCGGGACTTTCTCAAGGTTGGGAAGGAAAATTTTTAAAGGTGCGATCGCAATCAGAATTACAATCTCATGGTAAGATGGAAACTTATATTCACGGTAAGTTACATCTGGTCAATGGTGTTTATCAATTTCACAAAGCAGAGGGTAATGATAGTTCGGGTAATTTAATTAATTTGGCTCAAACTAATGCTTTGGCTGTGTTACCTGTTGGGAAAACTTTGGTTTCTGCTGGTGAGGAAGTTTTGGTTCTAAAGTTATAGCGTTTTTGAAACGCAGAGGTACGCAGAGTAAGCGCAGAGAGACGCAGAGGAATTTTGTGAGTCATAAGGCATCGTGAGATTCAAGTTGATTTAATCATAATCGACGCAAAGAAATCAAATTATTTACCTTTGATTTTCTCTGCTTTCTTTGCGTCTTGGCGTGAGATATTATTAAGCTGCTGCTTCTACTTTTTCCTTTTCTGGTACATAAGGTTTTTCTGCACCTTGGGCTACATAAGCAGCTAACTGACTTTCAATTTGATCACGGACAATTTGCCGATATTCAAGAAAATGCTCATTATGGGCGCAAGCTGCTAAATAATGTTCTGCAACGCTGGGATTTCGTTTGATGATACTAAATAAATGATGCCAGAATTTCCAGCGGGTTTCTCTTTTTATTCCTTGTCTCCAAATCACTATTAATAGTGCTTTAATAACAATCAATTCGGGCAGTTTAAAAGGTGCTTTCCATTGGGGTGAACCCATCATTAAGAAACAACGATAGGTGCGGTCTAAATATGCAACTGGATCATATAAAGCACAAAATGCTTCTATATATTCCCGTGCAATATCTTCTAAAGGACGAGTAGGAATAAAGTTCATCAAAGTGGTTTGATTAATATTCCCATCTTGATTTTCTCGCAGTCTACCTTCTTTTGTTAAACGATGCCATAAAGCAGTATTTGGCAATGCTTGTAACATGGCAAAAGTAGTAGAAGGAATGGCAGCTTGTTCAGCAAATCTAACGATGCGATCGCCCGCACCTGCTTTTTCTCCATCAAAACCAATAATAAACCCTGCCATTGGTCGCAGTCCAGCTTTAATAATGCTTTGCACTGCATCAGTTAAGGAACTGCGGGTATTTTGAAACTTCTTAGTTAGTTGTAAACTATCTTCATCAGGGGTTTCAATTCCTAAAAATACCGCTGCAAAACCAGACTCAACCATCAATTCCATTAACTCTGGATCTTGGGCTAAATCTATAGAAGCTTCCGTATCAAAACGGAAAGGATATTGATGTTCAGCCATCCAAACTTTTAACTCTTTTAGCAACAATTTGACATTGCGTTTATTGCCAATAAAGTTATCATCAACCATGAACACACCACGCCGCCAACCCAACTCATAGAGATAATCTAATTCTGCTAAAAGTTGGGCTGGGGTTTTGGTTCTCGGTTTGCGTCCATATAATACAATGATGTCGCAAAATTCGCATTGGAAAGGACAACCCCGCGAAAACTGCACAGACATCATATCATAGGCATCAAAATCTAATAAATCAAAGCGGGGAATGGGTGTGGTTGTGACATCTGGTTTTTCAGTAGCACGGAAAGTCCCAGATTTTTCACCTTTTTGTACCGCTTCCACAAACATGGGTAAAGTGAGTTCCCCTTCATCTAAAATTAGGAAATCTGCACCTGCTTCCTGCACTTCATGGGGTGTAGATGTGGGATAGGGTCCACCCAATGCGACTAACTTACCACGTCTTTTTGCTTCCCGAATTTGATCTAGTAAATCTTGTTTTTGGACGATCATCGCCGAGAAAATGACTATATCTGCCCATGCCCATTCTTCTTCGGTGGCGGCGCGGATGTTACGATCTACTAGCTTAAACTCCCATTCTTGGGGTAGGATGGCTGCCACTGTGACTAAACCCAATGGTGGTAATAGAACCTTTCTATCTACCAGTTCCAGGATTTTTTCATAGGACCAGAAGGTTTTGGGAAATATTGGATAAACTAGCAAGACACGCATAGTATCACCCCTCACGATTTATTTTGTGATCTAACTGTAACTAAATTTAGGACTGATTGACTTTTTTATAAGTTGCCATGCTGTTGTCTGAATCAGGATGTCCAGGATTTAAGGATTTACAGGATGGAGACGGAATTTTAACACTAATTACGCATCATTACTTATACAAGCCTCGACTTTATACTTCCTTCCCACTCCATACTCATATTTTTTCTCTGTGTTCTCTGTCTCTGGAGTGGTTCGTTTTAAAGTATATTTATTTACGAAGCAAGTATTTTAATTCAACGGAGTTATCATGAGAATTTCTGTATTTCTTGATGGTGCAAATTTCTTTTTTATGCAAAGAGAAGCTCTAGGTTGGTTTGCGGATCCTAAAAAAATTCTTGATTATATTGCAACAGAAGGTGATATCGTTGATGCCTTTTATTACATTGGACATGACACACCACCTGAAGCAAAACAACAGTCATATTTAGTGACATTAGAGATAAGGTTGAGAAAACTTCATCCTAACAATGCTTGCTGTTCAACAGAGTAAGTGCGATCTTTTTGTGTTTGTTTGATAGGGAAGCGATATTGAAGGATTAAATTTTCATAACCAACTAAAAATCCCTCTCAAACTCTCTTCTCTTCGTGTCCTTCGCTCCTTCGTGGTTCATTCCTTCTTAACCTTGATAATTTTTAGTAATTTCCAAAATCAAGAAATACAGAAAGCAATTCGCATAAGATAAACTAGAATAAAAATCATACTAATTGAGCAACTTTTATTATGTTTGCTGAAACATCCTCAAGATATGTAATACGCAATCCTGAAATTTTAGGTGGAGAGCCAATTATTACAGGTACTCGTACATCCATCCGTGCTATTGTTGGTTTATGGCGATTGGGAATTATGCCTGAAGAAATCCCTAATCATTTACCGCATTTAACACTAGCACAAGTATTTGATGCCTTGAGTTTTTATTTAGATCATCAAGCAGAAATTAATGATTATATTGAACGAAATCAAGTACCTAATGAATTAGTACATCCTGCTGTAAAGGCTGCATTAGGCACAGTATGACAATATTTGCAGCACTTTACATAGATGAGGATATGTCCGCATTAGTCGCAACCCTTTTGCGTTCTCGTGGTTTGGATGTGACAACTGTTCCTGAACAAGCAACCCTGGGAAAAACTGATCGTGAACAGCTAGAATTTGCCACTTCTCTAGGTAGATGTATCCTCACCCATAACCGAGTTGATTTTGAAAGATTGCATCTTCAATTTATAGAGGAAGAAAAACAGCATTTTGGAATTATTGTTGTTCCTCAGAAAAATGCTTATGAAATTGCACAACGGGTTGGCATTTTGGTCAGTACCTTAATGGCTGATGAAATTAAAAATCAGCTATTGTATGCCTAATTCCTGTGAAAAATTCAGATCACTCTCATAACCATGAACATTCACCTTCAACCTATTCTCACTCGCCTGAAAACAGAACTCACTAATCTGTATGGCGATCGCCTACAAAACCTCACCCTATTTGGTTCTCAAGCCCGTGGTGATGCAGAACCCGGATCAGATGATGTGCTGGTAGTGCTGAAACCTCCCGTTAACCCAGGTGAAGAAATTAAACGCACAGGTAAGGCGATCGCAGACCTTTCCCTAGACTATGATGTTGTGATTAGCTGTCTTTTCATGGACGAAAACCACTATCAAACCCGCAACGGTTCATTACTCAGGAACATCCGTAAAGAAGGCGTTTTGCTATGACCGATGAATAACGGGAACTCCTGCTCAAAGCCCAACAGATATCACTTCTATTGTACTATAGAAATACAACATTGTATATATTTATATCCTAATCCTATATGAACGATATAACTTTCTTTGCTTCCTTATTTTTTTGTAGTGCGATCGCAATTTATTTATTTTGGTTTGTCTGCCACTATAATGGAAAAATAATTCTCTATTTTATTCATACTGATGCACGAATTTTTGGTAATAAAAATACAATCAATCACAATAATAATGAATCTTCTGAAAACAGAAGTTCTATGGCGAAGATTTGCTTAATCGGGGCTATGCCTTTAGCGATTTTAAGCATTTCCACTGCGGCACTCAATTCTTGCTTTAATAGTGTATACGCCACTGGTATTTTAGAGATATTTCTCACTGTTGCTTTTCTTTTTATTCCCACACAATTTAAGAAAGAATTTGATATATTTGGTATTCATATTATTAAACAAAATTTAGCCTTAGTTTTCTATACTTGTTTGTGGTGTTTGATTTTTGCGTTCTGGGCAGTTCTCAACCATCACCAATCTCTGGATTATATGATTTCCAATACTAACCCAGATATGTGGGCTTATGTTCGACGTTTTGCAGCAATGACCACAGATAATTTAAGTTTTTCTGGTGAAGAAGATACCATCTTCAATGGTAACTCAGCCTGTGCATATCTATTGGGTAGTCCCAAAAAATTTAGTTCATTTCTCGGTTCTTTAATTGTATATCCATTTAATGGATCATCTCTTGGTATAGCAGTATTTCAAGGGATGTTAGGAGGCACTTTACTTATATCTTTATTCAAAGAATGGTTTGATGTTAAATTATCAAATCGACAGGGATTTTCATTTGGTAAACTAATACTAATAACATGGGTATTATTTGCACCACCTCTTTATTGGTTGTTGGTTAGTGCCTATTTTTCTAATACTTTATTTGTCATTGTCATTTGTTTGACCTTAAGGCATTGCAGAGAAATAGCACTCGCTTGTAAGATTGATGCAGTAGAAAATCTTGTTTGTTTATTTGCGATTTTAACTATTGTATTTGCCTTTTATCCAGCATTTTTACCTGTTATCATAGCCACTTATTTTATAGCGATTTTTATTTACTTGCCTCGCCAAAATTTCGACACAGCACAACTGACTCAAATCGCTTTCAAGTTTATAGGAGTGATTCTTGGATGTGGTTTATTTTTCTATCTTGTCTTTCCATCTCAATTGGGTTTACATGAAGTCAATAAAAGTTTGAATTTATTAGATAGACACGGTTCAAATTTTGTTCCCTTAAATCCTTGGAGTTTATTGCAAGAAACCCCCAAACCAATGCCTTTAACCAGAGATTTCGGCTGGTATTTTCATCTCAGTATCAGCTTGCCTTTTAGTGCATTTTTGGGCTGGAGAATTTGGCAAATCTACAAAACTAGTAAAGATAAAAATCTTTTGGCTGCACTGGTAGGAGTGGGAACATACGGCGGATATTTATTGGCTTTTATACCCTTGGAACATACTTATCGGCTGATGAAAATTGCTATCAGTCTGATTTATCCGCTGGCTATCTTTGGTTTATTACCATTAATTCTATGGTGGAGAAATCGACTTACTAAAAAATCTGCTTGGATAAAAAATGGAGTATTATTCCTAGCAACTGTTCATACAATTTTCCATATTGGCAAAGTCTTTGATCTGAATACCTTTCCTACGGGTAGTTTTACTTTATCAAATAAAGCCCAGTTAGAAAATGTTAAAAGTATTGTCATTGTTGGTTGTAAAGATGTCAATGAGAGTCAATTTTACGAAAGACTAGTTGGACTGCAAATTGCTAGACAATACCCGAACATTGTAGTTAATGTTTTCCAGTCTGCTGACAAACTCAATGATAGTCCCACAGGAGATATATTTATCTATGGAAAAACGATTCCAGACGCAACATCAAAAATAAACGCTTGTCATTTTTCAATTTAATTTTTAATTGCTGATTATTGCTTTTCGTGTCTTGTTTGCCAAGAAACATAAAACAACAAAATAGCCAACAAAATATAACCCACAGCCCAACTACTACCTGTTCCCCAACCTAAATTAACTACTGTATCTGCAATAGTCCACTGATAACTGTGCATTAAACCTACCCAAGATAAAACCGCACCTGCTAATGACCAATAGGCAGCTTGACGAAAATCTCGTTCAATAATAAAAACAGTGATAGCTGCTAAAATCATGGCTGAAAAAATAAAGCCCTGTTCTAAGGCAAAAGCTCCATCAATAAAGGTATCACTTAACTTAAACTGCTCAATTAATGCAGGTGTAAATGGCTTTTCTGGAGTACCTAAACCAGCCGCCCGCAAGGCATTTTTAGCTATTAATGCCCCCCACCCCGCAATACCAGGTAATAAACCTACAACCACCGCCGGCGCGTGATGAGAGGGTGTAGCAGTGAAACTTTGGGCAACTATGACAATACCTATCCACAGGACAATAGCCATACCTGCGTCAATGGGGACAAAATAGGCAAATAGGGCGATCGCACCAGTTAAACACAGAATGCCCATCACGATACCATTAGCAATAGAATAACCAACTCTTGCGCCTAAAGCCTTCCATCCAGGATGACCAATATAAATAGTTGTGGGGAAACAAGAACCGAAAACAGCAGCAACGATAGTACCAATACCGTTAGCAGCTAAAGATGGTATAGCTGGGTAAGTATCACCCGCTGCTTCTGCACTTTCTAAGTTTTGAATACTACCAACTAAGTTAAATAATCCCATTGGTAAAATAATGCTCAGGTATTCTACTAAAACTGCGCGACTTTCCCACAGTTGTCCTAAATATATATTGGGGAAATAAAAACCAATAGGTGCAACAGCAGCAGTAAATTTAGCATTATCCCAAGTTACTAAACCTGTACCCCAAGCTAAAGCAATTCCTAATAAAACAGCTAATAAACCTCCAGGAATAGGAAAACGCACTTTCCCAAAGTAGGTAACGAGAATAACACCAAGGGGAACTAAACCCACGACGGGGTGAGCAAAGGTGCGAAATAAAAAGCCAATAGCAATAAAGGTGATAGCGATACCGCTGAGGGTAGAAAGCATAGCTGCACGGGGAGCGATGCGACGTAGGGGGTTGACAATAAAAGCGCCTAATAATTCAATTAAACCTGAACCTAAACAAGCTACTATCCCTGCTTGCCATGCTAACTCTGATGCTTGTTCAGGAGAAACTCCTTTAGCCATTGCTGCTAACCGCACAGGTAACATGACTAAGAAAATATAGGCAAACAAACTAACGGTGTTGATACCATAGGGAAGGGCGGTAATATCATCACGTTGTTCTTTTGTTCCTTGCTGTTTGGCTAACCAACCATAATAAAAGTTACCGACAATTAAACTAAAAGCGACACCGGGCAAAATTCGTCCATAGACTAGGGAAACTGGGAAACCTAGTACACCTTGGCATAAACTGACTATTAATAATATTTGAATTAAGTTATCTAGTGCTAGACCAAATAAACCGTCTATATCTCTGCGAACAAACCAATGTGGGGTTTTTGGGGTTGGGGTTTCCATTTTCCTAGATTTTGATTTTTCTGGGTTTTAGGATATCAGGAAATTGTCTACACGATCTAGTAACCTCAAATTTCCTCTTTCAATACACATAAAATAAATCAGCCGCTTGTTTAAAATCCGCGATTGCAAACAGCTTATCTCCTAAAACAGAGTGAAAAATCCCTCGTTCATAGTAAGGAGTCTAACCGAAAAGTATAGAATCCTCAAACCCTAAAAACGCAACTCAAGCAAACATCCTGTAAATCCTTAAATCCTGGATATCCTGATTCTGACAATTAAATTCTAGTTGTGGATGTGGTAAGATATTCAAAATATTGGACTTTACCACGTAGGGGAATAAATAATTTTGCTGTTGAACTTTTAACACTAATATTTTATGAACAATACACAACTACAAACTATTCTTTCTAATTCCATTATCGCCACTATTTTACCCGCAATATCCGCAGTTAATTTACCTAATTGGTGGTTAGCTGGTGGTGCAGTCAGAAACACAGTTTGGCGTTCTCTTTTTGGAGAAGAATGTGCTTTATTTATCAAAGATTTTGATATTGCTTTTTTTGATGATACAGGAAACCGTGAACAAGAATTATTAGCTAAATCTACTCTCAAAACACAATTTCCTGAACAGGAATTTGATGTCAAAAATCAAGCCAGTTTTGGGCGTTGGCGATCTGGAAATATTATTTTTCATAGTACAGAAAATGGAATTGAAAATTGGTTACATACCGCCACTGCTGTGGGAGTTCGCATGAATAAAAATGGAGAATGGCAATTTTTCACTCCCTACGGTTTAGATGATTTATTTAATGGTCTTATTCGACCAACACCAGCACATATTAATAATGTAGATGCTGAGAAAAAAGCAGTCAGTTTTTTGGAAAAATGTCCTTGTCTAAAAACTAGATCTCCGACTTCTTAAAGAAGTCGGATATGTGAATCTGAATATTTCTAAAAATCAACCCCCCGCTTCAATTCTACCCCTTGATTAGCGTAATGTTTATGACAATAAACCTCAGAATGAATACTGGCTAAATCAAAATAAGCAGGTTGATGTTGACAACGACCAGTAATAATGATTTCTGTATCGCGGGGTTTACGCAACAAAGCTTGAACAATAGGTTCAACAGGCAACAATTCTAAATCCACAGTAGGATTAAGTTCATCGAGAATAATGGTTTTATAGATACCAGATGCGATCGCAGTTTTGGCAATTTCCCAACCTCTTTCTGCTTCTACATAGTCTAATTCTTGCCGAGAATTACGCCAAACAATTGCATCTCTTCCACAACGTTGATGATCCACCACTTCAGGATAAGACTGTTGCAAAGCGGCGATCGCTGCATCTTCCGTATAACCACTACCACCTTTCAACCACTGCATAATTAATACACGAGTTGACCCAGGGTGATTGATGCCTCTACCTATAGCTTGCAAAGCTTTACCCAAAGCACTGGTTGATTTACCTTTACCCGCACCAGTATAAATTTCAATCCCTTCTAGTAACAGTGCATCCGCAGTGGGATGGTGCTGAGGTTTCATTTCCGAATGTAAATCTGCAATATCTAGTAACTGTTGGGGTGCAGCGCGTCCTGTGGTGATAATTTCCAGTTCTTGGGGTTTAGATTTTAAAGTTTGTACCACCTCATCAACAGGAAGCAAACCCAAATCTAAAACCGGGTTAATTTCATCCAAAACCACTACCGAATACAAACCGGAAGCGATCGCACCTTTGGCCACATCCCAACCCCGTGCAGCTTCCGTTCTGTCAAAGGGTATAATTTCGTCATGGCCAAAAAATTCCGCCCTCCCAGTGCGAACCTGATCAATGAGATGGGGAAACCCACGCTGTAAAGCTGCGATCGCCCCATCTTCATCATAATCCCGCTCTGGACCCTTCAAAAACCGCAGCAGCAACACGCGATTAGAATCACTTGGTGCATTAATTCCCAAACCAATTGAACGCAGAACCACCCCTAAAGCCGCTTGGGACTTACCTTTCCCAAGACCATCATAGACGTGAATTTGACCAGTGAGCCGTTCAGAACGCACTTGCGCTGTGCGAATACCGATCCCATTTCTTGTCATCTCTGGAAAAGCTGTAATGTGGCAGTTTCCTATTTTACCCAAGATGTAGGGTGTGAGGGAGAAAAATAAATTTGAAAAATAAATTTTCAGAACCTAGGATTTGAGGAAATTACTGAGTATTGAGTTACAAGTATGGCTAAGAACACTTAACACACTTGACGAAAAACAAGAATTAATTTTTCCCCATGCCCAAAATTACCAAAAGAATGAGATAATTTCCAGCATCATTTGTATGATGTCAGTTATACTCTCTAAAGTTCAGCCTTTTAAGTAAAATGCAGGAGGTAGTCTGGCTACAAAATGAAAGTAAAAGCCTGTTCCTGAACAGGTTTATCTTGTTAAGATTTTACATTTAATTACCTCTGGTTACTTAACATCTAAAATCCTGAAGTCCTGATCATAGGTAGCTTCCATCTCAAATCCAAAATCTCAAATCTCAAATCCAAAATCTAAAATTTATTGATGTTTTATGTCTGAAGAATTATCACTTCCCAGAATTTTGCCCATTGGTGCGATTGTGTTTGAAACTTTATTTTTACTAATTGCCATTGCTATAGAAGGATATGTTCTCAATAGATCACTAAAATTCGACAAAAAAACCAGCATTTTCTATGCCATAGCTATGAACGTTTTTTCTAGCGTCATTGGCTGGAATATATTTTTTCTAGTTGAACCGATATTAGATGTACAACTAAAGTCGGAATTGATGAGTTATATATTTTTTAATAACTTCAAAAGACCCAGTACACAAAGTTCTCTAATTGTTCTTGGCTTATTAATATTCATTGGTACTTTTTTGGTAAAATTACACTTATTGAAAATATTAATTATCAGTTTAAGTGAAGGTGGCAAAAAAGAGATTTCTGACAGTTCTCAACGCGAAAAGCTTCTCAAAAATGAAAAGATAAAATTACAAAATGCCAATTTAATCACTACCACTTTAATAGCCAACTCCATGAGTTATACAGCCATAACTTTAATCTTGGTGATTCGTAACTTTTCTATAGCCACAAAATAAGTGATTACATAGCCTAAATTAGTTAAGGCAATACCAATTAGAAACATGATTGTGACAGATGGAAAAATTACAAGCTGGTTTGAGCAAGATTTTCACAGTCCAAAATCCAAAATCCAAAATTGTATAACAGTATGAATTCATCATTGTTCAAAGAAGTAATAATTCTCTTTAAATTTATTCAGGATTTATTTTTAGGAATTCAAAAACTGATTATGCCTCCCAAGGCTTTTTCTTGGCAGACATTAATATATTTAAGTGTCTTTTCTTGGGGAATGTCATATTTTGCCATCGGGTTTATTAAAGATATAATAGCCTTTTCGGGTTGGTTATTTTTAATAGCTGGTACAGCTTGGTATACAACTGACGACCCTTTAAGAGTTCCTGGTACTTTTATGCCAGTGGGAGCATTAATAACAGGGTTCTTAGTTAGTGTATTTGCCTTTGGACATCAGGTAAATGTCGTCACACCAAAAACAATTGTTCTCTGGCCCACCATTGCTGCTATCATTACCGCCATCCCAGAATTTTTTGCAGGTACAGGTACAGCCGCAAAAGCCGCAATTCCCAAGCTAGAAGTACGTCAAAAAATCATTGTCTTGCTGGCTTGGTCGATGTTAATCAGTTGTTGGCTTCAGTTTTACTTTGTCATAGATAAATGGTTAAAAGACTATCCTAGTTTACGCGCAGATAATTTTCAACGTAGTGCCTTTGTGATTAGACTAGAACCAAAAACTAAAACACCTCAAAACGGTACTGTAATTTTAAATAAAATTCAACCCTTAGTAGAAGAACAAATATTTAAAAGACCTTGGTCAGAAGTAGAAAAATGGTTAATAGAAGCTAACCAGCAACTGGGAAACTTAGGTAAAAGTGTAATTGATAAAAACCTGGATGAATATAAAGAACAGGGCTTATGGCGGATTGAACCGCGTGTAGTCAATGTCAAGTCAGGATATAGATTAGATATCCTCACTATTTGGACAGGCCCAAGTGCAAACCCACGAGGATTTTATCTCCAGAAATCTTGTTTAATTCAACCAGTTGCAGGAGTAAACAAAACAGAAAATCAAAACGCCGTGGCAGAAATTGAATGCGATCGCACCAACAAATTTTTCATCGGCACACCACCACCAAAACAATGAAAAATTATAGCAGGGAATAGGGAATAGGGAATAGGGAATAGGGAATAGGGAATAGATTTGAAAGTATTTTGCTGTGTGGCTTTGTTCTTAAATGTTGTACCTTATTTACCTGAAATCTGCTGTAAAAACTAAAAATTAAGAAAATAATTGACCACTGACCAATGACAAGAGAATCATGAATATAAGCAGAACTTTTGTAATGTCCAAAAATGTGTTTCAGGAAGTGATACGCGATCGCATCCTGTACATCATCGGTTTTTATGCAATTATCCTCGCAGTTGCTAACCGTGCGATTTTTGAATTTGCCGCTACAACCCAAGACAAAATATTTTTAGACTTTGGTTTAGCCGCAATGAATATTATCGGCTTAATTATTGTCGTATTTATCGGTACAGGACTAGTTAACAAAGAAATTGAAAAACGTACCATTCTCATGTTAATCGCTAAACCTATCAGCCGTAGTGAATTTATCACTAGTAAATACTTAGGATTATCCAGTGTACTAGCTGTCATCATAGCTGCTATGACAGTGATTTTGATGGTCTTCTTGCAATTTAGCAAAATGTCCTATCCCAGAAATAGCATTCTTATTGCCGTTCTGTTTTTATTTTTACAATTAACCTTAATTACGGCTGTAGCAATTACATTAGGAGTTTTCACTAGTTCCCTCATAGCTACGGCTTTAACATTTGCAGTTTATTTAATGGGAAATATTACACAAGATTTAGTCGCACTTGGCCGTCTTAGTCAAAACCCTGGTGTAGAACGTATCACCCAAGGTTTATATCTAATACTTCCCAATTTATCTCGCCTAGATTTAAAAAATGATGCCGTTTATGGACTGCAAGCAATACCAGATACCGTTACATTAATAGGTAACGCAACTTATGGCTTACTGTACAGTTTCATGCTGTTAGCAATAGCTATTTTTATCTTTTTAAGAAGAGAGTTTTAATAAATAGGGAACAGGGAAAAGTATTCAACAATTGACAATTGAAAATTAACAATTATCTCTTTGTAGAAGTGAGAGTATTGGAAAAGAGAGACTTTAACCCTTGAATTAAACAATTGTCAATTATCAATTATCAATTATCAATTATTACTCTTCTCCCCAAGTTCTTAACTGGAAATAAACTAATACCAAAGTCACCGCTAACAACACAGTTGCTACTGCTGCTGCATAACCAAAATCAAATTGACCAAAAGCTTCTTGATAAATGTAATAAACAAGTAAATTCGTAGAATTTAAAGGACCACCACCTGTAATTACATAAACAGGTTCAAAACTTCGTAATGTAAAAATAGCAGTAGTTACTGAGGTAAAGATTAAAGTAGGTCTTAATCCTGGTAAGGTAATATGCCAAAATTGTTGCCAACTATTTGCCCCATCAAGTTCTGCTGCTTCATATAGAGTTAAAGGTATCACTTGCAAACCAGCCAAAAAAACCACCATATTAAAGCCGATTTGCTTCCAAATATTAAATAAAATGATTACTGGCATTGCCCAAAAAGTATCGCCTAGCCAAGAGATTGGTGCAAAACCAAAAAAATCCAACAGCCCATTTACAGGCCCGGTATTTTGAAACAGCCACCGAAATCCTAAACCAGCAGCAACAAGTGAGATAATAGAAGGTAGAAAATAAGCACTTCTCAAAATTCCCCGTAAAGCCAAAGAACGATTTAATAAAACTGCTAATCCCAAGGGAATTACCAAACTGGGAATAAGACTACCAAGGGTAAAATAAACCGTGTTAAAAATAACTTGCCAAAAATCAGAATTCAATAACAACCGCCAATAGTTTTTGAAGCCTACTAAATAAATCCCAGTTGATGTAAAACTACCAGCAGTGAAACTTAGATAAAATAAATAGGCAATTGGCCAAATTATAAACAAGCCTAACAAAATTAGTGCGGGTGTGAGAAAAATCCAGGCAGCAACCGTATCATTATCTAACAATTGCATGGCAGGAAAGCGGCGTGTTTTCATGATAATCTTAGTAACTCAGACAATATTCATAATTTTATGAATCAATATTACCCGATTGACGCAACACCTAGCCTCATTTCACCCGATATTTCTAGCCAAAATTTACAATCAAGTAAGCCATTGAAACTAGGAGTGATGGCTTCTGGAAATGGCAGCAATTTTGAAGTAGTTGTCCAAGCCATCCAAGCAGGAAAACTAAACGCCCAAATTCAAGTTTTAATTTACAATAACCCTTCAGCTAAAGCAGCAGAAAGGGCAGTAAATCGCGGTGTGAAAGCTGTATTATTAAATCACCGTGACTATAAAACCCGTGAAGATTTGGATAGAGAAATTGTGAAAACCTTGCGTCAATATGATGTAGATTTGGTGATTATGGCTGGTTGGATGCGCCTAGTTACACAAGAATTAATTGATGCTTTTCCTGACAAAATTATTAATATCCATCCCAGCTTATTGCCCAGTTTTAAAGGAGTTCGGGCTGTGGAACAGGCTTTAGAAGCAGGAGTAAAAATCACTGGTTGTACTGTACATCTCCTGCGTTTAGAAATGGACAGTGGACCGATCTTGATGCAAGCCGCAGTACCAGTATTGCCAAATGATACAGCCGAAACACTACACGCAAGAATCCAAATTCAGGAACACCGAATTTTACCATTAGCGATAGCTTTCCTAGCGGCTAGGTGACAGTGAAGAAAGCAGGGGAGGCAGGGGAGGCAGGGGAAGCAGGGGGAGAATATTAACTTGCCTCTGGTCACTGAGCGAAGTCGAAGTGTTGCCTCTTGCCTTCTGTTCCCTGTTCCCTAACTCTGTATAAATGTTACAATCCTCAGTTAGAAATTTTTAGGATACATCCATGCCTGTTTTAACTAACCCGATAAAGTTTGGTACTGATGGTTGGCGGGGCGTGATCGCTGATGAGTTTACCTTTGAACGCCTAGCCCTAGTCGCCCCAGTAGCAGCTAAAGTATTATATAATACCTATTATTCTACAGTTGGTAGCCGTACCATTATTGTCGGTTACGATCGCCGTTTTATGGCGGAAGAATTTGCCCGTGTTGTCGCTGATGCTGTCACTGCCGTTGGTTTTGATGTGCTGTTTAGCGAAACCTATGCCCCAACCCCGGCTTTTAGTTGGGCAGCGAAAGACCTCAATGCTTTAGGGGCGCTAGTAATTACAGCTAGTCATAATCCTGGATCATATTTAGGATTAAAAGTCAAGAGTGCTTTTGGCGGTTCTGTACCACCAGAAGTTACTAAGGAAATAGAAAGTCTATTAACAGAGGAAGTACCAACCGCCGCTACTCCTGGGAAAGAAGAGAAATTTGACCCCTGGCCGAGTTATTGTCAAGCCTTAGAAGGGAAAGTTGATATTGAAAAAATTCGCCAAGCCATATCATCAGGCAAATTAACATTATTTGCAGATGTAATGCACGGTGCCGCTGCTAGTGGTTTGGGTAGATTATTGGGCGAAAAAGTTAAAGAAATCAACAGCAACCGTGATCCTTTATTTGAAGGTGGTGCGCCCGAACCTTTACCAAAATACCTTTCCCGACTATTTGCAGAAATCAAAATTCACGGGGAAAGAAATAACTCAGGTTTGACAGTAGGTTTAGTATTTGATGGAGATTGCGATCGCATTGCCGCAGTAGATAAAGATGCTAATTTCCTCAGTTCTCAGATATTAATCCCGATCTTAATTGACCACCTTACTCGTAGACGTAACTTCACCGGTGAAATCGTTAAAACAGTTAGCGGTTCTGATTTAATTCCTCGCGTTGCCGAATTATTAAACTTGTCTGTATTTGAAACCGCAGTCGGTTATAAATACATTGCCGATAGAATGTTAGTCACAGAAGTATTACTAGGTGGTGAAGAATCTGGTGGGATTGGTTATGGTAGTCACATTCCCGAACGAGATGCTCTACTATCTGCATTGTATGTATTAGAAGCAGTTGTAGAATCAGGCTTAGATTTAGGTGAATATTATCAACAATTGCAACAAAAAACCAATTTTTCCTCAGCTTACGACCGCATAGATTTACCTTTAGCTAGTATGGAAGTGAGAGGAAAGTTATTGCAACAACTACAAACCCAACCTTTAACAGAAATTGCCGGAAAAAAGGTAATTGATTGCAACACAATTGACGGCTATAAATTCCGTCTCGCTGATCAAAGTTGGTTAATGATTCGTTTTAGTGGCACTGAACCAGTTTTACGCCTTTACTGCGAAGCACCCACAATAGAACAAGTTCATCAAACCCTAAATTGGGCAAAAACTTGGGCAGAATCAAATTAGGGTGTGGGGTGTAGGGTGTGGGGTGTGGGGAGAAATTTATTATATTCCCTATTCCCTATTCCCTATTCCCTGTTCCCTGTTCCCTGCGATGCACTGAGCTTGTCGAAGTGTTCCCTATTCCCTTCTTACTGTCACCTGTCACCTGTCACCTGTCACCTAATTCTCATGACTAAATTACTCGTAGTAGCTACAGGAAATCCCGGTAAATTGCGGGAAATGCAAGCTTATTTAGCTGATTCTGGTTGGGAATTAACCCTTAAACCTGAAGATTTAGATGTTGACGAAACAGGAGAAACCTTTGTAGCCAATGCTTGTTTAAAAGCATCCGAAGTTGCCAAAGCTACAGGAAATTGGGCGATCGCAGATGATTCTGGTCTAGCGGTCGATGCCCTCAATGGTGCGCCCGGTGTATATTCTGCCCGTTATGGTAAAACAGATGCAGAACGCATTTCTCGGTTATTACGAGAATTAGGCGATACAAAAAATCGTCAGGCACAGTTTATCTGTGCAGTAGCTGTTGCCAATCCCCAAGGAGAAATTGTTTTGCAATCTGAGGGTGTTTGTGGTGGTGAAATTCTCTACGAAGTCCGTGGTGAAGGCGGTTTTGGTTATGATCCCATTTTTTACGTCCCAGAAAAACAGTTGACCTTTGCCGAAATGTCCCCGGAATTGAAAAAGTCAATTAGTCATCGCGGTAATGCTTTGAAAAATTTAGTTCCGCAGTTGGTGAAGATATAAGCATTCAGTGGTCAGGAAATAGGGAACAGGGCATTAACAACTGACAATGAACAATGGTCAATGAAAAATTACCTCTCCCTAAAGGATAGAGGATTGAAAGTAAGGAAAAGTTTTTCTGAATCTTTCTCTTTAAAAAGAGAGGTTTTAAACCAAATTAACCAATTATCAATTGTCAATTGTCAATTATCAATTATCAATTGTCCCCGCTGCCTAATTGACTCCGCGTAGTTTTCTGGTATTGTCAACTAAACTTTGAGCAAACTGATCAAACCGTTGAGATAACTTTTCATCCAGCAACTTACCTTCGGGACTGAAAGCACTGTAAGCTTGTCCTATGGAAATCTGTTCGGGAATTACCCAGCCATGCACCCATCTCATAATGATTCTTAAATCGTTGAGGGCGTTACTGTTGGATTGACCACCTAAAATACTAATTAATCCTGTCACTTTTCCAGATAATTGGTCAAAGCTCATTAAATCTAAGGTATTTTTGATTACACCACTAACGCTGCCATGATATTCTGGGGTAGCCAAAATCAAGCCATCAGCATTGCTGACAGTATCCCGTAACCGTTGCACATCTGGATATTCTGGATACTCTTTAGCACCAGTGCAGAAAGGTAGTTGCATTTCTCGCAAATCCAGAATTTCTACTTCCGCACCTAAAGCTGCTACTCTCTGTGCTGCTACCTGTAAGCCTAACTGGGTATAAGAGCCAGGTCTTAAACTACCACCAATACCAACAATCTTTACCATAGTTCCCCTCAAAATTAGAATGAATTGTTAAAAAGCGGAGTCATTACGACTATGATTATTGTAACGATGACTTTTGTTTTATGTCAAATTCCATTGGGGGGAATAAGAAGAGGGTGTGGGGTGTAGGGTGTAGGGTGTGGGGAGATGGGGAGAAAAATTAATTCTTCCTCCTGTAACTCCTGATAGCGAAGCGTGGCGTATGACTCCTACGTCGTCACGCAAGCTATAGCCATACTCCTGCTCATCAAATCACCAATTCTTCATATCTCGAAGCTAGACTAGATAAGAAAACTGCAATTTCCAGTTATTGCTATTTCTGCTAGAAGAATAGGCATAAAACCAAAAATCCGCTTATGCCAAAAGAAAAAGGGTAAATTTTATGACAAATGTTGGTAACAAGGCATTGAGAAAACAGCACCCGACAAAGCGTGTAGCTTGGACTGGGGCATTAGCAGCTACTATGATTATGTTGCCAGGAATTTTTGGGGGTAGTCCCGTTTTGGCGCAAAAAGCAGAGCGTAACTCTTTATCTTACGGGGAATTGCTCCAAAAAACGGAGCAAGGAGAAGTGAGAAAAGTAGAACTTGATGAAGCTGAACAAATAGCTAAGGTTTATCTGGTGGATCAAAAACCAGATGCACCACCGATACCAGTACGACTTCTAGAACAAAACACCGAATTAATTAACAAACTCAAAGAAAAAAATGTAGAGTTCGGCCAGGTTTCCTCTGCTAACAGTAGGGCTGCTGTGGGGCTATTAATTAATTTGATGTGGATTTTACCACTAGTAGCTTTAATGCTGTTATTCCTCCGTCGTTCTACCAATGCTTCTAACCAAGCAATGAATTTTGGTAAATCCCGCGCTCGCTTTCAAATGGAAGCGAAAACCGGAGTAAAATTTGATGATGTAGCTGGGATTGAAGAAGCAAAAGAAGAATTACAGGAAGTTGTTACCTTCTTGAAACAGCCAGAGAAATTTACTGCTGTAGGTGCAAAAATTCCCAAAGGTGTTTTGTTAGTTGGCCCTCCAGGAACAGGTAAAACTTTACTCGCAAAAGCGATCGCTGGAGAAGCAGCTGTACCATTCTTTAGTATTTCCGGTTCAGAATTTGTAGAAATGTTTGTGGGTGTGGGTGCTTCCCGTGTCCGCGACTTGTTCAAGAAAGCTAAAGATAACGCACCTTGTATCATCTTTATTGATGAAATTGATGCGGTTGGTAGACAACGGGGTGCAGGTATTGGTGGTGGTAATGATGAAAGAGAGCAAACCTTAAACCAACTATTAACAGAAATGGATGGTTTTGAAGGTAACACAGGCATCATTATTATTGCTGCTACCAACCGTCCTGATGTCTTAGACTCTGCACTTTTACGTCCAGGCCGTTTTGATAGACAAGTAATTGTCGATGCACCAGACTTAAAAGGACGGTTGGAAATATTACAAGTTCATGCGCGGAATAAGAAATTAGACAAGAGTGTGTCCTTAGATGCGATCGCTCGTCGGACTCCTGGTTTTACAGGTGCAGACTTAGCTAACTTGCTCAATGAAGCAGCTATTCTTACAGCCAGAAGACGCAAAGAAGCTATTACCATCCTAGAAATTGATGATGCAGTAGACCGGGTAGTTGCAGGGATGGAAGGTGCGGCTTTGGTAGACAGCAAAAACAAACGTTTAATTGCTTACCATGAAGTGGGACACGCTTTAGTGGGTACTTTAATTAAAGACCATGACCCAGTACAAAAAGTTACCCTGATTCCCAGAGGTCAAGCATTAGGTTTAACCTGGTTTACTCCTAATGAAGAACAAGGTTTAATTTCTCGTTCCCAAATTTTAGCGCGGATTATGGCGGCTTTAGGTGGTCGGGCGGCTGAAGAAATTGTCTTTGGTAAAGCTGAAGTGACCACAGGTGCAGGAAATGACTTGCAACAAGTCACAAATATGGCACGACAAATGGTAACGCGGTTTGGAATGTCTGATCTAGGGCCATTGTCTCTAGAAAGTCCAAATCATGAAGTCTTTTTGGGAAGAGACTGGGGGAATAAATCAGAATATTCTGAAGAAATTGCTGCTAAAATTGATGTTCAAGTCAGAGATATTGTTAGCAATTGTTACATCAAAGTCAAAGAACTACTGCAAGAAAATCGCATGGTAATGGAGCGTTTAGTTGATTTGTTAGCAGAACAGGAAACAATTGATGGTGATTTATTCCGCAAGATAGTTGAGGAAAATACGCAAATTCAGGTGAAAGATCAAAAGTTAGCTGTACCGCATTAGTTAAGTCTTTCAAAGTCAATGGTCTAATGTGATAGACTATTGACTTTTAGCTACTTGGGTGCATTTCTATCTATGATATCAAGTTCGGCTAATTACTTACGATATAAAAGTGTTGGACATATTTGCTTTTCTCTATTCCCTATTAATAGCCCCAACAGATATCGTAAGTATTCCCAAAGACCACGTTGCGCTATCATCAGGCAAGAGTTTTTGTATTCCCCATTTCCGATTTAGCAGCGAATAAAAGCTAAAATTAAACATTGCAGAATTACCCGATGCCATGCTTGATATATTCCCTTTTCACTTTGAGATAGATAAAATTGCCATTGCAGGAGCGTGTTTGTGGTCTTTGGCGCTATATCTGGCGTTTTCCCCGGTTGGTGAATGGGTGACAGAACAACTGAATCGGTGGTTTAATTTTGCCGAGCGATCGCTGTATACTAGTCAATCAGAATTTGAAAAGACACGCAAAGCCAGAGAATCACAAAATGCTTTTTATGCCTCACTTTTTAGCATTGTTCCTTTTGTAGTAGT
Source organism: Sphaerospermopsis aphanizomenoides BCCUSP55 (assembly GCF_001586785.1). GTDB lineage: Bacteria > Cyanobacteriota > Cyanobacteriia > Cyanobacteriales > Nostocaceae > Sphaerospermopsis_A > Sphaerospermopsis_A aphanizomenoides_A. The sequence goes on from NZ_LUFH02000005.1 coordinate 84,739, forward strand.
TGGTGCTGTATTTAACTGGTTTCTGAAAATCAGTTTAGGTGATAGCTGGGGCATCAGCACTGGTATACTCGCCTGTATGGGTGCAGGTATTTATGAACTAGGACGCAGAGATGGGGAAGGAGATGACAGGTGACAGGTGACAGAAGCAAGAATTAAATTTTTAATTTTTCCCCTGTACCCTTTCATCAGGTATTTTTTCTGCTACCCAAGTAAATACAATAATACCCAAAACATCAGCAGTAAAATCTATAATATCAGCACTGCGATAAGGGACAAAAGATTGTATTATCTCGTCAATAACACAAAAAAAGATGACTATTAATGGTGCAAGAGGTAGAGTAATATTGAATATTTTAAACTTACGTTTTTTTAATGCTTGATGACTGAAAAAAGCTGCAATTCCTAGCAAAAAGAAATGCATAATTGTATCGTAGTGGGCAAATATTGCTAATTCTGTGGGCATGATTCTCAGGTAGGCTGAGATAAAGATAGAAAGTAAAATTCCCAAATAAATCCAAAAAGCAAAAACCCAACGTTGATGAGTTGTCATTTGAATGATTTTGAATGGTGTTTTTGCTATCTACAGGAACATCAATCTGTATTCCGCAATTTGGTAAGTTTTAGATTGGGAATTTTTATCTAGCCATCAATTAAGCGTGTAAATTGGCTTGTTCTTGTAACCAAGGATCCACAGGTTTTCCGTCTTTACGTTTGAGTTCAATTTCTATTGCTATCACTTCTTTTGAACCAGGAGGTGCAGGTTTTTGATGGAAGATAATATCATAATCTAAAGGGTTTTGATTATGCTCTCTTAACCAATCTTGAACTTTTGTTAATGCAAAAAATGATTGTCCTTGGGCAAACATTTGGGTAATTTGCATTTGTAGGGTGTAGGGGTTAATGCGTCCCATTTTTTAGTTACTCCTTTGGTAGTTAGAATTATTATAGTCTCACGCAAAGACGCAAGGAGGAAGATTTAGTTTAAGGTTTTTTATTCTTCTGTGTTAAAATCTACTTTATCATAAATGTCTGCTAGTAATATTTGGCAGGGAATCGAAGCTAAATTTAAGCTTTCTTCTCCATCTGTGAATTCACAAAATATCCATTTGTTATTATCAGTTCTGAAATATTGTTCAACGTGCATTGTATATTGATCAATTAAAATATATTCTTGTAATGTGGGAATTGTGCGATAAGCTGCAAATTTTTCATCTCTATCTTTGCTGCTGGTAGATTTGGATAAAACTTCTGCAATCATTACAGGATTTACTAAGGTGTCTTTTCTTCCTTCTTCGTAAATTAAGGGATTTTTCACAACCATAATATCAGGATAGGTGTGGATTTTTTTGTCAGGAATCCAAAGCCGTTGGTCTGTGACAAAGACTTGATAGGGTTGACGTTTGAGAAGATAATTGAGTGTACCGCTAAAATTAAGCGCAAGTTGGTTATGATTTGGTGTTCCGCCTGTCATTGGTATAATTAATCCATTGATATATTCATGACGTATTTCTGAGTTTACCTCTAATTCTAGGTATTCTTCAGGTGAATAGTAGCGTGTTTCTTGTGCAAGAGTCATAATTTTTAATCTTTTAACTCTGTTATAATTATAATGCGGTATTTGCTATGTATTCACAAAAATAAAATATGAGTAATGATGAACGGATGGATAAAATTAAAAATCAACTGATTGAATATGCAGTTATTTACGAAAGTGGTGAGAAAAACTGGGGTGCGTATGTTACTGACTTACCCGGTTGTGTCAGCATTGGGGATACTTTAGCAGAAGTAAAGGAAAATATTAAAGAAGCTATAGAATTGTATTTGGAAGTGTTAAAAGAAGATGGAAAACCTATACCCAAACCTTCTACAGAAGTTGGTAAAGTCGCAGTGAATATATAAATCTAATTACTTTATACTTACTGCTGAATTTGATATGATATTTATTGACAGTCAGGAAAAGGTAAAAATCCAATGACAATTAAAGAACAAATTACGCAGGAGTTAGAAAGACTACCTGAACCAGTGTTAAAAGAGGTTTTAGATTTTGTGCAGTTTTTAAAAACTAAACAGCAACAAAAAGAGATATTAGAAATTACGATCATGAGTGAATCTTCGCTGGCAAAAGATTGGTTAAAACCAGAGGAAGATGCAGCATGGCAGAATTTATAAAAGGTGATGTCAATATTTTTACAGCACTTTGCGTAACGTTTAGGTACAAAAACATAAGACAGAATTATTACATCAAGCTAGAAAATAGGATATGAACTGTACCAGATAGACGTGCAAAGTGCTGTATATTGTGGTTTTGATATTACAAATCATACAAATCTTTAAACCATTTAACAAATACTTGTGCTTTGGGATGTTTAGGATCTAGAATTTTCTCCTGAATAGCATTATGTAATTGTCTTCCTGGGGGTTTCTGCCAAGCTAACCAGGAATAAATATAGGCTTTATCAATATGTTCATCTATAAATTCTGCACCTTTAATCTTTGCTTCTATAACTACCTCCTGTGCATAGAGCCAAAGAGGTTCACTTTCATCTTTAATCATGTAAGCTAAAAATGTTTCTAACATACCTCTATTTTGATTATCTGGCATCATCCAAATACCGAATTTTTGATTATTAATCATATTAAGAATGATTCCTGATTCTGGCATTTCTTCAGGCAAATCATCTATATTTTTTTGTATTGCTTCTACCTTTAAACAAGCATTTCTAATACTTTGCCAGCGATCTTCAGGATTTTGATCTGCATCTATTATTAAACCTAAATGAGTTAACCAGCTTGCTTTCAATCTTGTAGATATTTTTTTATTATCAATAAATTCATCACTCCCATAAGCTTCTATGTAAACAGGTTCTTTACCTTTTTGCCAATTAACTCCATTAGCTTCCATGAGTTCTGGAATAACTCTTTTATCTTGTTCACCTTCAACAATTAGTCGTTTATTAACAATCACAACTTTAGATTTATCATTATTTGCCATTACTACCGCACCTCAATCTTTTCTTCAACAGCAATAACGATTTCAGATTCATCAAAGATAATACTGTTTTTTTGCTCTTTCTCAATTCTGTGAATCCTAATACCATCATCTGTTACATTCTCTGTTTCTGCAATGTCAGCTAAACTCTGCCAACAGTCATTACTATGTGTAGTTGCAAAAACTTGTACATTTAGTCTTTTAGCTGTATCCCAAATCATTTTCCACATACCGGACATTGTAGTAAAATGAAGTCCAGTATCTATTTCATCTACAAATAAATAACCATCTTTAGCTGATACTATAGCTAGTGCAAGTCCTAATATTCGCCAAATACCATCTCCCATACTGCCAATAGGTACACGCTGTTTTTTATCACTAAGACGGACAAAAAAACCAGTATGTGAGTCAGCAACCGCAGAACGTAATCTCGCTATTTTATTAGTTTTTTGGACATTTGCTGTAGCAATACGTTCAATTTTTGGATCAATAATTCTCAGAGCTTCTGTTGTTAGTTCTTCTTCAGGAGTTAATACAACTTCCTCAAATAATTCTTTCATATTTGTGGTATTTAAAGAAGAAGCATTGACAAATATTGTCTTATTCAATTGATTCTTTTTGTCTCGGCTAGAACGTTTAATCAGTCTCAAGGATAAGCAATTATTATCTAACAGAGGCATATTTACAATTTCTTTAGCTTCATCTTCTCTCTTCCAAATTACTCGGAAGTTTAGGCTTTTGAAATTACTTGATAACTCTTCAATAAGTTCTCTTTTTTTTTCTTCATCCAACTCTTCCAATTCTTCTAAATCAGCATCAATATGTAACTTTATGCTTCCTATATTGACAGAGAACTCTTCTTTAACATCGTCGTTAATTCCTGAAATAGAAAATTGACTATCTATATCAAATTGATGATCATAAAATAAATGACAAATATCTAGTTCACGCTCTTCTCTTGGATCATCACTCCAAAAATACTCACCCCGGTTAATCATTATTTCACCGAGTGATTCAAGATTAGTTCGTGAACATAAAAGCTGAATAGCTTCTAAAATTGAAGTTTTACCGCTATTATTTTTACCAACCAGTAAGTTAATTCTGCCTAATTGTTGAAGTTCAAAAGATTTGAAACCTCGAAAATTCTCTATTTTTACACTTTTCAACATAATTTTTAAGATGAAGACAACAGAGAAATAATGAGAGTAGGTTTATTATAACATTCAAATCCCCGACTTCTTTTAAAAAAATCGGGGATCTAAATCCTATTTCAACCCTGCTAATAAATCATTCTTCGCACTTTCCAAAGCTTGCGGTAACTTACTTGCATCCCTTCCCCCAGCTTGCGCGAGATTGGGTTTTCCACCACCACCACCACCACAAATTTTCGCTACAGCACCTACAAATTTTCCTGCTTGGATTCCTTTTTTATTCACTTCCGAACTAAAAGCAGCAACGATACTTACTTTCCCCTCTTCAGGAATAGAACCTAAAACCACAGCACCATTACCAATTTTTTGCAGTAATCTCTCAGCAGCATCTTTTAATGATTCTGCGTCAACATCTTCCAGTTGAGAAACAATAATTTTATGTTCTCCTACAGTTTCCGCAGTTTGTAATAAACTGTCAGATTTAACTATTGCAAGTTGTGATTTTAGGGTTTGAATTGTTTTTTCACTGTTGCGGAGTTCGGTTTGTAAAGTTGTGATTCTGTCGGGTATTTCTTCGGGTTTGATTTTAAAACGGAAACACAAATCTTTTGTTACTTGATCTCGCACATTTAAATAATCTAAAACCGATGCACCAGACACCGCTTCTATTCTTCTCACTCCTGAAGAAACTCCCGCTTCAGAGATGATTTTGAAAACGCCAATTTCCGCAGTATTTTTAACATGAGTTCCCCCGCATAATTCCATTGAAACACCAGGGAAATCAATTACTCGCACTTCATCACCGTATTTTTCACCAAACATTGCAACTGCACCTCTAGCTTTTGCTTCTGCTAAAGGTAATACTTCAATTTTGGCAGAATGCGCTTCAGAAATCCAAGTATTTACTAATTCTTCAACTTGCTGAACTTCATCCGCAGTTAAAGCGCGAGGACAGTTAAAATCAAACCGTAAGCTATCAAAAGAAACTAATGATCCTGCTTGGGAAATGCTTTCATCAACAACTTTCTTTAATGCTGCTTGTAATAAGTGAGTTGCTGTGTGGTTAGCTTGAGCGCGACGACGACAAGCGGTGTCAATTTGGGCGGTAATTTGATCACCAACTCTAATTGTACCACGTTCTATTTTACCAAAGTGAATAAAGAAATCAGATTCTTTTTTCACATCTTCAATTCTAATTAAAACCCCATCACCGGAAATATAACCTTTATCTCCGATTTGTCCACCTGATTCCGCATAAAATGGGGTTTTATCTAAAACAATTTGTACTTCTGTTCCTGCTTCCGCTTCTTCTTGGGAAATACCATTAACTAACAATACTTCAACTTTTGCAGTTGCTTGGTTTTGGGTATATCCTAAAAATTCGGTAGAATGGATATGTTCTGCTAGTTTATCTAAAGAACCTTGTACAGTTAAATCAATAGTTTCGTGTGCAGCTTTTGCACGTTCTACCTGTTTTTGCATTTCTGCATTGAAACCATCAACATCAACAGTTAAATTCTGTTCTTCGGCGATTTCTTGGGTTAATTCTAATGGGAAACCGTAGGTATCATATAAAGTAAAAGCACTTTCACCACTAATTGAAGTTAAACCTTTTTGTTTCACCTCTTGGATAATTTCCGCTAACAGCTTTTCACCTCTATCTAAGGTTTTTAAGAAATTAGCTTCTTCTCTGGCTAATTCTGCTTTAATAGCTGCTTCCCTTTGTCGCAAATTTGGATAAACATTTTCAGAAAGAGAAATTGCGGTTTCTGCAACTTGGTTAATAAATTCCCCAGAAATTCCAATTAATCTTCCATGTCTAACAACGCGACGAATTAAACGCCGTAAAATGTAACCTCTACCCACATTAGAAGCACGAATTTGATCAGCAATCATGTGTACAACGGAACGGACATGATCACCAATTACTTTTAGGGAAACTTTTGTTTTTTCATCACTTTGATGATAGTCAATTTTGGCAATTTTCGCCGCAGTTTCTACTATGGGGAAAATCAAATCTGTTTCATAATTGTTAGGAACTTTTTGGAGAATTTGCGCCATTCTCTCTAAACCCATTCCTGTATCTATGTTTTTATTTTGTAATGGGGTGAGATTTCCTTCTGCATCCCGATTATATTGCATGAAAACCAAGTTATAAAACTCGATAAATCGGGTATCATCTTCTAAATCAATATGATCATCTCCCAATTCTGGGTGAAAATCATAATAAATTTCTGAACAAGGACCGCAAGGACCTGTGGGACCAGAAACCCAGAAATTATCATCTGCACCCATGCGCTTGATGCGTTTTTCTGGAACGCCAATTTTATCTTTCCAGATGTTAAATGCTTCGTCGTCTTCTTCAAAGACACTAACTACTAAACGTTCGGGAGGTAAACCAAAAACTTCTGTTGATATTTCCCAACCCCAGGCGATCGCTTGTTCTTTAAAATAATCACCAAAGCTAAAATTACCCAACATCTCAAAAAATGTATGGTGGCGTTTTGTCCGTCCCACATTTTCGATATCATTGGTACGGATACATTTTTGAGAAGTGGTAGCGCGTTTAAATTCCGGTGTGCGCTGTCCTAAGAATATGGGTTTAAATGGTAACATCCCCGCTATAGTTAGCAGCACCGTGGGATCTTCTGGTACAAGGGAAGCACTGGGAAGCGGTTGGTGTCCCCGTTGGGTGTAGAAGTCGAGGAATAAAGCGCGAATATCGTTACCGCTAAGATACTGGGGAGTGGAAGACATGAGTGTTTAAGAAAAAAAAATTTAATTAATTTGGGAAAATCTGCACAAAGCATCATTACTATTTATAACTTATGCCACGAAATGCGAAATATGTATAACTATGTGTGCTTTGGGTGGAGGAATGTTCATTTAGTAGACCAAAGGTATTGTGTTTGAATAACAAAAATATAATCAAATATAGTTATTTGTCTGCATCTGTATAAAAGTTTTGGACATATTTGCTTTTCTCTATTCCCTATTTCCTATTCCCTATTAATAGCCCCAACAGATATCGTAAGTGTTTCACCGGACATGATCTAATTGGTATTACCCCAAAAAAAGAGAGTGGGAGGAGGCATTACCAAGCGCCATTCACTCCCACTCTACTATTTGCTGCTGAAGCGATTCAGGAATATACACATAACGCTAATCGTTAATTAGGGGGGTAATTACAGTTTAACGATAACGCCTCTACTCAGTGAGTATTCCTATTGCAGCAAACGCTAATTGTATTTATTTTTTCGACATATTTAACAAAATTCAATTGTGATTTTGTTTAACCTTTTAACAACTGCCTTGCTTTCGTTTGTCTAATTTAATTTAACTTGCCTCATCAGGGTATGGTTGCCAAATTGGCATTTTTCTGAAATTTTTTGATTGTTCATTTCTAACATTTAACAACATTAATTTCTGTTAATGCAACAGTAAAACTTCCGGTTTACGAGCAAGAGACTGTGAGGAAATCAATGAGGGGTGACACCCATCATCCGCATTATGACTGCATTACAGTGGCTTTTAACACAATTGATTTATAAGCTGAAAAGGGATTTTTAACTTAGCTTACCATGCAACATCAATACTTTAGCTATGAGGGGTTTAACCCTTCATTAAGGGACTTCCAGAAATTAAATTATTCAATGAGTGAGAACCAATGATTCTTCCTCCCCTGCTTCCCCTGCTTCCCCTGCTTCCCCTGCTGACCCAAACGATGGAATATTTTTTGAGTTGGAAGTCCCTAAAATGTCAGGGTGTAGGGTTGAGAGTCTGGGGTATAGGGAATAAAATTCAAATCTTTAACCCAACACCACCAGCCGCAAAATCAGCAACGGTTTGATGGGAAAGTTCATGTGTGGCCATAGCTTGCAACATTGCTAAAGGTAAGGTGAGATGATCGGCACCTGCTTGGATAGATGCGGCGGCTGCTTCTGGTGACTTGATACTAGCTGCCAAGATTTCTACACCAGTACCTTTGAGAACGCTGGCCATGTCCCGCACTAAAGCAATACCATCACCTAACAAGCGTGTGGCACGATTGACGTAAGCTATGGCGACTTTTGCACCTGCTTCCTTGGCTACTACAGCTTGTGCGGGACTGTAAATACCGGTCACAGAACAGGTAATTTCTGCTGAAAGTGTGGCCACGACTTCAAAACCAAGGGGTGTAGCCGGGATTTTTAATATTGTTTGAGAACCGATAATTGTAAAGGCTTTGATGCCTTCTGCTATCATGCTCTTTTTATCAGAGGCTAAAAGTTGATAATAAACTGGCCCAGAGGTTAAGGAAACCAGGGTTTTCAGGGTGGTTTCTGGTGGGGTATTGGCTTGTGCTAACAGCGTGGGATTAGTGGTGATACCTTTTACCCAACCCCATCGTTTAACAATTTCGGCTTCCGATGCGATCGCTGAATCTAGATAAAGTGCCATAACTGCGTTATTTTTGCATAAAAAAAACAAACCATAGTTATTTTGTCAATAAAGCGGTCATTCGATTTTAGATTTTAGATTTTAGATTTTAGATTTTAGATTTTTAATTTACAGTGAAACTGTAGCTAACTGCTACACACACATATTCTGACTCCTGACTCCTGACTCCTAAATTCTTACGGATTAATATTAAATTTCCAAATTCCTAACCTAACCTCAACCACAAAATGTTAAATCTAGTAACGTTGAGTAATCAGAAACCAACGTGAAAGCACAAGTATTTAGAGGCGTAAATCAATTATCCTACGAAGAAATCCCAGTTCCTAACCTAGAAGCAGATGAAGTGCTAGTACAGGTGAGAGTTGTGGGTTTGTGTCAGTCAGATATTAAAAAAATTCGCTATCCTCTGTATGAACCACCACGCATATTTGGACACGAAACCGCTGGAAATATTGCGGCTGTTGGTTCACAGGTGAAGGGATGGACAGTAGGACAACGGGTAGCGGTGATGCACCACATACCATGTATGCGTTGCGCCTATTGCTTAAATGATAATTTTTCCATGTGCGATGTTTATAAAAATATTTCTACTACCGCAGGTTTTAATGCTAGTGGTGGTGGGTTTGCCGAGTATGTGAAAGTACCAGGTCATATTGTGCAGAATGGTGGGTTAATTCCCATACCTGATGATATCAGTTTTGAAGAAGCAAGTTTCGTAGAACCCACTAACTGCTGTTTAAAAGCGGTGAAAAAAGCCCAGATTGCACCAGGACAAACTGTGTTAGTAACCGGGGCTGGGCCAATTGGCTTAATGTTTATCATGTTGGTGAAGTATTTAGGAGCAAAGGCGATCGCCACAGACCTTTTACCCTCTAGAATTGAAAAAGCTCTAGAAGTGGGTGCAGAAGCAGCTTTTGATGCGCGAGATGCTGATTTACCTGCAAAAATTCAAGCTTTAACTGGAGGAATGGGTGTTGATGTAACCTTGTTAGCAGTACCCAGTGATAAAGCGTTTTTTCAAGCATTAGACTGTACCCGCAAAGGTGGAAAAATTCTCTTTTTCGCTGAGTTCCCCGATGAAGTGGAAATTCCCATCAACCCGAATCTTCTCTACCGTCGAGAAATTGATTTAATGGGTAGCTATAGCTCATCCTACCGTCTGCAAAATCTATCTGCGGATATTGTCTTTAATCGTCGCATTGATGTTAAAGCCTTGATTAGCGATCGCTATCCCTTGCAAGATTTATCACAAGCTGTAAACCAAGCGATCGCACCCACACCAGATACTTACAAAATTTTGATTTATCCTTAGAGGAAGCAGGGGTGGCAGGGGGAGCAGGGGGAGTAATATATTTATCATCTGCCCATATCCCCATCATCCCAAACCAGATGTCTATTTCTCTCGTTATAGTCGTTATACTGGCCTTATACGTCGCATTTAACCTGGGAGCCAATGATGTTGCTAATGCAATGGGAACCTCTGTCGGTTCAAAAGCTGTTACCCTCAAACAAGCAATCATTATTGCAGGAGTCTTAGAATTTACAGGTGCGGTATTATTCGGGCATGGAGTTACAGAAACACTAGGAACAAAAATCGCCAACCCCGACTTATTCATCGCTACACCCCAAATCCTAGCTTTAGGGATGGCAACGGTACTGATATCATCGGGAGTATGGCTGCAAATAGCCACAGCACGGGGTTTACCAGTCTCTTCATCTCATGCCGTTGTCGGTGCGATCACCGGGTTTACTTGGGTAACATTAGGATTAAACGCTATAGATTTGTCATCCATTGGTTTAATTACTATTGGTTGGATATTAACACCAATCATTAGCGCAGTTATTGCTGCTTTTTTTTATAGCCTCATCCAACACTGGATTTTATTGCAACCTAATCCTCACCGACAATTACAAGAATGGATTCCCTGGTTAAGCACAATTTTACTGAGTATATTTGGTGTAATAGTTCTCCCATCCTTAACTCAACCACTGACAAATCTTGTGCTTGAGAAATTCGGTTTAAACATACCTGCTCACGACATCCCCATTTTTACAGGCGCAACAGCAGCAATCGGACTAACAATTTATAGCTGGCGAAAATTAGATTTTGCTACAGTCCAAAATCCCACAGAGCAATTATTCGGTCGTTTCCAACTATTAAGTGCTTGCTTCGTCGCCTTTGCACATGGTTCAAATGATGTGGGTAATGCGATCGCACCTCTAGCAGTAATCTTCTATATCAATCAGACAAGTAGCGTCCCCAACCATGGAATCTCCATACCTTTATGGATTATGATCCTTGGAGGTGCTGGCATTGTTGCCGGATTAGCAATATGGGGCAAAAAAGTTATTGCCACAATTGGGGAAAATATCATATCCTTACAACCTAGTAGCGGATTCTGTGCCGAACTTGCTACCGCCACCACAATTTTAATAGCCTCCCGGTTAGGATTGCCTGTATCCACCTCTCACGCTCTTGTTGGTGGTGTAGTTGGCATTGGACTGGTGCAGAATCTCAAATCAATTAAATTTCAAACACTCAAGGGAATCGCCGCAGCCTGGGTAATTACAGTCCCCATCAGTGCTGTAATCAGCGCCTCAATATTCAGTATTATCCGGATGATATTAAATTTAAACTGAAATTTATGGAGATTCTTACCTAGCCATTCTCATCATGAATGCAATAAATTCTAGAATCAAGGCATAAGTAAGATTACTGTTTCACTCAAAAAATTTCGGTGCTGTATCCCTACATCCCAAATCCCAACCCACAAACCGCTATCTTCTGCAATAAGTATTAAAATTAAAGCATATTTTTGCAGAATAGCTGGTTATTTATTAGAATATTGTGCAGGAGATAGCATTTTCTTCTATTTTTCTAGAACGATATTTTAATTCCTCAGAGCAACGGAAACTGTCACGCAATTTACACTTCGCACAAACTTTGGTTTTTAACAACCTACCAATCTGCAAGGCTTTGAAACAGTTATCAGTGAACAGTAAACGGTGAACAGTAAACAGTGAACAGCGAATAGTTATCAGTGAACAGTAAACAGTAAACAGACTGACAACTGATAACTGATTTATCGTCAAGGTGTTAGAGGTTAGAAACTAATGGGGCGATTTGAGAAGCGACCAGACAACCAACGAAGCAGAGGCGACCTATCCAGAGCAGCTGAAAATGCTCTCTGGGATATAGTTGAAGACTTAGAAAATCTGCAACAGAATGTTCTCCGGTCTTTGCAAGATGATGTCAAGCGGCTGGAGGCTGAAAAAACCCGTTTAGCTAACGATATTCAAAGATTGATAGAAGAAAAAGAAAAGTTACAACAGGCCAGACAAATTACTGAACAACAAGTTCTCATTCGTCAGCTGGCGGAAGTTTTGGCAAAGCACATATCTTCCCAACTTCAATCTTCTTTGAAAACTTTAGCTATTGGATCTATTGAGAGTGAATCTCCTGAACGAGCCGCTCTCAAATCTGCTGAAGTAAATTCTACGGTAGTAAGTGATCTCAATGAAAATGTCAGCAAAATGCTCGACAATCTCGATGATACTGTCACCATTACCTTTAGTTCCCTGCAACAAGAATTGAAAAATTATCAAAGTCATCTTTCCCAGCAGTTGTTAAGAATGTATGACCAACAGCAGCAAGGGGAAGAGATTTTGGCAGAATTTGTGAATCGTCTCCGAGCAGAACTGGAAAAGACCAAAGAACCCACTCCTCTTAAGGTAGTAACAGGAGGTATGCCAACTGTACTACAACTGACTGAACCTCACAAAAACGGTTTTTTAGAAAAATCACCAGAAAGAATTATTGCGGAACCAATTGCTTTGGTAACTCAGGAATTACCAAAAACAGAAAATTCATCATCAATGGAGGCTGTGGTTACATTACCACCATCCCAGGAAAAGACCTCTGAGTCAATTTCATCTTTTATTCCTGATTCTTCAACATCACCATCAACAACAGAATCAGCAACTCAGGAAAAGACCTCTGAGTCAATTTCATCTTTTATTCCTGATTCTTTAGCATCAACAACAACAACAGAATCAGCAACTCCACCAGCTACATCTGAGTCAATTTCATCTTTTATTCCTGATTCTTTAGCATCAACAACAACAACTCAGGAAAAGACATCTGAATCAATTTCATCTCCTATTCCTGATTTTTCAGCATCACCATCAACAACAGAATCAACAACTCAGGAAAAGACATCTGAATCAATTTCATCTCCTATTCCTGATTTTTCAGCATCACCATCAACAACAGAATCAACAACTCAGGAAAAGACCTCTGAGTCAATTTCATCTCCTATTCCTGATTTTTCAGCATCACCATCAACAAAATACCAACCACCATTAAGACCCAATCTGGAAACAACATCCCGACGACAAAGATCCCGTAGTTCTCCAAATTGGTCGCCGATTCAGATAGGTTTTTTGTTGGTTGTATCGTCAACAGTGATGTCATCCCTTTATAACGTAGCTGTAAAGGCGCTGTTCAATCAAGGCTCTGATTTACTCGGAAATTTCGAGACACAGCAATTGATATCACCAACCTTGGGGAATATTTTCTTAATTTTAATGCTCAGATTATTAGTGGTTGTGCCATTGATGTTACTTTTGGCTCCTATCTTACATCCCCCAGTTTGGCAAGACTTACAAAATCTATTTGATTCAGTCGGGAGAAATGCTACTCCCAATCGAGAAAAAACACAACAAGTTTTATGGTTATCAGCTGTGAGTGGTGGATTTTTGTTTTTATCTCAAGTCCTCATTTACATTGCTATTGGTAACGTGACCACCGGAGTTGCAATCGCCCTGTTTTTTATCTATCCCATGATTACTGGACTGTTAGCGTGGTTTCTCTTTCGTGAACGTCCTAATTTATTCACTTCTGGTGCGATTTCCAGCATCTTTTGTGGTCAATTATTAATCTTGGGTAGTTATTCAACTGGTAATAGTAATACCTCTTTAGGAATTATTTCTGGAATTATGTCCGGAATAGCTTTTGCTGTATACGTAATTCTTACTAGGTTATGCGCTCCGAAACTGCATCCAGTTTCTTTTGCTTTAATCAACTTCGCCACCATGTTACTGTTAAGCTTCATTTGCTTAATGATACCTTTACCAAGTGACTGGAGTTTAGCCATCAGATCAGCTAATGTACTGGAAGTGATTTTAAGTGCTTTCATGTTGGGTGTCCTCACCCTTTGCGGATATTTATTTAACAACTTTGGAATTCGCAAATTAGGTGGGCCACGCTCGGCTATAATTGGTGCTGTTGTTCCAGTTTTAACAGTAATTTTTGCTGGATTAATCATTCAGGAAAAATTAGATATTCTCCAAATTTTGGGAGTCCTATTAGTAACTGGTGGTGCAGTTGCCGTCAGCTTTGAAAAAATGCGAAGTCAGCTTCAATCTTCTAGTCCCAAAAGTTAAATGAGCAAGAAATATACAGCAGCAGTCAGGAATCAGTAGGGATTTAGCAACGCTAACTCTATCCAAGAGTAAAAACCTCTTGATACTTGTTTTTTTGATTTAAATAATGTTGTAATTGATTGACATACAATATGCTGTAAAAGTATATATCCAGCAGGATTATTTACTTTTGATATCAGATAATTGTCATATTTCTAAATCTAGATTAAATTTGGTGCTAGACTATGATTAGCTTTTATAAGCAAGCAGGTTCTTATCCTGATTTTCATCTGACAAAAAAGCAATTTAGATGTGCAACAACTTATGACTGAAATTAGTTCCATCAAGTAATTTGCAATTGATGTAGCTCAATGCACTGATTTGGTAATAAGCCAAGTCATCATTCTTGTTAAGATTAACGATTTACACCCTAAAATTATGAAAACCATAGGAAATTTATGGTGAAAACATGACAAATCTTCATTTCAGGTGAAGACAAAAATTGCAGTTGGGTGTATAATTAGTAGTTTAATTTGAATACCACTCTTGTAAACGTGCCATTCATCTGTCTGTGAATATGAGTAACGACATAGATCTGATCAAACGTCTGGGTCCAAGTGCGATGGATCAGATCATGCTTTATCTAGCTTTCAGTGCCATGCGTACAAGTGGACATAGGCATGGAGCATTTTTAGATGCAGCTGCAACCGCAGCGAAGTGTGCAATTTACATGACCTATCTGGAGCAGGGACAAAACCTGCGAATGACTGGACATTTGCACCATCTAGAGCCAAAGCGAGTAAAAATAATTGTTGAGGAAGTAAGACAAGCCCTGACAGAAGGTAAATTGTTGAAAATGTTGGGTTCTCAAGAACCCCGCTATTTAATTCAATTGCCATATCTGTGGATGGAAAAATATCCTTGGCAGCCAGGAAGATCCCGTGTTCCTGGTACAAGTCTAACTAGCGAAGAAAAAAAGCAAATTGAACGCAAGCTGCCTAAAAACTTACCTGATGCTCAGTTAGTAACTTCCTTTGAGTTTTTAGAGTTAATCGAATTTCTGCACAAGCGATCGCAAGAAGAGTTGCCACCCAACCACCAAATGCCCCTGAGTGAAGCCTTGGCAGAACATATCAAGCGCCGTTTACTATACTCAGGAACAGTCACACGCATTGATTCACCTTGGGGAATGCCTTTTTATGCCCTAACTCGTCCTTTTTACGCCCCGGCAGACGACCAAGAGCGCACTTACACAATGGTGGAAGATACCGCTCGCTATTTCCGCATGATGAAAGATTGGGCAGAAAGAAAAGCTAATTCTATGCGTGCTGTAGAAGAACTGGACATCCCCATTGAACAAATGCAACAGGCTATGGAAGAGTTGGATGAAATCATCCGTGCTTGGGCAGATAAATATCACCGAGATGGAGGTATGCCTATGGTTCTACAAATGGTTTTTGGTAATCAAGACCAGTAAGCTAATATAAGTCTGAATATGTGTAGAAAGCAAAGTTCTCACATAGTCTTAAATAGTCAGTAAAAATCAAATTAATTAGGTTAAAACAATAACCTAATCTTCTAGACTCCTCAAATTTCTCTTAACCCGTCGTTTTTTATGTGACAGACTGGTAGGGTGGAAAGTTTACCAACCCTACAATCATGACTAAACTACCAGCTTTTCAGCGTTATCAATTTACTTAGTGCTGCCGGGAGTTGACGGCATAGGAACAGTTTCAAAACGAGGCATTAATCCTGGCGGTGTTGTCGTTCCCACCCCAATGTTACTAGCTCGGTCACTGGCATCAATACAAGCATCAAAAGCCTGAATCGGAGCTATATCAATTTCTTTACGCAAGCCAACCACACACTGAGCAAAAGTTACGGGTAATAAACTGCGTCCACAGTAGGCCAAAGTAGCCTGGTTATTTTCCTCCTTAGTGCTTTTGCTAATACCCACGACACAGGCAGCTAAATCTTCAGGACGGCGTGCTTGACTACAGGAATAGAGGGCATCTGTAGGGCTAATTTGTGTCTGCTTTTTGATTTTAGCCACACAGGTAGATAACTCTCTGGGTCGGAGTGCAGATGCACAACCTTTAGATGCTTCTTGTGCTGTAACTCCCACACTCAATAATTGTGCCGCACAAGCACGGTAATCATTTCTATAAGAATCTATAACAGCTTGGCTTGGTAGAATGCTTGTCAATAATCCAGCTATAGTTATAACTGGAACAGTGAAAATTCTGCTGTTAATTCGTTTTTGGCTTTTTATCATTGCTATTCTCCGCTATGCTCCAAACACCCAAGGCTATGCTAACTTAGAATCTTCTCAAACTGTTCTCAAATTCAGGAATTTTCGAGGAACAGGGTGTAGGGTGTGGGGTGTAGGGACTCTACCTTTTAGGGCTGAGTGTCAAATCAGGATGCCCTATTTAGAGGATTTGTGAACAAAGGATGGAATTGTGCTGATTTTTCTGTCTTTGTGTATAATCATGAAGCACACATCACAAGTGCAAAATTAATATCTGTGGATAAAAACCTACCATTAGCTTGGTAGCAACAGCAAGTAAACGGCAAAATGCTCTATTTTATTGATATCAGAGCAATTTGTTTGAGTTTTGTGTTCACAGATAATTTTATTGATAATCCTCTAGCTAATTGCAGCAAGGAATGTCATAATAGAATATTTGGGTAAAGTTTAAACAGGATTAAATTAAGGAAACTCATGTCCCGATATAGAGGGCCTCGCCTCAGAATTGTCCGCCGCTTGGGCGAATTACCAGGCTTAACTCGGAAAAGTGCTAGACGTGCTTATGCACCTGGACAACATGGTCAAAACCGGAAAAAACGTTCTGAGTATGCTATCCGTCTAGAGGAAAAGCAAAAGCTCCGTTTGAATTACGGCTTGACAGAAAAGCAAATGCTTCGCTATGTACGTAAAGCTAGGCGTGTTACTGGCTCTACCGGACAAGTCTTGCTGCAATTGTTAGAAATGCGGTTAGATAATACAGTTTTTCGCATGGGCATGGCTCCCACCATTCCCGCAGCACGTCAACTGGTAAATCATGGTCATGTCACCGTTAATGGTCGTGTAGTGAATATTGCCAGCTATCAGTGCCGTCCTGGTGAAGAAATTGCTGTTAGGGATAAAGAAGCATCCAAGAAATTGGTAGAAACTAACTTGCAATATCCCGGTCTAGCTAACCTTCCTAATCACCTGGAGTTTGATAAAAATAAATTGGCTGGTAAAGTCAATGGTGTGATTGAAAGAGAATGGGTAGCACTACAAGTTAATGAACTGCTGGTGGTGGAATACTACTCACGTCAGGCTTAATGAAGTGCTGAGTGCTGAGTACCGAGTGCTGAGTTTGTATGACTATGACTCAGGACTCAGGACTCATAACTCAGGACTGTTTTAACCGCCAATTTGCGACATGGTACGGGTGTAAGCACCGACAGTACCTGAGTCGCGTTGTTTAAAGTTTATTTCTGATTTGAAGTTTAATAATTGCTGAACTTGTTCTTGTAATTGCAAGGTGCTAATCCCAGCACGTAAAGCAGTCTTGAGATTAATTTGACCTGTTTCATTTAATAAGCAGGGACGTAGCCAACCATCTGCATTCAGACGTAATCGGTTACAGCGATCGCAAAAACATTCTGACATTTGACTAATAAATCCTAGTGTTCCCTTCGCTCCAGGAATTTGAAAGACATCAGCAGGACCATTACCACAAACTTGCGATTCTGTCAAACCCCAACGTGCGCGGATGCTGTGTCTTAAATCAGCAGAAGAGATCCAACCGCGATCGCTAAATAATTGCCCATTACCAATAGGCATAAACTCAATAAATCGGATGTGCCATTGTTTGTCAATGGTCAGGGCAGCTAAATCTAAAACTTCGTGGTCATTGACACCAGGAATTACAACCACATTTAACTTCAACGGGTCAAAACCCACATTATAGGCAGCTTGAATACCTTGCCAAACTTGCTGCCAACGTCCACGTCCATGATTACCGATAATTTGCTCAAAAGTATCTGATTCGAGAGAATCTAAACTAATATTAATTCTTCTTAAACCTGCATCATAGAGATTTTTGGCTATTGGCGCTAATAAAAACCCATTGGTAGTCATTGCCAAATCTTGAGTTTGAGGAAGATTAGCAATTTTTTTCACCAATTCCACCACACCAGGACGCAGTAGAGGTTCACCACCAGTCAAGCGGAAGCGGGTAAAACCCACAGGAATAAATACGTCTTGAATAAGAGTGAGAAGTTCCTGATCAGTTAATAACTGTTGTTTGAGGATATAGTCTAATTCTGCGCCTTCTGGCATACAGTACAGACAACGAAAATTACAGCGATCAATTAAACTAATCCGTAGATAGTCTACCTGGTTCATGGTGATTTTTAGCTAAAAACGTCGGAGACTAACTTCTAGGGTATCTTAAACATATTGTTGCTGGGGAGTCCGGGTTTAAGTTTGACTATCACTCACTGGCGTGCGAGAGAAAAATTAGCATTTCTTGGTATTATTTCGATTGCTTGGGTAGTTTTCAGTTTATTGATGCTATAATTCAATTATTGGCTACCCGTGGCTGCACCAATGATTAAGCCCTCTATGAAGCTAAAAAAACAGGACATGATCAGTGTTGTGTATCCATCAAGTTGGGTTAAAAACCCCATTCATCAATTTTAAAATTTTCAATTATAATATTTACCTGCTTATTGTTGCTGATCCTGTGTAAGTACGCAGAATCTGTGGCAGTTAGTTGATCGCATACACAAAAGAGCTATCCATCGTGCAAGATACCGACTCTATAAATGACCTTGCTGCTGCACTGCAACAGCCAGTAGACTTAGACTTTGAATTACCAGATCCAGAAGACGAACAAATTGCTGAATCTGACTTTTTACAGCAGTTAGATGTAGCTTGGCAAGTATGCGATCGCTTTGATTTGCAAACAGAAATTTGGCGAGGTCGCATTTTACGCGCTATCCGCGATAGAGAGAAAAAAGGCGGTGATAGTAGAGGTACTGGTTTCCTCAAATGGTTGAAGGAAAGGGAAATTAGCAAAACTCAAGCTTACTCCTGGATTCAACTCGCTAACAGTGCTGATACTCTGTTAGAAGAAGGCAAACTTGATCCCGGCAGTGTTAATAACTTTAGTAAACGGGCATTTGTAGAAACCGCCAAAGCCGCCCCAGAAGTCCAACAAATGGTGAGTGAAGCCGCGCAAAAGGGCGATCGCATCACCCGCAGAGAAGTTCGGCAACTCACCGACGAATGGACAGCCATGTCCTCAGAATTATTACCTGAACCAGTCAAGGAAAAAGCCGCAGATAATAGCCTTCCTGCCCGCTATATTGCCCCTCTGGTCAAGGAAATGGAAAAATTGCCTGAATCACACCAGAAAGCATTACAAAGAGATATAGCTGCTAATCCTGACGTTGATACCCTCAAACAAGCCACCACAGAAGCCCGTCAACTAGCAAAATATCTCAAATCGGCTGCTCAAGTTCAGGCATTGACAGAGGAAAATGTGGATATTGAAACTGCATTAGAAGAAGCCCAAAGAATCGGTTGTTTAAGTATTGCTGCTGATTTGGTAAACCAAGCTTCCCAGATGGAACAAAGCATAGCCAAGTTATACATGACCTGGAAAAAAATCAGTAACTTGGCTGATAGATTATATGTTGATACTGGTGCGAGTACACCCAATTTGCGATTGCTTCTCAATTGTGTAGAACCACTAGGAGGGGAAGTCATGGAACTACAACTGAGTGGTGCAACCGAACACACTGTTAGGTTACAGATTCAAGAGACTAATTAACCTCTTCTATGAAAATGGGAGTTGAGGGTGCGACAAGCAAAGTAAAACCAAGACGATGTAGCCACGATGATGAAAATCTATAATTTGGATGAGTCTCAGGAATTAGTCTTGGAAATGATGGTGTTAGTATGGCTACGCCACGCAAGCTATCGCAATAAGCAGCCATTTTATCAGCCGGGTCTGAGGAATATAAGCCTTATCAGCAACTACTTTACTTCTTTGTCGTCCCTCAATATCTAAATAGGGTTTGTTGAAAATGTTATTCTTGAGGGGAGAGAAGAGGGAATAGCGAATAGGGCTTTCATCATTTTCACCGATGCTCATAGATGTCTTGAGGGTTCATGAATGCATGGGTTTTCATTTTCATCGCTCCCCTCTTATCCCCCTCAAACTCTTGATTATTCTAGATTATTCTAGCTTTTGGCTTTATTCAGCAAACCCTAAATATATGATATAAAAAAAGCCAAAACAAAAGCCCCCGGTGGAGGGAGCTTTGAAATGATAGACCTGGCATAGAGCTATTTTGGCGTGGGGCAACCCCCAGACTATCGTGGCCGTGGCAGCGTTTCACCTCTGAGTTCGGGAAGGGATCAGTGTGGGACCACCGCGCAATCAACACCAGGAAAACCTGTCGATTTTGGATTTTGGATTTTGGATTTTAGATTGGAATTATCAATCGCAAATCTAAAAAGAAAAATCGAAAATACACAAAACCCTGAAGACTGCAAGTAAAGCGAAAGAGGAGAGGTCAAGCCCTCGGTCTGTTAGCACGGCTCGGCTACATACATTACTGTACTTCCACCTACC
>NZ_LUFH02000060.1 GCF_001586785.1 Sphaerospermopsis aphanizomenoides BCCUSP55
ATCCTCGCCAACGAAGTAAAACTGCGGCTTGGGCTTTACTTAAAATAAAAAGATTAGCCTCGTGTCGGAGAGATATTAAATTTAATCTTTCTATTTCTGTCAATGCACCACTAGAATTTTTTTCTAGTAAATTATTATATTCTTCCATATCTACTGCTGTTTTATGACTATGGAAAATTTGCCAGAGAGTATTATCATCTAATTTATCTAAAGCTGCAATTTCCGCTTGAAATTCCTCTGGTACATCATCCCATATTGGTGGAATACCTACTTGTAAGGCACGTAGTATAACTTCTTCTAAAGGACGTTGAGTAGCATGAGCGGTATTGACTAATCTTTGATAAATAATTTCGGGTATTTGTAGGGTGACAGTTGCATTAGTCATGTTTAATGAATAATTTAATTTTTACTGAGTGAGATATTGATAGTTTAAGTATATCCTGTTTTATTAAACTCTGAATTTTAATTTAATTTTTTACCATATCTCTGTTTTAAATATTTAATTTCCTCTCTTAAACCATCAGCATGAATCAAACCAACATAACCGCGAAATTGACATTTATATGTGGGATCATAAACAGTAACATGAGGAACTTGGGCAAGATTATCTCTTAATCTTAATCTTCCACTTCCATCAATAAATGTAAAATCTTCTGTTACTGTATTGATAGGATTTAAAATATTGAATATATTTTTAGTTTCTAGAATATTTTTTCCTATACTTTCTGTCAAATTATGAGAAACAGTTGTCATACCAGGAACTTTTTCCAGTCTCTTAATTACCAAATTAATAATTTTTTCTTCATTGCCTAAAATATTTTCTGTAATCATTTTAGCTGTTTGTGGACAATTCCAATATCCAATATGAGCGTCTGCTGCACCAGTAGCAATAGCACCTAAATCAAGCAGTTTGTTTATAGAAGTGATATCTTTAATACCTGGATAATTCGCTATTTGACGCACTAAAATTTCTAAATTATTGGCATTATCAACAATAAATTTATCTGTGACTCTAATATTATAATTTTTTCTGACTTCTAAGCTAGAACTAATCGGATAAGCAATCATATCTGAAGAATGAATAATATTTAACCACCGCAAAGGATATTTAAATGATTGACACTTCAGCTTCACTTGTTCAGTAGGAATATCTAAAAGCATATTAAATAAAATTACTGGTGAACCCATTGTAGTAATGCTTTTTAGTTGTACCTGATCATTAATTAATTCTCTAAACTTAAAAGCTGGATCATTATTTTCAAAGTTATCTGAAAACAACATATCCCATAAAATTACAGTTCCCATTGAATGGGCAATTATATGTAACTCTTTTTCCTGTGAGTGATTGGTGATAAAATCTTCTAAATGTTCAGTTATGGATTGTCTAATTTTCTTTCCTATTTGAAAGTTTAAGTAGGTAAACGCATCACCAACAAAATCAGATATAAAACCTTCTCTTAAATCTTTACCTCTTAAAATATACTGACTCTCAACATAAGGATTTTCTTGTTGAAATTTTTGTAAGTCTTGATGAATAAAATTCCATACTTTACCTTTATTATTT
Source organism: Sphaerospermopsis aphanizomenoides BCCUSP55 (assembly GCF_001586785.1). Lineage (GTDB taxonomy): Bacteria > Cyanobacteriota > Cyanobacteriia > Cyanobacteriales > Nostocaceae > Sphaerospermopsis_A > Sphaerospermopsis_A aphanizomenoides_A. Next base: position 1,565 of record NZ_LUFH02000060.1, read on the forward strand.
AAAATATCTGCATAAAAGCCAGAATGAAAATGAGGTAATTTTTGACCTCTTTGGGAGAACTCTGTTTGAATTAACTTTTTGAGAGGTTCTGCAAATTTAACCTTTGATTCTGCGACACCATGAATAAAAAGTATAAGCATTGCTGTATTCTCGTAATAGCAGCACAATTATAATTTGTTAATTTTGAATTAGGAATACTTGTATAAAAAACTTAAACTTGAGGCTCTGCCTCAACAACATTTTAAACTACTTCATCACTCATTCAGCAAGAAATGTAGATAAAGGTCAGACAAAAGCCTGACCTAATTATTTAATTTCTAAGCGCAAAGAGCTAAAATCTTCTCAACAACTTGCAGATTAACATCTTTATTTTCACCCAAAGCTGTCATCCCATGCTTTTCTAAATTCTCAATGACTGCGGGAATAGTTTCTACTCCCACACCATAGTCAGATAAGCGAGTGCGGACACCAACTGATTCAAAGAAATCACGAGTTTTAGTAATTGCTGCATCTACTCGTTCTTCTTCTGAACCACCGACAATATCCCAAACTCTATCTGCATATTGTAGAAGTTTTTGCCATTTGCGATCGCGTTTAATTGTCAACGTACTTGGTAACACAATTGCCAAAGTTTGGGCATGATCTAAACCATGTAAAGCTGTCAATTCATGACCAATCATGTGAGTTGTCCAATCTTGAGGAACACCAACAGCAATTAGACCATTTAACGCCATTGTCGCTGACCAAACTAAATTCGCTCTGGCATCATAATCTGTAGTATTAGCTAAAGTTTTAGGACCTTCTTCAATCAAAGTTTTTAAAATTGATTCAGCCATGCGGTCTTGTAATGGTGCATTTACCGGATAGGTTAAATACTGTTCCATCACATGAGTGAAAGCATCAACAATTCCATTACTAATTTGTCTGGGAGGTAAAGAAAATGTTGTTTCTGGATCAAGGACAGAGAAGCGAGGGAAAACTAATTGACTTCCGAAATAAAGTTTTTCTTGGGTTTCACATTTGGTAACAACCGAATTCACATTCATTTCTGAACCAGTTGCTGGTAGTGTCAAAACCACACCCAAGGGTAAAGCCGCAGTTACAGGTGCGCGTTTTGCTAAAATATCCCAAGGATCGCCCACAAAAGGAACAGCAGCAGCAATAAATTTAGTTCCATCTACAACAGAACCACCACCCACTGCCAACAGAAAATCAACGCCTTCTTTCCGCACCAATTCCACTGCTTTCATCAAGGTTTCTAAACAGGGGTTAGGTTCAATACCACCAAACTCAATTAAATTCCGTCCAGCTAACGCAGATTTTACTTGGTCATAAACGCCATTAGCTTTAATACTACCGCCACCGTAGGTCATCAAAATTTTAGCATCTGCGGGGATTTCGTCCCCAATCTTAGCAATTTGACCTTGACCAAATAGGATTTTAACAGGATTGTAAAAAACAAAGTTTTCCATGATTGAGTCAGACGAGGTAATGAGATTTCGCCTTGATTATTATAATCAGTTTCTCCATTACCTTGCCTGTATTAAAGTTTGGTAACTAAATGTTTACCTTCTATTAACTAAATGTTCACCTTAGATTTGCATTTTTTGATGCTTTCTAAATCATTACTGTTTAATCATCAAGATAACTCATGAATAAATGGAGATATTGCAGCTACAAAATCAGCAGTTGATTCATAAGGTAAAACATTTCTTCCCTTAATTTTTATCCCTCGTCCTTGAGATAAACAGGCTAGATAATCAGCCATTCTTTCATCGGCTGTTTCTGTTTTACCTTCTTTGCTAATAGCTGATGCCTTCTCTCCCAACACTATTAATGTCGGTTGTTTAATTGCTTTAATATCACTGGTATAATCCCGTTGCCAAAATCTCGCTAAAAAGGAAAATACTGCATAGCGCCCACCCATATTTTTAGCATCTGTTAATAAGGTATTTAGCCATTCCTCATCGACAGCATCACTAGCAGCAAAAAGTCTTTCTGTAGAAAAAGAAACTAAAAATTTGCGGGTGCGTGCATAACGAAAAAAAGCATTACCTATGGGTGAATCAAAAATAGCCCAAAGCAGTTTTTGTCTCCATGTAGCTGCATTTTTAGTAATCACACTCCAAGGTGTTGGACCAGAAAGTATCAGTCCAGTAATTAAATTTGGTTCTAATTTCACCAATTCAATTGCTACTGGTAATAAAGCGCCTTGAACCAATAAAATTACAGGTGTTTTTACTAATGTTTGTAAAAAATGCTGTAACTGTTTTGCCCAATCAATAGGTTTATATGCTTTCCTGGGTGTATCACTTTCACCACATCCTAATAAATCAGGGGTGTAAATGATATTGCCATGATTTGTATCATACCATTCACGGCAAAATCGCTGCCAAAATTGCCGTGATAGTCCTACACCAATAGGATGAATTAATAGTAAGGGAATACCTCCAGAAGCAGAATTTATCGGTTGATGTATTTCGTAAGCACAGCGATAATTCTGCCAAGTATAAAACTGGGTGGGAGATGCTGTTAAAACAGAGGAATTATCTACAATTGGCGATTGCATGATACTGAATTGAAATAGCTGCTAAAAAATGATTTGTGGGTGGATAAACTCGTATCCTGCGTCTTTTAGCTTTTGATTAGACACCCACGTATTATAAGGGCGGTTACTCTTGTTGGTTGCATCCCAAATCACATTAGATAAATTATGTTTTGTTAATACATTATCAATTAATTCTCGACTGCTAAGATGGGAATCATCAACTAAATTATAAATTCCTTGTAAGCGGTGATGACGAGCAAATTCTATCGCCCCAACAATATCATCTAAATGCACCCAATTTGTAATATCTTCACCTTTACCGGGACGAGTTGCACCTGCTAATCTTCCAAATATTTTTACCAATTCTCTACCTGGTCCATAAATTCCCCCTAACCGCAAAATACAAACTCTGAGGGTTTCATTTTCTGCTGAAAGTAAAACATCTTCTGTTTTGCGGAGAATTTGAGCATTTAAATTAGCTGGTGCTGGTGGTGTTTCTTCATCTACCCATACACCATTTCTATCTCCATAAACTGAGTAACTTCCTGTATATATTAATTGATGAACATTAGGAGAAGTACGCAATATGGAAACTAGATTTTTTGCTGTTTGTAGATAGGTGTCTTCATAGGTTGTTGCACTTTTAGCACCTACGCTTAATAGAACAACATCTTGATTTTGTAATACTGTTTTTAGAGATTCTAAATCATTTCCTTGGGTAACTATAACTTTTTGAGCTACTTTTTGTAATCCAGGTACACGCTCAGTAGTAGTTGTAGTTGCAGTAATAATAAAGTTTTTGTTTTGCTGCCAATATTGAGAAACAGCATAACCAACATAACCACAACCAATTATTGCTATATTCATGATGTTCTAAACACAAAAAATTACTTATCAGCCTCAAGCAGCAAAAATTGATATTACAAGAGTTTTTAAGAAGTGATTTTTTACTACTTTACCCAGTATTATTTAAATAATACCAAGTTTAAAAGTTATGACGACAGATGGATGGGGTAAAAGCAGTTATCGTCTATATTTGACAATTGCAAATCCCAAATCTAAAATCCAAAGTTCTATCACCCCAGAAAAGTAGCTTTCTACAAAATATTTCAGTCTTTTCGTTACATAAGATACCATTTCATTGATTTCATATTCTCAGGAATATTACTAAGTCTCCCATATTGTAGGTAGTGTTAACTCAATTCTTTATTTTTTATTAACTCTGGTTGGGTTTAGCGATGAATTACCCCATCAGGCATAATAGCTCCAGCTAGGTTGGCTCCAATCAATTTGACCAGCAAGCGATCACCTGAACGAATCCTAGCACCTGTCAAATCAGCACCCCGCAAATCAGCACCACTGAGATCCGCACCAATTAAATTAGCCGAGCGTAAATTTGCTTCTCTCAAATCTGCCAACAGTAGGTTGGCTCTAAACAAATTGGCTTCCGATAAATCCGCACCTCTAAGATTCACTTTGTGCATAAAAGTATCACTGAGATTAGAACCGCTCAAATTGGCATAACTCAGATTTCTGCCTGATAAATCTTTGTTACTTAAATTAGCTCGACTAAAATCTTTGCCACTTAAGTCTGGATTCTGATTTGGTTGTTGATAGTTTGTTTGTGGTGTTTGATTGTAGCTTGAAGATGGTTTTTTTTGTTGAGTTGGTTTAGAATAATTTGCAGTTTGAGACTTGTCCTTTAAAGAACGTATTTTATCACGAGCTTCATTAAAGGCTTTGAGCTTGTCTTGAGCTTTTTGTTGCAAGCGGTGATTGTCTTTAGGGAGTCTGTCAGGGTGCCAAACAAACACTAAATCTTTATAAGCCTGGTTGACTTCTTCTAGTGTTGCTCCAGGCTCCAATTCTAAGACTCTGTAATACCGCTCCAGTTCGCTCATACTATGTGTTGGTGAAAAACAAATAATAATTAAATTAATTATGAGTGAAAAGCCATCATTCATCCTCTAACAGGATTTTGGATTTTGGATTAGACTCTACGGATAAATCTGGGTAACTGTGTCATATATCACTTATTGTATCACTGGATACTAAAGTATTGCGTTAATGTATAGCAAGAGTCAGGAGTCAGGAGTCAGGAGTAAAACCCTCTTGTCATGGGAGTTTCATGATCGAAACAATCAGTTCTAAAACCGGACTTCGTCCCGCTACGCTAACGCCGTTTCAGACGAAAAGTTTTTAGCGCGGGCTACAAATCCCCTTTACAAAAACTGCCTTCTGCCCTCTGCCTTCGTTAACAATTGATGTCCTCACGACCCTGTCCACGGCTATATACTCAAACTCAATGCGATCGCTCACTTTCATTAAAGATATTCAATCAATCTACTTCTTTTGCAGCAGGTTTAACTTGGTTTAAACTGGTGTTTAAAGAGCAATGTTGCTTCCGCCTAGTGCTGTAGGCAATTATACTAACTAGAAACTCAACTGCATCGGCTTTTGTTCTGGCATTGAAAATGTGAAAATGCAAAAAATCATCTCATTACACCATTTCTCCAGCGACTAACCGCTCGCAAATATGACCCAATTGGGATCTGATAAACTTCAATAAAAATCCAAATCATAATTGCTAAATGTAACAAAAAAGTGAGGATTGTCCAGATATATGGTATCCAGGAAAGGGGTACATGAGGATCTGGTGGAAAATAATAAGCTGCTATACCAATCAAAGTAGTAGGTAAAACGACAAAAGCAATTGCAGCTAACACATAACCCCAACCTAATTCCATACCTTCTAGTTGGGCTTGAGTCCATTTAAAGCCATTCCACCGCCAAACTAAAGGAGGTTGTCGAGAAGGCATTTTGATTTGTTGTAACTCCAAATTGACAGTAAAAATTTCGTGGCAAAAGTCACAAGACATCGCCTCCATTAGTGGCATCTGAGAAATTTTACCGACCCGGCACACAGGGCAAGGGTAATCTCCTTGAAAGTTTAAAGATGCAGAAAAAATTTTCACATTGGGCATAATCAAACTGCTAAGTAGGTTGGCGTTAAAAGTTATCGGCGTGATCAGGCAACAGGCAAAAGGTTTTGGTAAATTTTATTTATGTTACATACTTTCGTTTTGTCAATTCGTTATACTTACTTTTTTCAAAATTATTATTGTTAATAATAAATCAACTAAAAATCCTTAATTGTCTGATTTTTCACCATTTTAGATGCAGGGTACATGGTGTATGGGGAAAAAAATGAATTCTTGCTCCTGAAGTGCGTAGCTTATTAGTAAGCCATATTCCTCAACTCCTTCTTCTGTAGGACTTACACAAAAGAACGAAAAAATAAGGTTTTCAGAGGATAGGTAAATGGAATGAGAAAACCCCCTACACCCCACACCCTACACCCTACACCCAGTCTTCACCGATCAATTCTGTGCGTAAGTCCTGTTCTGTAATTACATATTACTGAGTTAAACTTGCAAGCAAGCTAATACAAAATATAAATAAGCTGATCTTCGGTTTGGGTATTATTCACAATGGAACACTGGCAATTTCTGATACAGAAACAGGGCGATCGCACTTGGCAAACCCTGGAATCGCCAACTCTGCAAATTTTAGCAGGTAAGTACAGAGTTTTGGCACGTTCACACCTGCTAAACACAGATGTAGAAGTACGGGTAACTCACTCCTCAATTCAGGAAGTACCACCAAAGCGGCGAATCTTTAAGCGTATGCGTCGCACTAATGCAGATGGACTCATGGCAGTTATTCCCTTTACTGATCTTAAACAGGGAATTTGGGAGTTACGATGCTCCGGGGACTTGATGACGGATATGCTAGGTCAATCCTGGCAATATAGTCTACTGATTAAAGTCTTGCCCGAAGAAGTTACAGAGCGCCCATATCTGGGTGATAGTGGTCAATTTGACTCAGAACTTGAGGTAAAACTATTTCCCCACGATGAATCTGCCATTACTTCACTCCCCAGCCTTGACATCAATACTTTATTAACAGAAACAGAAGATATAATTATTGATCAGCCTGTCAGTCCAGTCTTGTTCAAAGGTGAGACAGCAGAGCAGCTATTACAAAGCTTGATCGATTTAGCTTTACCCAACCCAGAATCCCCAGAGGAAGATCCAGCACTTGAGGACTTTGATTCAGTATCTCCACCTCCATTAATTCAGTTATATCTAGAACAGGACATCTATATTAGTCGTTGGGGAAAAACCTTAACATTAAATGGTGGTGTGAATCTAGCAGATCATCTGGAAGAGCAAAGATTATCTATCAGCAGCGTTAACCAGTTACAACTAGTTATTGAACTGCGATCGCCCCTAGAGTCAAATATCTTAACTCAATTTAGCCAGTCTTTACCAAATAAAATTCTACCTTTTACCTTCACTACCTCAATTGATATTCCGACTGAGTGTGAATCCAAATTAATCTTGGCAGAAATTAATTTATATGGTGCAGTTAATAATGAAGAAAGAATTCAACTTTTAGGTAGTCGCACTTTCACAATTACAGCTGATGTCAGCGAATTACTGTCTGTCACCTTTCCCAAATCTAACACACCAGACCAATTAACGGAAAGCAACAAACCACCAGATCCAGTTAATGCTACCGACACAGAAAAACCGATCAAGGTGAGTTTAGAACTTTTCAATGTGGCCAAAACTCCTAAATTAGCTCAGTTCCATATTTTAAAGCCCTCTGCAAACAAGCCTTTACCACCACGAATTAAATCAGAAATTGTCTGGGATGGGGTTTCACCAGAACTACCGAAATTACCGCAAATTAACAAAAATCAAGTTGTAGAATCCCTATTATCTGAAGGGGCTATTAAAAAAACTAGTAAAATCGCTCCTATTAATCTAGAAAAGTTAGTAATCAAACAAGTAAAAACTGGTTTTCCCTACTTAAAACGCTTAAAACCTGATTTAGAACTGGAACAAGAAACTCAAATCCAGCTTGCAAATTCTCCAGAAATTCAGTTAGCCAAGACAGAAAACACACTGGAATTATTACCCAGTTATGAAAGTGAAGATGAGTCTAGGGTTATGACGGAATTTCCTCTTTTAGATACTGAGGAATTAATCACAACAGATACTCCAGCCCAATCTCCTCTCATTCAAAAATGGATGGAGAACCAAGGATACTTCTTACCTGAAGGTATCACTTTAGAATACCAAGATGATAGTAATGATCGTGATCAATCACACCCAGAGTCGGCTTTAACTCTGAGTACGGAAAATCAAGCCGTTGAAACCGAGTTATATTTAAGTTTAGATGCAGAAATAGAAGAACCAGAACAGGAGATTCCAGAACATCTTCGTCTGGACTTAGATGAACCAACCCCAGAACAAGAACAACCTCAAAACATACCGTCGTGGTTGTCCCAAGAAATTGTTATGGACGATATATATATTACCGACAGCCATGAGGATAAAAACCAGCCTCTTGCAGAACAGCAATCAGAACTAGTCAATTTATCACCAACACTGCCAAAATATTTACCAACGCCCCAACTATTTCTACCCGGTGGTGAATTACTGGCGGGTACATCTATCAAATTACGTTTAGAACTGTCTGAAGTGGGGTCTGGATTAGCGATAAAGTTATGGGTTGAAGATTACCAAACTCGTGCTTTACTAGATGGTCCCCATCTGCTCAAAGACTTGCGACCTACACCTTGGGGAAATTGGGAAGCCATTACCCAACTAATTGTACCCTTTGGATGCTTGGAAATCCTTGTCGGTGCGATCGCTCTCGATCTAACCAACCAGCAGGAAAGCCACAAGGTGACAACAGTCAAGACAGTTATTCCGCCTAACTTACCGAGTATGCAGCTAGATGAATTATTAGATTTGTAAACGCCACTGTTAAAAATCTTGAGAATTTGCAAAAATAGTCAGAATTTTGCAGTAAGCTCATTTTGAATTGTAGTGTGACTTCAAAGGATTCTTTACTATGTCAGGCTCATTTTTGCCCTCCATCCTAGCTTATTCTTCATTCTTACCTTCCATCTTTGTTCCTTTAACTGGTCTGGTTTTACCAGCAACAGTTTTTGCGTTCTTATTTGTATACATTGAACGCGAAGATATCGCCTAATTACAAAAGGGTGTAGGGTGTAGGGTTTAGGGTTTAGGGTTTAGGGTTTAGGGTTTAGGGTTTAGGGTTTAGGGTTTAAGAGAAATATACTCTTCCTCTCTTACCTGTCACCTGTCACCTGTCACCCGTCACCTGTCACCTGTCACCTGTCACCTGTCACCTGTCACCTACCTCCTTAACCTAAAAAACCGCCAATCTCATTGAGAAAGGCGGTTTTTTGATGTTTGTTTTTTAACAAAAATGCGGATCAGGTTAGAACTACAAAGAAGAACCTAATCCGGCGTAGGCTCCATAAAAGAAAATACCTACAACAGTAATTACACCTAAACCTGCGATTGTAGCGACAACCCACAGGGGAATTCTCCCACTTCCAGACACAGTTTTCTCCTCCCTTAACAATAAGTCAACAGCAAATAGTAACGACAGTCCCAGTTAGTTAAAGAAGTAACTGGAAAACAGAATCCCTAGAACGAAAATTAGTAAAAGTCCCAGGTACAAAGAAGTACGGTTTAATTCAACAGGTTGTTGATTAGGATTAGGTGATCTTTCCATGACTTGCTCCTAGCGTTGAATAAACTGCATTGCGGCGATCGCGCCTAAAAAGAAGACAGTTGGCACACCTAAAGTGTGAACTGCAAGCCATCTGACTGTAAAAATTGGATAAGTAACTGGTTGATTGATGTTATTGCCGCTGGCCATGATTTCAAACTACTTTTGGATAAATGTTTCTACTTGCTTTTTAGCTTCATAACGGTTGCTGACGATTGGCACTTCTTGCCGTACCTGAGTGAAATACTCATCAGGACGAGGAGTGCCGAAAACATCATAAGCCAAACCAGTGCTGACAAATAACCAACCAGCAACGAATAAAGCTGGAATGGTGATGCTGTGAATTACCCAGTAACGAATACTGGTAACAATGTCCGAAAATGGACGCTCTCCAGTGGTACCTGACATTTAAATGACTACCTTTGCAAAAACTATTATTGAGTCTATTATCCTACAAAGTTTAGAAAGAGTTACAAGTTGCAACGTTCTTCTCAGAAAAGGTTATCACCTAAGCGGCCTCTGGTTGAGAACTTGCTTCGGCATTAGGATTATATTTGAGCAAAACGCCGTGATCACCAATGATAAAACCTTGATCGGGGCTAAAAAATACAATCTTGTACAAATTAGCCGCTACACTTTCCACATCCCGGTCTTTTTTCCAGGTCTGACCACCATCCGTACTGCGTAGCAAGTTCCCGCTACCACCACCAATCCAGATTTCATCTGGTGTCCGATATGCTAAATCTAGTAAACCCCAACTCGTAGACAACTCTGGATATTCTACATCTAGCCATTCATCAGGTTTAGTCAAATCACTAAATTGAACTTGACCTCCCCGTGCTAACAACCACAACTGGCCATTATCAGCAAAACCCATATTTTCTAACCGCCGAGAACTTAGACGGTTATGGGGTTCCCAAGCATTTTCTCCAGGTTCCCACACTGAATAAAAGCTGCCTTTAGCAGAAACAGCAATATATCTACCATCACTGGCACGATCCAAGTTACGCACCACACCAACAGCCGCTTCTACCTGTGCTTTCCAATTTTGACCACCATCTGTGGTTTTATAGATAGCTCCCACATCAGTAGCCATTTCCGCTGTATTTTCACCCAGTGCTGTTACTAAAATTGGGCTACCAGGTAATTTTTGACTCAAGGGTAAGCTAGACCAAGATTTACCACCATCAGTAGTATGTAACAACACTGAAGGCTCTCCCACTATCCAGCCTTCTTTACCTGCAAAACTGACAGAGTCAAATCGAGATTTTGGCTCATCAACTGCCAATTTTAGCGATTGCCAAGTATTTCCACCATCATTAGTTTCTAGCAGGGTAGCATTGCTACCAACTAAATAACCATGTTTGGGGTTATCAGTAAAAGCAATATCAAACAGTTTTTCCTCTGTTGGCACACTGATAACTTGCCAGGGATTAAAGCTTGTAGAGGGAACTTTACTACAGCCGATACAGGCTAGGATTACTATGAATGCGGCAAATATTCCTTGCCACTTTTTTACAATTGAATGCATCAGTATTTTTTAGTGTTTATCGAAATTTGAATTAAGGGAACAGGCGACAGGTGACAGGTGACAGTCAATAGGGAATAAATAATTTTTTATTCTCTCCATCTCCCCATCTCCCCAAGGGGGTTTTATTGTAAGCCGTAAAGACTGATAAAAAACAAGAATCCAAGGGCTAAAGCGCCAAATATTAAGATGTTCTTTTGGGCTGGTGTCAGTTTATTTACACCCAAGCCGTAACTTAAGTTTTCTGTGAAACCAGATGCTGTACCCGCAGGACCTATGTTAGCAAAAGCTACCTTTTTGGCTGTACATACTGGACAACGCCAATTTATAGGTAGTTCTGAAAACAATGTCCCAGCAGGAATATCATGGCTGTCGTCTCCCTTTTCAGGTTCATAAACATAACCGCAAGAGCGACACTCATACCTATCTAACACAGGAGTTTCAATAGCTTGTTCAGCTTGTTCGCTCATGGCTAAAGCCTCTCAGATGGAAATCTTAAAGATACGTTAAAAATTATGACATAATTGTTAGACTTTTCTATCATTCCCAAAACTGAATCAAATACACTCAGCCCGTCTGTTTCCCAGATTCCAGAAAACCCTAAAAGATATAATGTAAAAGAAAGTGTGCGATTCGATGTCGCACGTAATGAGTTAAATATCCTTACTGGATAAGGTTTTTAAGCAATAGAATGCACCGAAGTCCGAAGGATATTTACGAGCAAGTGTCCAATGCTTGTCCTCATCTCTTAGGGGCAAAGTAAGCAATTACCTTGTCTCAAAGCTAAAGAGAAAAGCCCAACCATCCTGATAACCACATTTGGGGGGAGGCAAGAGGAAGATTGGTAAGGTAAATGAAAATGAACTCTCATTGAGGTTTCGTTAACATCAGGCTGCTCGTAAGTGGCTAGTACCAATCAACTGGTACAACGACAGTGTTGGGAAAAAGAGTAAGAAGACACTTTCCTTCTTACCAAAAAGACATTGATCCTGCTCGTGTCAATGTTAGGACACCAAAAATTCCCCGGAATAGAGAGAGTACCTAACCCAATCGCATCTCATGCGTGTGGAACGAAGTAACCCCAATGGGGTCTAGCGGCTAGACCTAAGTCGCTAGTAAGGAAGGAGTAATTCAACCTGAATTCCCTAGTGGGAAAAAGATGCCATAAAAAGCGAAAGCTGTCTGCCGAAAGGCAACGGGAATAAATAACCGGACAGATAGGGTAATACCCAACCCGAAAGGGTGCTGACGTATGGCAGGTGAGTCTCTTGAACTTCAATGTAAAATTACCGAACTCAAAAGGAAAAGTTGGATGCAATCCGTGAGGAATGCGAACGTAACTGAGAGAACTACCCAATGGAATCGTGTCAACTGGCGCAAAGTCAACAAGGTAGTTAGGCGATTGAGACAAAGAATTTTCAAGGCTACAAGGTCTGGGAAGTTGAAATTGGTTCGCAACCTGCAAAGGTTGCTAATGAGAAGTTACTCAAACATCCTTGTATCAATAAGGAAAGTAACACAAATCAACCAAGGCAAAAACACCCCTGGAGTAGACAAGCTGGTAGTAAAAACACCAGCAGCCAGAGGATTGTTGGTAGACATACTAACAAAATTCATCCCCTGGAAACCCTACCTCACTAGGAGAGTGTATATCCCCAAAGCTAATGGCAAGAAACGTCCACTAGGAATACCTAGCATAATAGACCGCTGTCTACAGGCGATTGTAAAAAACGCACTGGAACCATACTGGGAATCCAAATTTGAAGGCAGTAGCTATGGTTTCCGACCAGGCAGAAGCGCCCATGACGCAATAGGAAAAATTTACCTAATTGCTCGTTCTAACAAGACGAAAAAATGGATAGTGGATGCTGATATAAAAGGATGTTTTGATAATATTGCCCATGAACCCCTAATGAAAACCATAGGAAATTTCCCTGCAAAGAAATTAATTCACCTATGGTTAAAAGCTGGGTACGTGGACAAAGGAGCTTTTTACGAAACCGAAAAGGGAACCCCCCAAGGTGGAATAATTAGCCCACTTCTAGCCAATATAGCCTTGCATGGACTGGAAAAGGCACTAGGCATAAAATACGACAATAGAGGTCAATTAATTAGTAAACGCGCTATTGTCCGATATGCCGACGATTTTGTAGTATTCTGCCAAACAAAAGATGACGCAGAACAATCAGTAGAAATTCTGAAGAATTGGATGAAAGACAGAGGACTTACCCTCTCTGATGAGAAAACAAAAATCGTCCACCTAACAAAAGGTTTTGATTTTCTTGGATTCAATGTCAGACACTACCCAGTATCCAACACTAAAACAGGATTCAAAGTGCTGATAAAACCCAGTCAAAAAACCATGCAAAACGTGCGGAATAAACTCAGACAAGTATGGCTGGAAAACAAAAGCCGGAACGTTGACTATCTGATAGATCAACTAAACCCCATTATTAGGGGAATAGCTAACTATCTCCGCATAGGGGTTTCTTCAGAAACATTCAGCAAATTGGATAGCTGGATGTATACCAGGGAGAAAAGATACACCAAAAGAATGCACCCAAACAAATCAGACAAGTGGCGGGAGAAGAGATATTGGGGAAGATTAAACCTAGACAGGATGGATAACTGGGTCTTTGGTAACAAAGAGTCCGGTAAAGTCTTGTTAAAATTCAGTTGGTTCAATATAGAGAGACACACTCTAGTTAAGGGTACATCTTCACCCGATGACCCAGAACTCAGAAAATACTGGGTAGAAAGAGAAAAGAATAAATCCAAAACTCTAGAACCTAGTAATCAAAAGATAGCAAAAAAACAGGACTATCTATGCCCTGTGTGTCATGAATCTCTATTTAATGGTGAAACTCTTCACAGACACCACGTCACTCCCCGATACCAGAAAGGCAAAAATAACCTTGCCAATCTACAGTTAGTGCATTACTACTGCCATCAACAAATCCATTCCATTAAAGTAAAATACTCTTCTCCACCAGAAGAAGTATTAATCTAAAAGTAGCACTTGACTTGCTTGAGCCGTGTACTTGGAAACTTGTACGCACGGTTCTGAGGGGGGAAGGGAGCAGAAATGCTCCTGACCTACCCGATCACAGCCTTATTTTCACCATAATCGGTACATATCTATTGTGTTTGTCCTCAGCGGTTACGAGTATCTTCTTGGCTTCTTTATCCTCTGTAGCCTAGTACCAGCCCTGGCGCTTTCAGCGTCCAAGCTTCTTAGACCTAGTAGCTACAGTCCAGAACGACGCACCACTTATGAGTCCGGCATGGAACCCATCGGGGGAGCCTGGATTCAGTTCAACATTCGCTACTATATGTTTGCCTTAGTCTTTGTTGTTTTTGACGTGGAAACTGTGTTCTTGTACCCTTGGGCAGTAGCTTTTCATCGTCTAGGCTTATTGGCATTTATTGAAGCGTTAATTTTTATTGCGATTCTTGTAGTCGCTTTAGTTTACGCATGGCGTAAAGGAGCTTTGGAATGGTCTTGAATTCTAATATAACCACCCAGGACAAAGAGCAAATCATCAACCCCATTCATCGTCCTACAGTTACTCAAGAACTGTCAGAAAACGTCATCTTGACTACTGTTGATGACCTCTACAACTGGGCGCGGCTTTCTAGTTTGTGGCCTTTGCTGTTTGGTACAGCTTGCTGTTTTATTGAATTTGCAGCTTTAATTGGTTCTCGGTTTGACTTTGACCGTTTTGGTCTAATTCCCCGTTCTAGCCCCCGTCAAGCTGATTTAATTATCACTGCTGGCACAATTACCATGAAGATGGCTCCTCAATTGGTACGTCTTTATGAACAAATGCCTGAACCCAAGTATGTAATTGCGATGGGTGCTTGTACAATTACAGGCGGGATGTTCAGTGTTGACTCTCCTAGTGCTGTGCGTGGAGTTGATAAGCTAATTCCTGTAGATGTGTATTTGCCCGGTTGTCCTCCACGTCCAGAAGCAATTATTGATGCAATTATTAAGTTGCGGAAGAAAATTGCTAATGATTCGATGCAAGAACGGGGTCAAATTAAGCAAACCCACCGCTACTACAGTACCACTCACAATATGAAGCCAGTTCCAGAGATTTTAACTGGTAAGTATTTACAATCTGAAACCCGCTTCAATCCACCAAAGGAATTGACAGAAGCAATTGGTATGCCTGTACCCCCCGCGCTGCTAACAGCACAGACCAAGGAGGAACAAAAACGTGGCTGATGAAGAATCTAAAATAGTTCCTGCCGCTGAAGAGTCTATAGTTCCTGCGGGTCAGGTTTCCCAGTGGTTAACAGAAAATGGCTTTGACCATGAATCTTTAGCCCCAGATGTTAATGGGGTAGAGATTATTAAGGTAGACGCAGATTTCTTGCTGCCTACTGCTACAGCTTTGTATGCTTATGGATTTAATTATCTCCAGTTTCAAGGAGGTATTGATTTAGGTCCAGGACAAGATTTGGTAAGTGTTTATCACTTGGTAAAAGTGAGTGATAATGCTGATAAGCCGGAAGAAGTCCGGGTGAAAGTGTTCTTACCTAGAGAAAATCCAACTGTGCCTTCAGTATACTGGATTTGGAAGACTGCGGACTGGCAAGAGCGCGAGTCTTACGATATGTATGGCATTATCTATGAAGGTCATCCTAATTTGAAGCGGATTTTAATGCCAGAAGATTGGGTGGGTTGGCCTTTGCGGAAGGATTACATCTCGCCTGATTTCTACGAGTTACAAGATGCTTATTAGGTAGTGCTGAGTTTGAATCTGTAATTTACCCCTTTCCGGTGGCGGAGAGGGGTATTGTTTGACGGGGCGACAAAGAAGCTACAGTTGAGACTGGGTGTAGGGTGTAGGGTGTAGGGGTTTTTTTTCTTTGATGAACCTATCCTCCGAAAACCTTATTTTTCGTTTTTTTTTTGCGTAAGTCCTAATATTTTTTTACTATCTTCAATAGAATAATTATAAGTAGTCGTGCAAAATAAATTTTATAGTTAGGAGAGGGAATAGGGAAGAGGGAATAGGGAATGGGTAAGGAATACAGACATTTTTGTTTTCAATCAATATGTACAATTAATTTTGCTTAGGTACTTAATATTATATTTTCCAAGACTGCTGCAACTTTTAAAATTAATGCCTCATTATAGGGTGCAGCTATTAATTGTACTCCTAAAGGTAGGTGATTTTGTTGCTGAATTGGTACTGATAAAACAGGTAAACCAATAAAAGATAATGGTTGTGTAAATAAACCCAAATGCGGACGAACGAGAATTTCTGCACCGTCTAATATCATAGTTTGTTGTCCGATTAATGGGGCTGTAATGGGTGTTGTCGGAGCAATAATTATATCTACATTTGCAAATATTTCTTTAACTTTATCTCTATACCATCTTCTAAACCTCTGCGCTTGAATATACCAATGGTTAGGAATTAATGCACCAGCTAAAAAGCGGTCGCGTGTTGCAGGGTCAAAATCTTGAGGACGGGATTTTAATTTCTCTAAATGCAGATTTGCGCCTTCACAAGCAGTAATGACAAACGCCGCAGCACGGGCAATTTTTGCTTCTGGTATGGTTACATATTCAGTAACATTCAAGGCATCAGCTACTTTTTGAACTACTGCTAAAGCCTCCGGTGTTGCATTTTGAGTAAAATAGTCATCTACAATTGCAATTCTAATTTGAGAAATCTCATTATTTATTTGTGGTAAACATAAATCAGGAGGACGTTTTGTACAAACTGGATCTTTTTCATCGACACCTTGCAAAACATCAAATATCGTTGCAATATCTCTCACTGAATTGGCAAAATAGCCGATATGATCTAAACTGCTAGAAAATAATTTTACGCCTGCACGAGATAACCTGCCATAAGTAGGTTTAAAACCCAACACACCACATAAAGCCGCAGGAACACGAATAGAACCATTAGTATCTGAACCTAAAGTAAAAGGAACTAAACCTCCAGCAACCGCAGCAGCAGAACCACCAGAAGAACCCCCCGCTACTCGTTGTACATCATGTGGGTTATGAGTTGCACCATAATGGGCATTTTCTGTCACAAACCCATAAGCATATTCATCCATATTTAACGCACCAAGCAACACCGCACCAGCTTTTTTTAGCCTAGTAATTGTGGTTGCATCTTGGGTAGCTGGAGAATTTTCAGCGTTAATTTTTGCCCCAGCTAAAGTTGTTAACCCAGCAATATCAAATAAATTTTTAACTGCAAAAGGTACACCAGCTAACACACCAGGATTTTTACCTTCAGCAATTTTTTTATCAATATGTGCTGCATCTTGTAAAGCTGTTTCTGCGGTAATTGTGGTAAAACAATTTAGTTCCTTATTCCTATCAGAAATTTTCCCTAACGCTGTTTGAGTAACTTCTACTGCGCTAACTTGACCTGATAATACATTTCTAGCTATATCAACAGCATCATTCATGGTTAATAACAGGATTATCTATGGTTCAAAAATTGGTGCGATTTCAATTTCTTCTGCTAAAGGAAATTTATTAACTATTTCTGCTATTGATTTGATTCTCTGAAAATTTTTGACAACTTCATCTTTATATTCATCATTAATTTTCAAATCCAATAATAATGACATTTGGTTTATATATTCTTGGGGATTAAAATTTGCATCATTCATACTTTGTATCCTCAATTTACATCCTCGTTTGTGATTGAAATGGGGCTATTATTTATGATTTTTCTTATGTCATCTAAAGGTGATTCATTTTCTTCTAGTTGATCAAGACAAAATTCTAAATATACTTTAATTACAGGTTCATCTCTAGAGGATGAGCTTCCTCGATAATCTGTGTATTTTTTGGATATAATTTTAATGCTTGTATTAATTCTCAGTTTGCCAGGTTGCCACCCAGAAGCACCTATTCGCAAAAGTTTGCAATTTACTCCTTCTCTATCAGACTCCCATTTAATTTCACTAGATTTAAAATGTGCTAAACTTCCACAACTTCCTGGTGCAGCGACTGAAATATACTGTAACATATCACCAATAATATTTTGTGTACTATCATTAAATTTACAAAATAATTTTTCTTCAAAACTTTTTTCTAATAAGGAAATAAAATTCTTAACTGTAGAAGCATTATCATTAAACAATAACACATCATCATCATTACATTCTAAGGGAATAAATTTATCAGTCATATCTATCTTCCTCAATAAAGATGGGTAATCATTACATCTCAAGACATACTTTTAGTAAAGATATCATATCAGTGTACTCATCAAACGCTAAAAATACGTAAACCCTAATTATACATGATTCCAACACATACTAGGCGCACATAAACCGGAAAATTCCATTGTCATCACTTTTAAATTTTCAAAATTCATCCGGTGCATCAGATGATTATTTGTATCTCTATTATATAGATATGAACACATCGCACTAAACCCAGAAGTTTCGGAAAACGGTTCTATCTCACTACATAATAAAATCTGTTTACATTCACCAGTATTAGGATTGACCAATTTAATTTTATTATTATATGTATCTGCAACCCACAGATTATTATCAAAATATTCCACTCCCAAACAATGCTGTAACAGCACATTATTACCTATTCCATCTTCATTACCAAAACCAAATAAAAATCCACTACCGCAAATAGTTCTGACTTGGCCATTTTCTGCTATTTCCACAGCCCGAATTGAACTAACTTCACTATCAGCAATGAATAACTCTTTACCATTGGTACTCATACCACTTGGTTGAGCAAATGCACATTCTTGAAAATTACCATCGACACAACCTTCAGCACCACTACCTGCATAAGTATGAATGATATTTGTTTCTAGATTCATTTGCCAAATTTGATGACAACCAGCCATTGTTATAAATAAAAAATTACCAACTTTCACTAAATCCCAAGGTGAATTTAATGCTATTTCTAGGGACTGACCACCATGAGGATATATAATCTGGCTTTGTTTACCAGTTCCGGCAATTGTTTCTACTACTTGATTTTGAATATCAACTTTGCGTAAAACATGATTGTGAGTATCAGCAATGTAGATAATTTGATGTTGATCATCATAGGTCATTCCTTGTGGATTAGAAAATTCTACCTCTTGGAAATTACCGTCTTTGCAGCCAGGTTTTCCTGTACCAATTATATGAACTACTTCACCTTCTAAGGTACTCATTATTATACGATTATGTCCAGAATCAGCAATAAATAACCCGTTTTGTGTAGCCAAAACTTGACCCGGAAAAGCCAAAGGTGTATTTAATGGGTGACACTGTTTTTCTAATGTGAATTCCAGTTTTTGAAAATTAATATTATTCGGATTGTTTTGCAGAGTCTGAATAATAAGATTTTCAATTACTGGTAGATGTCCTTCTCCAGCAAATTGACCAATCACATATCCTTGTGGATCAATAATAATTAAAGTCGGCCAGGCTTTGATTGTATAATTTTCCCAAACGCGAAAATCACTATCTACTAAAACTGGGTGTTCAATGTCATAACGTAATATGGCTTGACGGATATTTGCAATTTCTTTCTCGTTGTCAAATTTTCCAGAATGAACACCAATAATAGTGACAATATCTTGATATTTTTGTTCTAAATGTTTTAAATCTGGTAATATATGCAAACAATTAATACAACAGTATGTCCAGAAATCTAAAATGACTATTCTACCTTTCAGTGATTTTAGAGATAAAAGTTTATCAGTATTCAACCAAGGATAATTTTGTGGTAATTCTGGTGATCTAACACGAGGAATCATGGTAATTAAAAATTCAAAACTTTGTTATCAATGTCGGTTGAGTTGAAAAAAATCAATCCCAACAAATACCGCTATGATGCAAAATATCTCTCAAATCCGAATTTCTCTGTATTCTCTGTGCCTCTGTGGTTCGTTTATAAAGAGTGCAAAAGTTATAAAATAAATAATAAACAAAATTACAAACAAATGGATCTAAATTTTTCCGTTCCTTACTCCTCAACTCTATGGTTTTTTAACGTGATAAAATTGAAAATTGCATATTTTAGATTTAGGTTAACATCAAAATCTTGAGAAAACTAGAAGACATCAATATCAATAATTTATCTCTCTTGGTTCAACAAGCGAACACCAAAGCAGCACAAGGAAGTGTTATTCAACGCATTCCCCTTTTAGCTGTAGCTAACCCTAACTGGTTTACTGTTCATATTTGCTGTCACTCAGAAATAAATTACAGTTTAGGAGATAACGCTTGTAAATTTCCTTTAATGAGTGTTATTAAACCATTTTCTCTACTATACTTATTGGAACATCTGGGAGCAGAGAAAGTTTTAGGTTTAGTTGGTGTTGAACCGTCATTAATGCCTTTTAATTCTTTAGAACAGTTAATGATGGATAAGGGGCATCCCCGCAACTCAATGATTAACAGTGGCGCTATAACTTTAGCTGATAAGTTACCTGGTAAAAATGGCAGTCATCGCACTCAATTATTTTGTCAATGGTTGAATAAGTTAGCCAGTAGTCAACTATATATAGATGTAGAAATGTTGACTTCGGTGCGCGATACTCGTTCTCAGGTAAATGTAGCGATCGCTCAATATCTTCACCAAACTGGACACATTGAAAATATCGAATTATCTCTTGACACTTACGAACAGATATGCTGTATTTCTGGTCAAGTGGAAGACTTAGCGCAATTAGGAAAACTCCTAGCTTGTGAAAGTAGTCTAATAAATTCCCAACATCGCCGGATCGTTAACGCTCTCATGTTAACTTGTGGACTATACGAAGCTTCTTCCCTGTATGCAGTCAAAATTGGTTTACCAATGAAATCGGGTATAAGTGGGGCATTGTTAGCAACTGTACCAAATCAAGGCGCGATCGCTTGCTACAGTCCTGCCTTAGATAGTACAGGCAATCCTGTAGCGGGGTTAGCATTTATTGAAGCTTTATCTCAAACATTGCAACTTAGTATCTTTAGTTAATTAGATTTTTCGGTTATAGGTTTACGCCGAAAATACTCATTTAACTCGCTTAATCCTGTTTTTTGTGGCTTTGATTGAGTGTTGTCTGTTGACTCAATAGAATTTGGTGTTATCTCTGGTTCTGGTGTTGCTTCTATTTCAGGTTCTGGAGAAACTTCCATTTCAGGAGTTGGAGATATTTCTACCTTTGGTTCTACCTGTGGTTGCGGTATTGGAGAAACTTCCATTTCAGGAGTTGGAGATATTTCTACCTTTGGTTCTATCTGTGGTTGCGGTATTGGAGAAACTTCCATTTCCGGAATAGGAGATATTTCTACCTTTGGTTCTACCTGTGGTTGTGGTGTAGGAGAAACTTCAATTTCAGGAGTTGGTAGTTCTTCTACTTTCGATTCTACCTGTGGTTGCGGTATTGGAGAAACTTCCATTTCAGGAGTTGGAGATATTTCTACCTTTGGTTCTACCTGTGGTTGCGGTACTGGAGAAACTTCCATTTCCGGAATAGGAGATATTTCTACCTTTGGTTCTACCTGTGGTTGCGGTATTGGAGAAACTTCCATTTCCGGAATAGGAGATATTTCTACCTTGGGTTCTACCTGTGGTTGTGGTATTGGAGAAACTTCAACTTTAGGTGTTACAGCAGGTTTAGGTTCAGTAACTGGAATCTTAGTTATGTAATTCGGGTCTACGATACCACGTACCTCTTCAGCCGTAACTTCCCCTCTCACAATTCTCGAAAGTGTATCCTGACCATCAGGTTCATAAGTAATTAGTCTCACCGTACTGTTAAAGGAATTTTTAACCGGGTTGCCTTGGTTATCCAAAAATTCCAGTTTTACCCAGTTTTTACCTGGTTTGAAGCCTTTGAGGTAGACTGTTTGCCAACGGTCAAGAATAAAGCTTTCACCATTAATTGTGCAACGAATACGCCAATCGCTGATTGTATCTTCGGGATGATCTTCAGCCGTAATATGTAAAGGCGCGTTAGTTAGGTAAAAATCCAACATAATTGGTTCTGCACCATAACTACCAGTAGGACTGCTGTAGGTAAGAAGCGGTAAATCAGGTTCAGGGTCGTTATCGTCGGTTTTAGTAAAGATGTGAAATTTTGTTTGGGCATAAGCGCCTTCATTTTTAAAACTTTCATGCCAAGGACGCGCCGCAAAAACGCGTAAAGTATGTGTACCAGCGGATAAATTTGGTAAAGTTAAGGGCTGATTTAAGTCATAAACAGCTATATGAGGTTGATTATCCAAAATAACGTGCAGATAAGAACCTAGTTGCCATTGAGGGTCTTTAAATATTGGTAAATCCTTAACCTGGAAGCGGACTGTAACAGTGTTATCTTCAATCACCTCATCCACTGCCGGAGTCAATATTTTTACTTGTGGCTGATAAGCTTCTAATTTTGTACGCAATTCTTGAATTACTTCTGGTGGTGCTGTTTCTATAAATTGTCGAGAAATTTGTGAAACTTGTAGATGTGTTGGTTGATTATTAATTGATACTTCTTGACTTCCAGCTTTTTCAGCACAACTGCTTAAATTTAAAACCAGCAGTAATGTCATTAACCATTTGAATATTGGGAAACTCTGAGAATAGAGTTTCTCTACAGTGATTTTTTGCCTAGAGTTCATACTTTCCACCCTATGTATCGTCTTCAACCTCTTTTGTTTTCCTTACTACACCTCTATGGAGTGGAGAGAGAAGAAAATTCAAAATTCAAAAAATAGACAATAGGGAATAGGCAATAGGGAATATATATCTTTGCTTCTACATCTTGCCTTTTGCCCCATACCTAATGTCCCAGGCCCGCTGATGAAATTTTTCTGTCTCTCTATCATAAAAATGCAAAAACCGTAATATTTGCGACAGAATTTTTTCATTTCCAATGGATCACAAGGAAAAACATACAGCCTAAACAGGAAGATTTGTGCCTATATTCAGGATTAACCATAAGTTTTAAGAATTGTTATGGTTTGTAAATTAAATAGAAAAAGTATTGACTTTTTTGCAATAGTCTTGAATATAAAAGGCAGATATGACAATAAATCTGGCGATTTTGAATTATTGTTAAAATCTCTCCAACAATGTACAAGTACAGACTCTATAATTCAACAGAAACAACAATTCCACATGGCTCCAGAAAACCTCTGGAATCGAAGAGTGAAATTCACTCTGTGGTGTCCATGATTCCTCATTCCTTACTTAGAGAGGAGGTCGAATGACGATTAGTCCTCCGGAGCGAGAGGAGAAAAAAGCAAGAGTTATCGTTGACAACGATCCTGTACCCACCTCATTTGAGAAATGGGCGCAGCCCGGACACTTCGATAGATCCTTAGCTAAAGGTCCAAAAACCACAACCTGGATTTGGAATCTCCACGCCCTCGCCCACGACTTCGATACGCATACAAGCGACTTAGAAGACATTTCCCGCAAAATCTTCTCCGCGCACTTTGGTCACCTGGCCGTAGTGACAATCTGGTTAAGCGGAATGTTGTTCCACGGCGCTAAATTTTCTAACTACGAAGCTTGGTTAACTGACCCATTAGGAGTTAAGCCCAGCGCCCAAGTAGTTTGGCCTATTGTGGGACAAGATATTTTAAACGGTGATGTAGGCGGTGGCTTCCACGGCATTCAAATCACCTCTGGCTTGTTCCAAGTATGGCGTGGCTGGGGTATTACCAGTTCCTTCCAGCTGTACTGCACTGCGATTGGCGGTTTAGTATTAGCAGGCTTGTTCCTGTTTGCTGGTTGGTTCCATTACCATAAACGCGCTCCCAAACTGGAATGGTTCCAGAATGCGGAGTCGATGCTGAATCACCACTTGCAAGTATTGTTGGGTTGTGGTTCCTTGGGATGGGCTGGTCACTTAATCCATGTTTCTGCACCAGTCAACAAACTATTGGATGCAGGCGTGGCCCTTAAGGACATCCCCTTGCCCCATGAGTTCATTTTGAACAAGGACTTGATAACCCAGTTGTATCCTAGCTTTGCTAGTGGTATAACACCCTTCTTCACTTTGAACTGGGGAACTTATGCTGACATTCTGACCTTTAAAGGCGGTTTGAACCCAGTTACAGGCGGCCTGTGGATGACAGATATTTCTCATCACCACTTAGCGATCGCTGTACTGTTCATCATCGCAGGTCATATGTACCGCACTAACTGGGGTATCGGTCACAGCATCAAAGATATCCTAGAAAACCATAAAGGCCCCTTCACTGGTGAAGGACATAAAGGTCTTTACGAAAATATGACCACCTCTTGGCACGCACAGTTGGCTACTAACTTGGCCTTCTTGGGTTCCTTGACAATCATCATCGCGCATCATATGTACGCGATGCCCCCTTATCCATACTTGGCAACTGACTACGCTACACAGTTGTGTATCTTCACTCACCATATTTGGATTGGTGGCTTCCTGATTGTTGGTGGTGCTGCTCACGCAGCGATCTTCATGGTGCGGGATTATGATCCCGTTGTGAACCAAAATAACGTTTTGGATCGCGTGATTCGTCACCGTGACGCTATCATCTCTCACCTCAACTGGGTTTGTATTTTCCTAGGCTTCCACAGCTTTGGTTTGTACATCCACAACGACACCATGCGTGCTTTGGGTCGTCCCCAAGATATGTTCTCTGACGCTGCAATTC
The DNA here is from genome assembly GCF_001586785.1 of Sphaerospermopsis aphanizomenoides BCCUSP55. Lineage (GTDB taxonomy): Bacteria > Cyanobacteriota > Cyanobacteriia > Cyanobacteriales > Nostocaceae > Sphaerospermopsis_A > Sphaerospermopsis_A aphanizomenoides_A. Next base: position 25,882 of record NZ_LUFH02000060.1, read on the forward strand.
AATTGCAACCAGTGTTTGCTCAGTGGGTACAAAACCTACACACACTAGCACCAGGAACAACTGCGCCCAATGCCCTAGAAGCAGTAAGCTACGTATTCGGCGGTGGTGTGTTGGCTGTTGGCGGTAAAGTTGCGGCTGCTGCTATTCCTTTAGGCACAGCTGACTTCATGATTCACCACATTCACGCCTTCACCATTCACGTTACTGTCCTAATTCTGCTCAAAGGTGTATTGTACGCCCGCAGTTCTCGTCTGATTCCAGACAAAGCAAACTTAGGCTTCCGCTTCCCTTGCGACGGTCCTGGTCGTGGTGGTACTTGCCAAGTTTCTGGTTGGGATCATGTATTCCTAGGACTGTTCTGGATGTATAACTCCTTGTCAATTGTAATTTTCCACTTTAGCTGGAAGATGCAGTCTGACGTATGGGGTACTGTAGATGATGGTGTGGTAAGTCACATCACAGGTGACAACTTTGCTCAAAGTGCTATCACCATCAACGGTTGGTTGCGTGACTTCCTGTGGGCGCAAGCTACACAAGTAATCAACTCCTACGGTAGTGAACTGTCCGCTTATGGACTCATGTTCTTAGGCGCACACTTTGTTTGGGCATTCAGCTTAATGTTCCTGTTCAGTGGTCGTGGCTACTGGCAAGAACTAATTGAGTCCATCGTTTGGGCGCATAATAAACTGAAAGTAGCTCCTACCATTCAGCCCCGTGCATTGAGCATTACTCAAGGTCGTGCTGTAGGTGTAGCTCACTATCTACTCGGAGGAATTGCTACTACTTGGGCATTCTTCCACGCACACATCCTTTCAGTAGGTTAAGAATTTCAGTGGATATTTTGGGTTTTGGATTTGAGATTTGATCCAAAATCAAGAAAACCAAAATCCAAAATTTCACTGATAGCAGTGATAGCAATGGCTAAAGGTCAGAGGAATCATCAACCCTATGGCAACAAAATTTCCAAAATTTAGCCAGGATCTCGCACAGGACCCAACTACGCGGCGCATTTGGTATGCGATCGCAATGGGCAATGACTTTGAGAGCCATGATGGCATGACAGAAGAGAATCTTTACCAAAAGATTTTCGCTACCCACTTCGGTCACTTGGCAATCATCTTCTTGTGGGCTTCCAGCCTCCTGTTCCACGTAGCCTGGCAAGGTAACTTTGAACAGTGGATTAAAGATCCCCTCCATGTCCGTCCTATCGCCCACGCGATTTGGGACCCCCACTTCGGCGCTCCAGCAGTTGACGCTTTCACCCAAGCTGGTGCAAGCAATCCTGTAAACATCGCTTACTCCGGTGTTTACCACTGGTGGTACACCATCGGGATGCGGACAAACCAAGAACTGTACACCGGTTCACTAGGTCTGTTATTATTTGCAGCCCTGTGTTTATTTGCTGGCTGGTTACACTTGCAACCCAAGTTCCGTCCTAGCCTCGCTTGGTTCAAGAGTGCTGAATCTCGCCTCAATCACCACCTGGCTGGTTTGTTTGGCGTTAGCTCTCTGGCTTGGGCTGGTCACTTAATCCACGTTGCTATCCCCGAAGCTCGCGGACAGCACGTAGGTTGGGACAACTTCTTAAACACCGCACCTCACCCAGCAGGTTTAACACCCTTCTTCACCGGTAACTGGAGTGTTTACGCTCAGAACCCTGATACCGCTGGTCACATCTTTGGTACTTCCACTGGTTCTGGTACAGCAATTCTCACCTTCTTGGGCGGTTTCCATCCTCAAACAGAAGCTCTGTGGTTGACTGACATCGCTCACCACCACTTAGCGATCGCCGTACTGTTCATTGTTGCTGGTCATATGTACCGTACCAACTTCGGTATCGGTCACAGCATCAAGGAAATGATGAATGCCAAAACCTTCTTTGGCAAATCCGTTGAAGGTCCCTTCAACCTGCCCCACCAAGGCATTTATGATACCTACAACAACTCTCTGCACTTCCAATTAGGATGGCACTTGGCTTGTTTAGGTGTTGTTACCTCCTTGGTTGCACAGCATATGTACTCCCTGCCTTCCTATGCGTTCATCGCTAAGGATTACACTACACAGGCAGCCCTGTACACCCACCACCAATACATTGCCATCTTCTTGATGGTTGGTGCTTTCGCTCACGGCGCGATCTTCTTAGTCCGTGATTACGACCCTGAACAAAACAAGGGCAACGTACTTGACCGGATGTTACAGCACAAAGAAGCATTGATTTCTCACCTCAGCTGGGTATCTCTCTTCTTAGGCTTCCACACCTTGGGCTTGTACGTTCACAACGACGTAGTAGTTGCTTTCGGTACTCCTGAAAAGCAAATCTTGATTGAACCAGTATTTGCTCAGTTCATTCAAGCTGCTCACGGTAAAGTTCTCTATGGCTTAGACACCTTGTTGTCTAACCCTGATAGCATTGCTTACACAGCCTATCCCAACTACGGTAACGTTTGGTTATCTGGCTGGTTAGATGCTATCAACTCTGGAACAAACTCCTTGTTCCTAACAATTGGCCCTGGCGACTTCTTGGTTCACCATGCGATCGCTTTAGGTCTGCACACCACCACCCTCATCCTAGTCAAAGGTGCTTTGGATGCTCGTGGTTCTAAGCTGATGCCCGATAAAAAGGACTTCGGCTATGCCTTCCCTTGCGACGGTCCAGGCCGTGGCGGTACTTGCGACATCTCCGCTTGGGACTCCTTCTACCTGTCTTTATTCTGGGCATTGAACACAGTAGGTTGGGTAACATTCTACTGGCACTGGAAACACCTGGGTATTTGGCAAGGTAACGTTGCTCAGTTCAACGAAAACTCTACCTACTTGATGGGCTGGTTCCGTGACTACCTCTGGGCTAACTCTGCTCAGTTGATCAACGGTTACAACGCCTACGGCATGAACAACCTGTCTGTTTGGGCTTGGATGTTCCTCTTCGGACACCTAGTTTGGGCAACTGGTTTCATGTTCCTCATCTCTTGGAGAGGTTACTGGCAAGAGTTGATCGAAACCTTGGTTTGGGCGCATGAGCGTACTCCTCTAGCTAACTTAGTTCGCTGGAAAGATAAGCCCGTTGCTCTCTCCATCGTTCAAGCTCGTGTGGTTGGTTTAGCTCACTTCACCGTTGGCTACGTCGTCACCTACGCAGCGTTCCTCATTGCTTCTACTGCTGGTAAGTTTGGTTGATCCTGACTTCTGGTTTTAGGTAAGTAACAAAAAAATCCCCTGCCGCAAGGTGGGGGGTTTTTTATAGAATAAAATTACTAGTATTTCACAGCCATAATTGATGTCAGATTCAGAATTATTAGAAAAATTACATCGAACTTGGGTTCAAGCTTTAATTAATGATGATCATAGAGATTGTGCAGCTGTTATTGTTGATGCTGAATTAGAATTTGACTTTGATTGGGATGGATATTATGAACGAAATTATAATTCAGGACTCATAGTTTATTTGCCTCTGAATCTCAGACTAAGAGTTTCAAATAATGAGGAAGTTCAACAAACGTTGAAAAATTATTTTGTATCAATTGCTAGTGGTCATATTTGGCAAGATATGACAAATTTTCCCATATACTACAGAGTTAAGCTTTTGGAAGTTGAAAAAAATTGGCAGAAAACTATTAAATTCTTAATTGCTCAATCAAAAGATTTAAACCAAGCACTAATTACAGAAAAAGCCTTTGCAAGAAAAGGTAAAGAACCTATTGTTTATAATGAGATGAAGTTTGCATCTCAGTCTGAAATTAGAATTGCACAGGAGTTAGAAGCTAAAGGTGTATTATTCTTTCCTTTACCTCTAGCTGTAAAACACGAAACAGGTAATATTTATGAAGATCATCGAGAAGTTGATTTTCTAGTATGTCTAGATGGTACGTTTGGAATATTAGAGATTTCCTTTCATCCAGATAGGTATGAGAAAGATAAGGAAAAGGATGCTTGGTTCAAAAAATCAGGAATTCTTTGTATTGAACACTATCCGGCTGAGAAATGCTAAGTAGTCGTGCAAAATAAATTTTATAGTTAGGAGAGGGAATAGGGAAGAGGGAATAGGGAATAGGTAAGGAATACAGACATTTTTGTTTTCAATCAATATGTACAATTAATTTTGCTTAGGTACTTATAACTATCCCAAGTCAGTTGTGGAGGAATTTTTAAATATTCTATTAAAACACAAAAGGTAGATTATAAACTCTATAATTATTGGACTTACCAAAAGAGTGATTGCCCAAATTTCCTCAATGCTAACATTAATAAATACTTGCTCATCAGCCTTAATTAACTATGCAACTTGAAGACTACTTTAATTTTCTAGCACCCGATGATATTAGGCTGAAAGGTACACGAGTGGGAATTGAAACCATTTTGTTTGACTATCTATTCCATGCCAAAACACCGGAAGAAATTGCTAAAACTTATACATCACTGACTTTGGAACAGGTATATGCCACAATTCTCTACTACTTACACAATCAACAAGCAGTAGATAAATATATCACCGATTGGCTAGAATGGGGCGAGCGCATGAGAGAAGAGCAACGTCGCAATCCTAACCCTGTTGTCGAGAAGCTACGTAAATTAAAAGCTGAAAAAATGTTGCTTCAAAGTCATGGCGCTTAATTATCTCATAGATGAAAATGTTAATCCAATTTACACCATTCAACTACGACGGTTAAATCCTGATTTGTTTATCCTAGCAGTTGGAGATTTGACTACTCCAGAAAAGGGAACTTTAGACCCAGAAATTTTGATTTGGTGTGAGGAAAATAATTTTATTCTGGTAACAAACAATCGTAAATCTATGCCAGTTCACTTAACAGATCATATAGCTCAGGGTCGTCATGTCCCAGGAATCTTCATTCTCAACCCAAAATTAAGTGTTGACGAAAATATTGAACAATTGTTACTGGTAGCCGAAGGTTCGTTAGATAACGAATATCAAGACAGAATAGAGTTTCTTCCTCTTGTCTAGTTATGCCAAAAAAGTTGTCCCTTGTCACTTCTAGAAGTGCGATTGCTCTCCTACAATCCCATCATTTCTCATAGTGCTATTAATGTAATATTTTCTTACCCCAATTGCCGCATTTTCCATAAAGAACTAGATAACCAATTCGTCAGTATATGAGCCACAATTGGGACTAACAAGTTGCCACCTAATAAGGCGCTATATCCAAAGATCATACCGATAATACTCGCCCAAATCACATAAGGCCATTGTTCTGAACCACTGAGGTGTAAAACACCAAAACAAAGACTGGAGACAATGACAGCTACATGATCAGCACCTAAAGCTGGTAACATGACACCGCGAAACAGTAATTCCTCACTTAAACCCGGTAATAACCCCAGCCAGATCAAATCTGGTAAAACTAAAGGTTTAAGTACGAGTTCTAAGTAATAGTCTGCGCTTTTACGATAGGGAGGAAAAAAGCGATAAGCTAAACCACTGAAAACAGTGATAATTACACCCAAACCCAAGCCCAAAAATAAATCTCTGGGATTCCAGTACAACTTAAATAGGGAGACATCACCAAAGCGTAACCACAGCTTGGCGACTATCCACAAAAGAATAGCAGTTGCACCCATAGCCACAAGCACTTGGGTACGGGTCAGATAGGGAATTTCTGGTTCTTGTTTTTGTTGTTCAACCACAGGTGTTTAGGTAATAGGTAATGGGAACGGAGAAGAAATAAATTCAAAATTCAAAATAAACAACTCTTGCCTTTTGCCACTGACAACTGACTAATAACTAATGACTAATGACTGAGGACTAATACCTGCTTTGTGAGCGACTAAGATACCTACTGCTTCTAAATATGAGTTTACCTGTATTGATTTGATTCCCAACATTGGGGCAGGAACCTGGATTAAAGTTTTATTTTCTGCCACTGTAATAATTTGGCATTGGTTTTGACTTAAACTCAGCAAGGAACTGCCACCACAAGCATTTGCAGGTACGATAACAGCATCCACTTGATCTACCCAAATATCTGCCTGTAAAGAATTGATAACTTTTCTGTTGGTGATAAATTGGGGAGCGCGACTTAAACCGACAAGGACACAAGGTAAGAAAGTATAACCTAATTCTTCGGCAGCAGAACGGGGAGATAAATCAGGATCTGGGGGTGCTGATGCCAGGGCGGGTGCGTGGGCGCAAGGAATTTTAAAAGTGCGGACTAATAAATGACTAATTACGGCTTCTGCACCTGCTAGGGGGTCTACACCTTTACCATGACGGTAGTTTTGGGCTGCTTGTTCATCTATTTTATCGGGAAATCGGGCAACAACTGCGATCGCATCTGCTTTCTCTTTTTTAATCAAGATTTCCGTTGCTCTCAATAAGCTGTCTGGGTTGCCAATTGTTCCCCAACTTGCACCGGAATCAGAAATACGCAATTCTACGTTTAATGGCGCATCCGTAATTACATGATTGGTAATATTTAATCCTAATGTGGCTCTGGCTGCATCTGCTGCTTGCAAGTGACGCAGCATTAATTCTGCTTCAATGCCTTGGTCTAAAAGTAAGCCAACTCGGTTACTATGGACAGGACGTAAACCCCATTCACCAGCCGCAAATTTATCCAAACCATATCCTTCAACATAGAAAGCATTGGGTATATTCCAGTATAAACTTGCACCGTTTAAGACATTGGGATGAGTAATTAGGCGATCGCACACCTGTGATATAACTCTAGCAACTGGTAAAGCATCTCCCGCATATCCCCCAATAGCTGCCCCAATGCCCGTAGGTATAATTAAAATTGCTGTATATGGTCGGTGCATAATTATTTTAGATGAGGCGATATAAATCGCCACAATCATCAAATGTCTTACTTATTATTACCTGTAGTCACAACAGCTTCTACAGTAGCTTTTTCCTGTTCTTGATCTACGGAAGTCACAGCCCAGCGCAGAGGTTCACCTTGTTTTTTTAATTCAGTTTCAATAGCTTTTTGCAACTCTGTGGGAGTTTCTTGTAGGTCGATTTCGGCAGTAATAAAATGAGTAGTCATGATTGTAAAACCTATATGTTGGTGATTTCTAGGATACAGCTATATTTTGATTTTGGTAATTAATGGGTGGTAATTGATAATTGGGAAAAATCAAATTAACTCCCCATTACCCATTACCCATTACTCTGTTTACTTGCCTTGACCAAATTGTTGTTGATAAACTATGTCTTCCTTTTCTGTCTCAATTTTCAAATCAGAAAGAGGTTTAGCCACACAAAGCAATACATAACCTTGCTTTTGCAAGTCTGGACTGACACCCATACCATCAGATTGATCTACACTTCCTTGAGTGATAAAAGCAGCGCAAGTTGTACAAACCCCGGCATGACAGGAAGCAGGCATTTCTAAACCCGCTGCTTCTGCAACTGCTAAGATGGTTTCATTTTCAGGAACTTGCAAATTATAAATTGTACCTTGGTGGTTAATTTCAACGGCGTAAGTTTTAGACATATCTAAGAGCAGAGTCTTCCAACGGACAAATAACTTATTTTATCTGATAATATGGACGCTTGGCTAACTTGTGCAATGACAAGAACAATAATTTACAGATAACTTAATCCCAACAGCATTTTGCTATTGGTGACGCTTGTATAAATTACAATATAAACTGGTTACACCTAAAAAAATAACTTACTTAAACACATATAATTCATATACAGCATATTGCAGATCAATAAGGTACAAATTTTTATGACAAAGCCTGGCAAAACAAGGGTTTTACTGCTTACTGCTGCGGTGTTATCAATATATGTATAAATATGTAAAAGCTAGACTCAGATATCAGTGTTGTATTAATTACTTATAATTTCATCAACAATTGTCAAATGTAGCGATCACCTGTATAGTTTAATGTATCTTTATAATACGCGATTGCCAAAGAAAAAAGAATAAACAAATCATTTCAACATAATTAATGCCTGTGATATTCACAGAGTCGATATTTTTATACCATCGCTAATGTGACAAAAATATGATTTAGGTAAATTGCATGACACACGAGAAATCACATTGGTTTAAAACAGCTTTACAGCTTAAAGGTTCAGTAATATTATCTATTTATCAACGAGTGATATTCTGCGGGCTATTTGGTGTATTTATTTCCCTACTTTATTATTATCAACTTCCCGTCTCCCAACCAATTTTAGGTAGTGTTATTCCCAGTATAGTTTTAGGTTTATTACTAGTATTTCGTACTAATACCGCTTACGAAAGATTTTGGGAAGGGAGGAAAGTTTGGGGTTCGATGGTGAATACTATCCGTAACCTAGCCCGACAAATTTGGGTATCAGTTGACGAAAATTGTTTAGAAGATAAAGATAACAAGATAGTAGCTTTCAATTTATTAGTAGCATTTGCTGTAGCGACAAAATTTCACCTGAGAGGAGAGAAAATAAATGCAGAATTAGAAGCATTAATGCCATCAGAAAAATACCAAAATTTAAAAATTGTCAATAACCCACCAATAGAGATAGCCTTTTGGCTTGGGGATTAGTTACAAAAGCAGTATAACTGTAATTGTTTAAATAGTTATCAGCTTACATCCATGCAAGAATTATTAAATATTTTAGTTGATAACTTAGGGGCTTGTGAAAGAATCTTAAAAACCCCCATTCCCTTAGCTTATGCCATTCATCTCAAACAATTACTATTATTATATTGTCTATTACTGCCATTTCAAATTGTGGCCAGCTTGCATTGGTGGACTGGAATAATTTCGGCTTTAGTAAGTTTTAGTTTATTAGGGATTGAAGCTATTGGCTTAGAAATTGAAAATCCCTTTGGCTATGATGCTAATGATTTACCTTTAGATAATATTTGTAATAATATGAAACGCAACATTGATGATTTAATGAGTTTAAGACCCAGTGTGCAGTCATATAGCAACAAAAATATATGATTTCTAGATAATGTTGATATACCTTATTTATGTAGAAGTGAAAATACTTTTTCAATAAATTGATCATATATTTGTGATTCTTTGTCCAGTATTTCTGTCAAATTGAAGTAAGCAGAGATTGTTGGATCATTCTGAATCCGATTATTTACTTCAGGTGTAATACAACTAGCAATAAGAATAGTTGTAACTGCGGGATTTATACGCAATGCTTCTTCAAAAGATTTTTTAGCAGCACCATAACGTTCTAATGTACCAGCAGGATCAGTTCCTCCTTTCACTTCAATCACACCAACTGTTATACCCTGGTTATTAAAAAATGAAACATCTGGCTCTTTTGAGAAAAGAATGGAAGTATGGTTAGCCAATTTCACACCCCGATAAGCTTCTATATTTCCTAGTAGTTCTTCAATTTTATGAGGATTATACGCTTCAAGTTCAGTGATCTTGCGTGGAATAAAAGCAGCAAGTAAATTACGTTCTTTTACCTCTTTGATTAGCAATCGCTGTACGACCTTTTCTGCTTCTTCTCCAATAGCATTACGCCACGAACCATCAATTTGTGATCCGGTTGACGCTAGTAGTATGCCATATAATTCTGCTTGTGTCAGGCTTGCAATTGAACTATCAATAATCAGCGATATATGTTCATTAAATAAACGAGAAAGTGCCAAAGCTTTATCTTCTGTGAGATTATAGTTATTTTCTTCATCAGCTTCAATCTTTTTTAAATTTATTTTAGCTAAATACTGAACTGCTTTTTGAGGAAGTGCAGCTATATTACGATAATAAGCTAATAAAGAAGAGTATTCTCGAATTAACCTGGGGTGGCAAAATACTTCAATGAGTTGCAATTCAGGATGGTTACTAATATAGGTAAACGCATCTTCTCCAATACCCCAGTTTTGCCAATCTTCCCAACTATATAAATCCTTTACTGCTAATAATGCAGCAATTTTGGATTGCAAAGATAATGTTTTATATTCTTTGAGTTTGCGATAAAAGAATGTTGACCGTAAACGATAGTTTATACGACTAGCCTCATCTGTCATGATATTTATTTTTCCCAAATATAAACACATTTACGCAGTTCTGTACGTCCATAATTTCCCATTTGTTGGCTGCTGTTTCCTTTTCCTCTTCCTAATGTCCAAATATATCTAGTTGTCAGTCCAAAGGATTCTGCGATATCTGATAGAATTAAATCTACAGGAATCTCTTCCCCTGCGTATTTGACATTATCATTAACTATTGCGATTATGCCACCGGATTTGAGAATGCGACTTAATTCATAGATAACAAAACACATTTCATAAAAGTAATTATGTACCATTCTGGAAATATTTTTATTATTTAAAGTCCCTTCATTTTTATTTTTTTCTAAAATAATTAATATTTCTTGTAATGCATCCTGTTGTTTAAAAACCGAATCTATTTTTAAGAAAATGTGTTCAAGATTTTTACTTTTATAATATTCTTCTAAATATGTCCGTTTATCACGATTTTCTACTGTGCAGGAAAGCATTTGCTGACGTAGATTTTTGACTTTATTTTCATCACATCCCAAAAAAGCAAGTTCAAGAGCATAGATTCGAGTGTAATCATATCGGTTCAGATATGGTGGTGATGTAATAACGCAATCAACACTATCACCTGGAAAAGTAGGAAGAATCTCTAAACAAGAACCTTGATAAAGTTTAGGTTCTGAATTTTCCAGAACGCTCAATTTACTAGGGTAAAATTGTGGTAGTTGAGCCTCGTTAAATAAATCTAATTGTATAGAACTTAACTCTAAGTCTGAGATAATTTGCTTAAGCTTGCGTTCAATAGCCTCTTCAAAAGATAAAATTGCTCCTTTATTAAATTCAGATTTACTTTTTGAACGCCCTGAACGGAAATCCCAGCGGAGATATTGCCCATCTTTTCTAGTATAACTAATATCTTCAAGGATACAAAAAGCTGCATATATCATAATTTTTTGGATATTATTATCTGTAATTAAATCATTGCAATAAGATAAATAGCCTACTAATTGCTTTTCATTAATTTCGGAAAATGCATCACGAGTAATTGTTAAATGATTAAATGCAAAAATATCTTGATAGTAGCTTTGGTAATCTAGTTTGTGCAGTTTATATATTAATTTTTTAAATTCCTGAATATCTATTTTTTGTGCTATTATTCTAGCTTCAGTAGCAAAAATACCGACTGGTAAAAGTTCAATTCCCGTGCTTATCCATCCTAATGCACTAGCAGTAAATAGTGCTGTTCCACTTCCTGAAAATGGATCTATTAGTATCCCTGGATTGGGTTTTAATGTTTGCAGAATGTAGGTAACTAGACGTTCTGAAAATCCTTCTCGATATTTTAACCAAGAAGAAAATGGAGTTTGTTTATTACCTTGATAACTAACCAAATTTCTATCTAAAGCAGGATTATGAGTAATCTTAGATTTGAATTTTTCATAAAGCTCAGTTCTGGCAGTAAAAGAAGATAATATAGGCATAAATGTAGTAACTATTCAATAATTAGATTAACTTCAAACTATTCCATCTAAAAATTTTCTACAATTGCCTAATCCCCATTTCTAAACCCTCGCAGACACCAGTTAGAAAATCTAAATCCAAACTGGCAATAGTATCACTTGGTTTGTGATAATTGGGATTTCGCAAAAACGCAGTATCTGTCACCATCATTGCTGGATAACCCTGATCCCAAAAAGGTGCATGATCACTCAGTCGAGTTTGGGGAACAAGTAAACCACGATTCGGTGCTGGTAGCCATTGACTAGACACACCTGCTTGGCGAATACTGCGACTGAGGCTAATTAAATCGCCCAAAGTCCGCCAATTGCCAATTAAGCCAATAAAATCTCCAGTATTTGGGTAAAACCTATCTAAAAAAGCTGGATATCTTTGCGAACCAGCAGTAAAATCTCGATACCCTAACATCTCCAAAGATATCATTAAGCGTAATTTTTCCCCTTGTTGACGTAACAAAGCTGCATAATCACCACTACCTAATAACCCATATTCTTCCATATCAAAAGCAACTAATCGCAAAGGATATTTAATTGGTTTTTGGGAAAAACTGCGGGCAAATTCTAACAAAACTGCCACACCTGTAGCATTATCATCTGCTGCGACTGTACCAGGTATACCATCATAATGAGCGCCTATGAGAATTGGGGATAAATTGGCCTTTTTTCTTTGCGGTTGGGCAGGTAAATTTAAAATCAGGTTTTTACAGCTTTTGCCCCCTACTTGAAAGGTGTGGATTTCCACACTTCCCCATTGGGAAAATTGTTGGCGAATGTATTCTTGGACAAAGAAATGTCCCCCACTCGCCATATAGGGATCGCGTTCCCTTGCTATCTCTTGCAGATGATTTTGTAGCCGTTGTTTTAAAGTCAACTTAGGAATTGGTGATTGGTGACAGGAGGCAGGAGGCAGGGGGCAGGAGGCAGTAGGTAGAAGTTTTTGAATTTTGAATTTTTTCCCCTACACCCCTACACCCCTACACCCCTA
>NZ_LUFH02000061.1 GCF_001586785.1 Sphaerospermopsis aphanizomenoides BCCUSP55
TAGAGATGATAGTTTAAACTTACTCATATCCTCATGATAGCTGACTATTTAATCAGATATGAGTAGATTTAGGTAGATATTTTGATTCAGTTACTAGCCCCTACACCCTTACACCCTTACACCCCTACACCCAGTCCTGATGACAGATTCTGTGCGTAAGTCCTGTTTGTCAAATATCTCCAGTTTTCATTGCCTGGTCAGGAGGTAAGTTAACATTTGTGGCTAAACCTATAGTTTTCAATAAAGCAATTTCCCACCAAGTCACATCAATTTCCCACCAGCGCCAACCGCACTTGGCTACATGAGGATAGGCATGATGATTATTATGCCAACCTTCGCCATAGGTAAGAATAGCTGCCCACCAGAGGTTACGAGAATTATCATTGCTTTCAAAGGTGCGGTATCCCCACATATGGGTGACAGAGTTGATGAACCAGGTAGTATGCCAGAGAATCACTGACCTCACGACCATGCCATAAATGACAAATGACCAGCCGCCCAGGGCATAAAGCAGCAATGCAACGGGAATTTGCAACAGCAAAAAGTAGCGATTCAGCCAGACATAAAAAGGCTCTCGGACTAAATCAGGCGCAAATCGCTGATAAACCTCATAATCAAAGAATTCAGACCGAGGATAGAAAATCCACAGGATATGACTCCACCAAAAACCTTTCCGGGCAGAGTAGGGATCTTTATCTTCGTCTTCAGTATAAGCATGATGTAAACGATGGCCAGCCACCCAAAAAATAGGACCACCTTGGATGGATAATGCACCTAAAATTGCGATCGCATATTCTAACCACTTGGGTACTCGAAAACTGCGATGACTCAACAAACGATGATAGCCTAAACAAACTCCGACACTGCCAAACAGCCAGTGGAGAAACAAGGTTACACCCACAGCACTCCAGGAAAAAAACCAAGGAGCTAACAACGCTAAGGCATGAATAGTACCGAAAAATGCTACCGCCACCCAATTCAGTCGTAGAGGTTGGGGGTTTTCTGGTAGATGTGATGAAAGATTCAATGTCATAAATAGGGAACAGGGAACAGGGAACAGGGAACAGGGAACAGGTGACAGGTGACAGGTGACAGGTGACAGGTGACAGTTAACAGGGAGCAGGGGAGCAGAGAGTAGGATAGGAAACTCTTTACTCATAACTCCCCACTCAATACTCAATACTCGGTACTCAGCACTCAGCACTCAGCACTCCAATTACCCATTCACCCAATCTTGGGGTTTCAGGAAGACTTCAGTGAGTTCGGCTTCGGGGCTTCCTGGTTCTGGTTGATAGCCGTATTCCCAGCGTGTTAGGGGTGGTAGAGACATTAAAATAGATTCTGTCCGTCCGTTGGTTTGCAAGCCGAAAACTGTTCCTCGGTCATACACCAGGTTAAATTCAACATAACGACCCCGACGATACAATTGGAATTGACGTTCGCGATCGCCATACTCCATTCCTTGTCGCCGTTCCGCAATGGGCAAATAAGCTGGTAAAAATGCTTTACCGCAGCGGTTGACAAATGTAAACATATCTTCCCAGCTACGAGATACTGGCCCTACTTCTTGGCTGTAAATTGCTGCTGGAGTATCTGTTTTAGAACCCACGTAAAGCCTACCGCTGGCATCTTGATAATCAAAGAAAATACCGCCAATACCCCGTTGTTCCTGACGATGTTGTAAATAAAAATATTCATCACACCAGCGTTTGAACGCCGGATAATATTCTGAATGGGAAGCATCACAAGCATCTTTTAAAGTTTGGTGAAAATGTACAGCATCTTCAGCAAAGGGGTAATAAGGCGTTAAATCAGCCCCACCACCAAACCACCAAATGGGGCCAGCTTCAAAATAACGATAATTGAGGTGTACTGTAGGTATGTAAGGATTCCGAGGATGTAGTACCATCGAAGTCCCAGTGACAAAGAAGTCATGTCCGGCTGCTTCTGGGCGTTGGGTCAAAATTGCCGCAGGTAAGCTATCTCCCCAAACTTCTGAAAAATTCACACCACCTTGTTCAAATATCCGCCCTTCCCGAATTACACGGGTGCGTCCTTGACCACCTTCGGCTCTGTCCCAGAGGTCTTCATGAAAACGCGCTTCTCCATCAAGTTGTTCCAACCCAGCGCAAATTTCATCCTGTATGTCTAGCATAAACTGCTTTGCCCGCTGACGGGAATCTACAGGTGGTGTATTGGTTGGAGGTGAAAGCACGATTGTTTGATTAGTGAATTCCCGCAGATGATTCTCTGAATGACGACCCATGTTGAAGACCTCTAAATTTTTGAGTAAGAGTATTTAAGAAGAACAGGACTTACGCACAGAAGTTATCTGTTAGGGCTGGGTGTAAGGGTGTAAGGGTGTAGGGGTGTAGGGGTGTAGGATTTTCGTCTCTTCAACCTTGATTTATCCACCACTTTACCCCTTTGTCAAAACCCTTAATTTTTCGTTTTTCTGCGTAAGTCCTAAAGAAGTTGAAGAAGTTCTTTGGTTTCGATTAATAACTATATAGCTATTAAACTTAAAAACCTAACAATGTTTCAAAACTTAATAAATGCCAGCAATTCCTTGCCCTGTTAACTTTTCCGGCGCTAGATGGATAAACCTAAAGTTTGCTTAAGGAATGTAAAAGTTTTAGATCCAGTGCTTGATTTATTAGGAATTACAGTTAATATAACTTGATAGCTATTTAAGTATTTAAGAGATTACTAGAGGAATCATGGTAAATACCCTACCCAAGCCAGGAATTAAAGCCCCAGCGAAAGAAACCGTACTCACACCCCGGTTTTACACTACAGACTTTGAAACCGCCGCCAGCATGGATCTTTCCGCCCAAGAAACGGAATTACAGGCGATGTTGGCAGAAATGCGAGCAGACTACAACCGCCATCATTTCGTGCGGGATGAAGAGTTTGAGCAGTCTTGGGAACATATTGACGGAGAAGCACGCCGCGCCTTTATTGAATATTTAGAACGCTCTTGTATTTCAGAGTTTTCTGGGTTTTTGCTGTTTAAAGAACTATCTCGGAAGCTAAAACAACGTAGTCCCCTACTGGCGGAAATATTTCAACTGATGGCGCGTGATGAAGCCCGTCATGCGGGATTTCTCAATAAAGCGATGGGCGACTTTAAACTTTCTCTAGACTTGGGTTTGGTGACTAAAACCCGCACCTATACCTTTTTCCCTATTGAGTGGGTGCTTTACACCGTCTATTTATCAGAAAAAATTGGTTACTGGCGTTACATCATTATTTATCATCATTTACAAAACCATCCAGAACATCAGTTTTACCCCATTTTCCGTAAATTTGAGAGTTGGTGTCAGGACGAAAACCGACATGGGGATATATTCAAGGCATTATTGCGATCGCAACCTAAACTCTGGAAAACTTGGAAATCAAGACTTTGGAGTCGTTTCTTCCTGTTATCGGTATTTGCTACCCACACTTTAACAGTTCACGAACGGTCTAGTTTTTACCACTTACTGGGACTTGACCCCACAGACTTTGATCAACAAGTGGTTCGCAACACCAATGAAACTGCGGGACGGGCTTTCCCAGTCATGTTGAACACAGAACATCCCCAGTTTTTCCCACTTCTGCAACAATGCTCAGATTACAACTTGAAAATAGTAGAAATTGAGCGTAGTTCTGATTCTAAATTAGGGAAATTGATCCGCAAACTACCTTTAATAGCGGGAATTGTTTGGAATCTCCTACTCATCTATTTGATTAAACCGATTGACACAGAAGAATTACGGGGAACGGTGCGTTAGAATCACTTAAGATTTGGGTTGATTTAAACATAGCGCAACCCAATCTAGCTGATACAAAATAATTGATAATTGATAATTGATAATTGATAATTGATAATTGATAATTGATAATTGATATAGGACTCCTATTTGATTTTTGAACAAGCTGTAAACAGTAAACCGCATCTTATCAACGATAGAGTCTCAGTATATTGAACAAGAATCAAACCGGATGCCTATAGTAGTTTATAATTATCAATTGTCCATTATCAATTGTCAGCAACTTTACCATCAGGCATCATTGCCCCTTCCAAATCAGCATCTGTCAGAATTGCTCCTGTTAAATCTGCACCGCGAAGATTAGCCTTTCGCAAAATTGCACCACTGAGATTTGCATAACTCAAATCTGCTTTTTGCAAACTAGCCTCAGTTAAATCAGCCGCCATATCGCCCCACTGTATTCCTCGGCTCAAATTTGCCCGACACAACTTTGCTCCGTCTAAATTGGCGTGATAAAGTGAAGTTGCCCTCAAATCAGCATAACTTAAGTCTGCTCTAGTCAAAACTGCATATCCCAAGTCGGTTAGCTGGTCGGAACTGGGACGAAAATCTGCTTTAATTAGCAGCGCACGAGAAAGCTTTGCACCATGTAAATTAGCTCCACATAAACTAGCTTTGACTAAGTTGGCTTCATCTAAACGAGCCTGAGTTAGCTTTGCACCAGTCAAATCAGCTTCCCGCAGAATGGCGCGGTACAAATCTGCTTGACTCAAATCTGTTCCCCAAAGTAGGGCTTCACTTAAATCTGTCTCCCGTAAACAAGCTTGGCTAAAGTTGGTTTTTCCCAAGCGTGTTTGACGTAAATCACCATAGCTAAAATCTGCACCGCTGAGATTGGCATTAGTTAGCTCTGCTTCTAGGAGATTCACTTGCTGAAAGTTGCGTTCTCCAGTAAGATAACTGGTTAAAATTTCATTTACATTCATAAATACCAATTTGTGATTGGACATTGACAAGAGGATCTGGACAATAATAAAATTATTTACTAGTAAACTAAATAACTTTTTAGTTATTTTAGCATTTCAGTTCTAAATTACCTAAAATAATCTATTTTATAAGCTGCTGTTAATTAACAGTTAGTTATAATGCTAATTAGTTATTAAACAATTCTTGTGCGAAAGATTGAGTTTCCCTATGCCTAAAACCAAGCTATCCAAAGCTGATCCTGCTATTCTCGCGGCGGTTGCTGACTATTTCAAGGTGCTATCGGAAGGGAGTCGGCTACAGATTTTGACCTGTTTGAAATCAGGTGCAATGAATGTGATGGAGATTGCTGAGGCGACTGGTTTAGGGCAAGCTAATCTATCTAAGCATCTGAAAGTATTAACTCAGGCGGGGATTTTGTCTCGTCAACCCAAAGGTACGAGCGCCTTTTATGAGATTGCGGACCCGATAATTTTTGAGCTTTGTGAGTTGGCGTGCGATCGCATTACAGAACGAATGTTACAACAAGCAGAAAGCTTAAAAGCTCTTCGCAACAAAAGTGGAGTTTTTTGAAAGAACCACAGGTGACAGGTGACAGGTGACAGGTGACAGAGTTAAAAGTCTTTGAGTGTCTTAGTTTTGTCATCTGTTGTAGAAGCAAATGAATGGGACTTAAAAAGCAGCAATTAAACATTAACAAGTTGCTAATCTTTCAGCGGAGATTCCTTGCGAATTAAGGATGCGGTAACGGTTGGGGTCAAATTCTCCATGAACAGTTATCAGTAAAGCTTGAATTAAAGCTTGTGCTTTGAGAATAGTTTCTGTAAATTCTGCTTGTGGTTCAGATAAAGCCACAATTCCACCTCCTATGCCGATAGAAGTTTGATGAGGAGTGAGTATTGCAGTCCGAATCACAATATTTAAATCTGCTGCACCATTCAATGCCAAAAATCCCATTGCACCAGAATAAACACCCCTGGCTTCTTGTTCCAATTTATCAATAATTTGCATGGTTCTAATTTTTGGCGCACCTGTCATTGAACCACCAGGAAAAGCCATACGGATACAATCAGTTGCTCCCATATCTGGAAGTAAATAACCGCGAATAGTTGATACAAGTTGATGGACTGTTTCATAAGTTTCTACATCCATCAATTTAGGAACATGAATGCTACCAACTTCACAAACTCGACCTAAATCATTGCGTAACAAATCCACAATCATCAAATTTTCTGATTTGTCTTTTTCGCTATTACGTAAAATTTCCCTTAATATCAAATCTTCAGCGGGAGTTTTTCCCCGTGCGATAGTTCCTTTAATTGGCTTAGTTTCCACCCAACCTTGAGAATCAATACTTAAAAATCTTTCTGGAGAAGAACAAGCTATAGCCACATCACCAAATCGGAGAAACGCTGAATAAGGTGCAGGGTTAACTCTACGTAAAGTACGATAAAACGCCAACGGTTCAGGAATTGTATTTGTATACAAATGATTAGTTAAACAAACTTGATAACTTTCACCTTCATCAATTTCTTGTAAACACTTTTGAATATCATCTATATAATTTTGGTGAGAACGACCTAATCTAAAAATTACAGATTCTTTAGTTTGAGGTAAGATTTTATGTAAAGGTGGTAGTGTACAAAACTGGTTCTCAATTTCCTCAAACCAAACTTGTGCGAGATGGGATTCGTATTTTTTTCCTAGGTATAGAAGATAAATATTTTTTTCTTGATGATCAAAAACAATAATTTCATCAGCTAAAATAAACATTGCATCAGGAAGTTCGGATTCATGTACTAACTTTGAGCCACATTCTGCCTTGAGTTCATAACCAAAATAACCAACAAAACCGCAGTTAAAATCAAAAGGTAAATTATCAGTTTGGCAGCATCTTTGTGCGAGTTCTTTTTTTAGATAATCAAAAATATGTTCTCTGTGTTTTGTGACTTTACCTGCTTGTGTAATAGTAATTTCTTGATAGCGAGTACGATATTCAACTAATAAACTATTTTTTCCACTACCACCACCCATAAACGAAAAACGAGCAAGACCAGGCTCAACGCGACTACTATCTAGCCAAAAGGCGTTTTTTTCCTGTCTGAAAAGATGATAAAATACCTGTTCTGCTTCAGGATAAATATCTATTTTTTTATGAAAAACTTGAAATGTATGATTTGTTTTTTGGGTTGGATAAGAAATAGGAAAAGATGTAAATTTTTGAGGTAGTGATTGTTGATGGTAAAAATCTAAAGTAATTTTTTTAAAATTTTCAAGAATATTTTTACCATATTCAGTACAAATAGATTCAGGATGAAACTGCACACCCCAAAACGGTAAATGACGATGGCGCAAACCCATGATAATGCCTTCTTCAGTCCAAGCTATTTTTTCTAAGCAACTTGGTAAATCGTCAGCCAGAATCAAAGAGTGATAACGTACTACTGAAAAAGGATTAGGAATATTCTTAAATAAATCTGCACCATTGTGATAAACCTTACTCAATCTTCCATGTCTAACTTCTGGTGCATGAATCACTTTACCACAATATAAATAACCGAGTCCTTGATGACCACGACAACCACCAAGTAGAGGCACATTTATATTTTGAATTACCTGTTTACAAATACCAAAATCTTCAGGTTTTTCTGGACGACCAGGTCCAGGAGAAATTACTACATTATCAAATTTTAATTGTTTAATTTCTTCCCATGTAATTTTATCATTATGAAATACTAGCGGAAGTTCTCCATTGACTTCAGCAATCAATTGATATAGATTTAATGTGTATGAATCATAGTTATCAATTATCAGTGTTAGCACCTTGAATATTTCCTTGTTATTTTAATTTTTACAGCAGAATCTATGTATTAATATCACAATCTAAAAACTTTACAGTTGCCATGTTATTTTATTACTTTCTTACCTTGTGACTTAGTGCAGGAAAATAAATATTTAATTCATATATCAAAGAATGCTTGTAACTAGAGATTCAAATATTACTCAACTTCTTCTACAGGCAAAACATCATGAAAATAGTCGTAGTCAACATAGCGATTACCATCGGGTGTTTGGTGCATAATATCTACAAATCTCCTATTCCATAGGATATCATTAGCACCATAATTATGACGAGCATGAACAACTTGTGCAACTGTTTCGTCAATTCCACTAATAGAAACCATCAATAAAGAATTGGTGTGCTTGAGTAATTCTGGTGTCATTCCATAGAGAGGGCTAGATTCATCAATAATATGCATTACTAACCAGGATAACGAAAAATTTGGCGTTTGATGGCGGACAAGTTTGAGGTCATAAATTCGACGCATGGAATGTCCTTCTGCTGTAATTTCATCGCGCATTAAATACATTCGCATCTGTGCTTCTAAAATCATATTGCGACGCTGGTTAGCAGTGCGGAATGTTAGCGTGGGAATTCCTTCATGGGTTGTAATTACAGCTACACGACTAAACATCACACGGGCAGTTGGTCGAGAAAAACGCGCAAATGCTAATCCTGTCATCATCGCAATTCCTACCACACCAATCATAGCTTCAATGGTAACAATGACATTGGCATAAGCTGTTTTTGGATACATTGCACCGTAGCCAATAGATGCTAAGGTTTGCACACTAAAGAAAAAAGCATCTGAAAAAGACCCTGGTTGAGCATTAGCTATACAATCTCCACCTAATAAGTACGCAAAAGCAAAAAAAGCATTAATAGCTACATAAAAAATACAAATCAGCAGCAAGAAACCAGTCCAAGGAATGGTTAATAGTAGATGGTAAGGATCACGCCAGTAAGAATGCCATGCACCCATACCCATGATCTCAAACTGTCCATTGTTGTTCTTGATATGAACTCTGGGAATTTTACCTTTTTTTTGCTGCTTTGAGATTTTATATAATCGCAGTTTCATGGGCAGTAAATAAAAGCCTGATAAATGATAGTATGACTAGAGTTGAATGCAGCCATAACATATAAATCTAGTGGTTATATATTCCTGATGAATCGCAATTTTTGGATTACTGCTTTAATTGCCTTTGTTAACTCCCTGAGTGTGACGATTTTAATTCCTATTATCTATCTTTATGGCAAACAATTTGGTCTGAGTGATTTTCAAACCAGTTTATTATTTTCGACATACTCCATAGCGCAGTTTTTTGCAACTCCTGTGATTGGTAAATTGTCCGACCGTTTTGGACGGAAACCTTTACTAATCATCAGTTTAGCAGGAACTGTCATGGCTAATTTGATGGCGGGAACTGCCTCAACAGCAATTTTGCTGTTTTTTGCGCGATTCTTAGATGGTATCACTGGTGGTAATATGTCTGTTGCTCAAGCAGTGATTTCTGATATTACCAGTCCGAAAGATCGCGCTCAAGCGTTTGGTATTTTTGGGGCAGCGATGGGGCTAGGCTTTGTTTTGGGGCCTGTTATGAGTTTATTAGCACAACAAATTTCTTTAGGTGCTGCTTTTTTAGCTGCTGGTGGAGTTGCATTTGTAGCTTTGTTAATGACTATTTTCTTTCTACCAGAAACTATACAAAATCAGGGGCAAAAATCTAGCAATATATTTGATTTAGGTTTAGGAAATTTAATTAAAGGTCTAGTGATGCCCAAAGTAGGTATTTTGCTGTTAATTAATTTCTTGATTGGGACAACTTTTACTATGTTTACCTATGCTTTCCAACCTTATTTTATTAAAGTTCTACACCAAAATAGTCAGTCTTTAACTCTTTTGTTTTTAAGTTTTGGCACAGTAGGCGTAATTATGCAAACCTGGGGTGTCTCTGTAATGAGTAAAAAGTTTGATGTAGTTAAAATATTATTTTTAGGTTTATTCTTTCGTAGTTTGTCTTTTGTATTAATGCCGATTTGGAATAATATTGATTATTTTATTGTTATCAGTATCTTATTTTCTATTTTTAATTCTCTAGTTCAACCAATGATTACTACTTTAATTTCTCTCAATGCCAAACCAGAAGAACAAGGAACGGTTTTAGGATTAAATGCTTCTTATTTGAGTATTTCTAATGGTATTGGGCCTGTGATTGCCGGTTTGATTGTCCAGCAATCTCATCCTATAACCTATGGATATCCTTTATATTTAGCAGGAGGTTTAACATTTTTAGTTTTAGCTTTTGCAGTATCTATTCGTAAAAAATACACCCCTCGTAATTCGTAAATAAGCAGTAAGCATTCAGCCGTCAGCTATCAGCAAGAAAGAAAAAACATCAATACTCATCTGTAATTTTCTTCCTATTTCCTATTTCCTATTGTCCGTATGAGAACAACGATTAAACCATTCTTGATATTTTTGCTGTTGGGATTCATTCTCTACTAAGATTGTTAGTTTTATTTGTTGACAGCCATGATTTTTTTCTAGTGATATTGCATTTAAAAGTAAACTCGCTATTTTGGGGGAAACAAAGTCACCGCTAACTATTAAACCCTTGCCTACATGAGAACTTGCTGGAATTTCATCTCTTGTTAATTCAGTTAATTCAACTCCATAAATTTCACCTTGTCCTAAATCAATTTCTGCTAGTTGTTGATGTTTTGGACTAACTTGTTCAACAATCAATTTTTCCCGACGGATGGGAACTTGGATGAACTCTGTTTCAATTTGCTTACGAACTATCACCTCTCCTACTTTTTGTTTGTTCTGCTCAACAAACACTCTTTCTTCTAGAAGAGGAATAATTTTTTCTTCCTCTGCTATCGGGTGATGTTCTAATATTTGCTGTTCCCCTGGAGTTTCTGAGGTGAAATATTCAGGCATATAGAAATCCTCAAGATAGCAGTCTAATTTTATAATGTAAATGTAAGGGTTTAGCATTGCTAAACCCCTACTTGATTATCTTTCTTCAATCGGTAGATTAGGAGCATTCACATCTAATTCTTCCCGACGTATAGTGGTTTGAGTTTCCACTGTATCTTGCTCTACAACTTTTCTAACACTCACCTCTTCCCGAACAAAGGCTTCTTTGCGAACTTCTGGTGTTTCTTCATAGATTTCCATGTGAGCAACCTCTCCTTCTCGGAAGTTAGCTTCACTAGGAGAAACTACTCTACCAGCATCTTTAGGTGTGGTGCGTTCAATAACAATGTGTTCTCTTTCTACGGGTACTGAGACTCGTGCAGTTTCAGTTTCTACGTGCTTACCAACGGTTACATCCCCCATTTTTTGGCGGTGTTTACTGGTAATCAGCCTTTCTTCATACAATTTCAGATTTTGATGATTTTGCTCATTTAACCCGTATAACTCCGGTTCGTGTTCATAGCGGTAGGTATCAGGGGTATAGGTAGGTGTAGATGTAGTTACGGGAGTAGTTACTGGTCGAGAAATAACGTCTACCCCTGTTTTCTCTACAGGTGTTGGTGATTCTACAGGTGCTGATGTTTCTAAAGTTGGCGTAAGATACTGGGGATTGCGATATACCCCGCGTACTCTTTCTTCGTAATCGTAATTTGTGTCAGCTAGACGTTCGTTAAACTCTGGTAAATCTTCCGCTTGTTGTCTTGTTAAACCAACAGCGTAAACACGCTTGCTTCCATAGTCAATACGACTACGACCAATGGGAAGTAAGACTTTTTTACCAAAAATCCAGAAGCCTAAGTCAACTACTAAATAACGAAAATGCCCTTGTTCATCAACTAAAACATCATGAACAGTACCAATTTTTTCGTCTGTTCCTTCTGTATAGACTCCCAGACCTTTAATTTCATTACCTTCAAAAGAATCTCGGTATTGAGGATCAAAATCTTCTAATTTGTAAAGTACCATTATATTTTTCCTCTAACTATCATATAATTTCTTGCATTCCTACACTATAAATTCATTCACTTTTATGCCTCTTTCTCTTGAATGAATTTAATTTTGATGGGATTATCAACTGATTTCTGGTTAATACTCAGATTTGCAACGGATTGATGCTGAATTTAAGGAGCGTGATGGCTGATTACACCATTTTCTTGTAAATTAAAATCACCGGAGGTATTAATATCTAATTCTTCCCTGCGAATGATGTCTTGTGCTTCCACCATATCCTGGTCTACCATTTTTCTCACTCGCACTTCTTCCCGGACAAATGCTTCTTTATGAATTTCCGGTGTTTCTTGATAAACTTCTATTCGGGCTACTTCCCCTTCTTGAAACTTGATTTCATTCGGATCTACTACTGTACTTGTAGCTGTGGGTTGCACTCTATCAATTACTATCCGTTCTTTTTGAATAGGTACTCTCACGCTGGCTGTTTCAGTTTCAATGTGTTTACCAACAGCTACTTCTCCGGTTTTAACGCGGTGTTTCTCAGCAATTAAACGTTCTTCATATAGTCTGAGAGTTTGATGATATTGTTCATTTAAGCCATATAAACTTGGCTCTTGTTCATAAGTGTAACTTTCCCGCTCATAATTCATTGTACTGATGGGAGAGCGATAAACACTGCGTACCTGTTCTTCATATTCTTCATCAAGAACGATGTTTTCTTGATACTCAGGTAAATGTTCTACTTGCTGTTTGCTAAGACCATCGACATAGACACATTGGGCTGGATAATTAATGCGAGCTAGTCCAATAGGTAGTAAGATTTTTTTGCCTACGCCATCCAAGCTTGTATCAATAACTAAATATCTAAACCGCCCATTTTGGTCAACTAAAACGTCCGCAACTGCACCAACTTCTACTCCTCCTTCAGTATAGAGACGCAAAGCCTTAATATCGTCTCCTCTAAAAGTTTCTCGATAATCTGGGTCAAATTCTTCAAGTTTATAAAGCGGCATTATTATTGTCCCGTGTTGATGAATTTATACTCCTAATCATAGAAATTATCTGGTTAATTTTTCTCTAGCTAATGACTGAATTTTGGTGAGATTTAATATAGTTACTAGCTCATACTTTGAGAAAAAATTTGCAAATATCTATCAATTATTATCTCCATAGAAAGATATCTAATTGTAGGGGGGCAGAAGGCAGGAGGCAGGAAGCAGGAGGCAGAAGGTTGCAGAAGGTTGTAGGAAATAATTCTTTCCTTTGGCAAACTGGCAAAAGGGTTTAAAGCTCCTAAATTTATTGATGAAAAACAAAAAAATATGTATTTAGAGACGCACAGCGCAAGAAATACTACGCCCATATTAAATCCCCTCAATTTATTTATAGGGATTACCTCCTGCCTCCTTACACCCTTAATAGTTGACGCTATTATGTATTTATATTGATGTAAACAGTGAATTTTTTGTTACGTTCGATACTAAAAATTATTGAACTGAGCAATAATTAAGAAAGCGTTAAGTCTTGAAAGTGTGTGGATTGGGTGGAATGAGTAATATGAAAAATAAATTAGCTTTTCAGCAAGTTTTGTATCAAAATAATTTACTCAGTCACATCACTGCTCGTACCTCTCATTCTTTAGAGCTACCAGAAATTTTAGCGGCAACAGTGGGGGAAATTCGCTCTTTTTTGCAAGTAGACCGGGTGAAAATTTATCGTTTTGATGCCGATGGTAGTGGAGATGTAGTAGCAGAGTCGATTGAGGGCGATCGCTTACCTTCTTTACTAGGATTACACTTTCCTGCCAGTGATATTCCCCCCCAAGCCAGGGAACTTTTTATTACAGCCCGTCAACGGATTATTGTAGATGTGGCATCTGGACGCAAAACCCTCAGTCAAATCAAGTCCGTAGGAACTCTCAAAAATCAAAGCCAAGAAGATATTCGTTACAAACCTGTAGACCCCTGTCACCTGCAATATCTGAAAACTATGGGGGTGGCCGCTTCCCTAGCGATGCCAATTTTGTACCAAAATTATTTGTGGGGGTTGATGGTGGCACACCACACTCAGCCTAGACCCTTTACAGAACAGGATTTACAGATTGTACAACTGTTGGTAGATCAATTGCTGATTGCGATCGCTCAGTTCAACCTCTTGGCACAAGCCAGACAACAGGCAAAACAGGAAGCAGCCATTAGCTACATTAAAAACCTGTTAGCAACATCCTTAGATCACAAGGCTATTTTAGAACATATAGTGAATACTCTGGGGGCATCTGGCGGTAGAATCTACATTGCTACCGATATGCCGGAACGCCCAGCACAGATATATACCTGGGGTGAGCAACCAAATCACCATTTAATTGAAGAAAGCAAAGTTTGGCAAAATTTAATGGGATGGCAAGGTGTTCTAGCAGTCAGTCACCGTCAACCTTCAGAGGTGATTAGAACCTGGGAGAAAAACGAGTGTGCTATCAATCAACCAGGTGCTGTTTATTCCTACACCATTGCCGACTTTTGCCAAGATACCCGACTGCGACCACTGGTTACGGCTTTTGCATCTACGTCCATCAAGTCAGTATTAATCATACCTTTGCAGTATCAACAGCAGCATTTGGGTTGTTTGACACTTTTCCGCCCAGAAATTGAAACAGAAACCCTATGGGCAGGACGTTGTAACCCTGATGAACGGAATTTGCGTCCCCGTGAATCCTTTGCTGCTTGGCGAGAAATTAAAACCGGACAAGCACAACCCTGGAGTCAAAGTGATATCAAACTAGCACAAGCATTTGGGATGCATTTGTATATCGCTGTGATGCAACAACGGGTAGAAAATTTACTGCACCATCATACCTCTTGCGATATACTCACAGGCTTACCAAATCGGCTGTTATTTGACAAACTCCTGGCCTTGGCATTGGTGAATATTCACCAACAAGGGGGTATGTTGGCAGTCATGTTTTTAGATTTGGATCGCTTCAAAACAATTAATGATAGTTTAGGTCATGCCGTAGGCGATCGCCTGTTACAAAGTGTGGCAGAAAGAATCAAAAGCTGTCTGCAAGAAGGTGACACTGTAGCCCGCTGGGGAGATGATGAATTTACCTTACTCCTACCACAAATTACCTGTGCTAACGATGCTACGGCGATCGCCCAAAAATTACTAGATGTCCTGTCCCAACCCTTCCAAATCAATAAACAAGAACTGCATATCACCGCTAGTATTGGTATTGCCCTAGCACCTTATGACGGAGAGGAAGCCGAAACCCTACTTAAACACGCGGATACTACCCTCAACCGAGCCAAACAACAAGGAAAAAATAATTATCTGTTGTACACAGCCACCATGAACGCCACCTCTTTCGAGCGATTGGTGTTAGGAAATAACCTCTATAAAGCTTTAGGGAGACAAGAATTACTGTTACACTACCAGCCGCAAATCGACCTCAAAACAGGTCACATTATCGGCATGGAAGCCTTACTGCGTTGGCATCATCCAGATATGGGGTTAGTTTCCCCCGCCCAATTTATTCCCCTAGCAGAAGAAACAGGATTGATTTGTGATATTGGTGAGTGGGTCTTACGTACCGCTTGCACTCAAAATCGCCTCTGGCAGTTAGCGGGACTACCACCTTTGCGCGTAGCTGTGAATCTTTCTGCCCGTCAATTCCAGCAACCTAATTTAGTACAAACTATTACCCAGATTTTACAAGAAACCCAACTAGAACCTCAGTATCTAGAGTTGGAAATTACAGAAAGTCTGTTGATGGAAGATGTAGATTTTACAGTTTCTGCCTTGCGGGAACTGCAAGCATTAGGAATTCACATTTCCATGGATGACTTTGGTACTGGTTACTCTTCCCTCAGCTTGCTGATGTATTTTCCTTTGAGTAGTTTGAAGATAGATCAGTCATTTATCCGCAATTTAACTAAGAACTCCAGTAACGCCGCTATTATCACCTCAGTGATTTCTTTGGGACATGGACTGAATTTAACCTTGGTAGCTGAGGGTGTAGAAACCCTAGAAGAATTAGAATTTCTGCGTCTAGCTAACTGTGATACTGTCCAAGGTTATTTATTAAGTAAACCTTTGAGTGCGGAAGCTGCTACTAAATTCCTGGTGGAGAAATCTCCCCAGCCAGATCACTGCATCCTTAAACAGAGTGTGGAATCGGCTCAAACTAACCCTATCCCTAGCAATGAACCGCAAAGATTAGCCGCACTGGCAAAATATCAGATTCTGGATACACCCCCGGATCAAACCTTGGATGATTTGACTCGGTTAGCAGCGCAGTTGTGTCAAACTCCTATTGCCTTTATCAGTTTAATAGATGAACAGCGACAATGGCTGAAATCTAAACTAGGGTTAACTATTACAGAAACACCAAGAGCGATCGCTTTTTGCGCCCACACCATCTGCCAAGATGATGTTTTGATGATCCCAGATGCTGCTAATGACCCGCGATTTGCCACTAACCCCTTGGTGACATCCCATCCTAAACTGCGATTTTATGCCGCTGCGCCCCTACTAACTCATGAAGGTTTTGCTTTGGGTACTCTTTGCATCGCAGATTATCAACCTAGAGAAATTAATCAAGAACAACAGGAAATACTGAAAATTTTAGCAGTTCAGGTCATGACTAAATTGGAACTGCACCGTAACCAAATTGAACAGCGAAATCTACAAAAGCAGTTGCACCGCGCCCATGAACTAGAAGGTGTGCAGCAAGAACTGACAAGAACTGTCAACGTTTATAAACACACAGAAAAGGTATTAGTTGAGCGGGTCAACTTGGCTCAGTTAGCATCTAACATTAGTAGTATTCTGGGTAAACATGAAAAATTATCTCTACTTCTGCAAGAGTGTACAGCCGTCCTGACTCAATATTTAGATATTGCTTATGTGGGTATCTGGATGCAAAATCCCACCACCAGGAATATGGATTTGCAAGCCAGTTCAGGATTATCTATCTATGTAGATCATTCTTCTGTACGTATCCCCATCAGTGAATTTCAAGTTAAGTGGATTGCGGAAAATTGTCAATCATTCCAGTCTAATCAGCTTTTACATGAACCAAGTTTGATAGATCGAGATTGGGCAAAACGCGAACAGTTAAAGGCTTTTGCTGGTTATCCATTGGTGATAGATCATCATGTCATTGGCGTGATGACAATATTTACCCGGCAACCGCTGACCCAAGGTGCAATAGATCAATTAAATGCTATATCTAAAGATGTAACTCTTTGTATAGAACGCAAACAGACAGAGGAGTTACTAAGACTGCAAAACCAGCGGGAAAGAATAGTTGCAAGTATTACTCAGCGTATTCTCCAATCTTTGGATATTGATGAGATTATGAATACGACTGTGAAGGAAGTAAGGCAATTTCTGCAAACTGACCGCGTAATTATTTACCGCTTTAAGCCAGATTGGACTGGTGTAGTGGCAATGGAATCTGTGGCTAATGGCTTTAAGCCAATTCTCCGGAGTGTGATTGATGAGCCTTGCTTTAGAGATGTTTATGTTCCTCAGTATCGCCAAGGCAGGGTGCGGGCAATTGAAGATATTTATACTGCTGGCATTAGTCCGTGCCACTTTAATTTACTAGCAGAGTATCAGGTGAGAGCTAATTTGGTAGTGCCGATAATTCAAGGTGAAGAGTTATGGGGCTTGTTAATTGCCCATCACTGTAGTAGCCCACGCCATTGGCGACAAATAGAAATTAGCCTGTTAAGTCAATTAGCAACTCAAGTAGCGATCGCCATTAAACAATCTGAATTATATCAACAGGTGCAACGTCAAGCCACAGTCGATGGTTTAACCCAAATTCCTAACCGTCGCCGCTTTGATGAATACTTGTCCCAAATGTGGGAAAAAATGGCACAAATACAAGCACCTTTGTCAATCATTTTGTGCGATATCGACTTTTTCAAAGTGTACAATGATACCTATGGCCACCCGGCTGGAGATGATTGTTTACGCCAAGTTGCTGCTGCTATCAATAAAGCCGGAAATCGTCCTGATGATTTAGTCGCTCGCTATGGTGGTGAAGAATTTGTGATTGTGTTGCCAAACACATCTGCATCAGGAGCAATGCAAGTAGCAGAACGCATTCGTGCTGAGGTGAAAGCTTTACAAATCAAACATGAACAGTCTCTGGTGAGTGAGTATGTCACTCTGAGTATAGGAGTTGCTAATATTGTTCCTAGCACTAATTCTTGTCCTGGTGCTGTAATTGGTATGGCAGATGAGGCACTTTATCAGGCTAAAGCTGAAGGGCGCGATCGTTTACGGTTGAAAAACACAATGTAACCAGAATGCGTTCAGCAAGTTTTTCCGGTACTGATTGCAGATGATCTGCCAATGGCAAGAACCAACACCTAAAGTAAGCGATTCAAGTATAATGATTATATCAGCTAACTATGCTATGTGTACCTAAAGATACTGCTCAAAAATCTCACAATTTATTTGAGGAGGTTTCCAGCACATGACAGCAACTCAACCCACAAATATTACTAATTTAAATCTTTATAATGAAGATTTTTATTTGTGGATAGAAACTACAGCTAAACACTTAAAAAATGGTAACTTTGCAGAAATTGATTTAGCGAATTTAATTGAAGAAATCGAAAGCATGGGGAGAAGTGAAAAAAGAGCATTAAAAAGCAACTTATTAGTGTTATTAATGCACCTTCTCAAATATAAATATCAACCAGAGAAACGCAGTAATAGTTGGTTATCTACTATATTTGAACATAGACGCAGATTAAAAGAAGACTTAACCGAAAGTCCCAGTTTAAAAAAATATTTTTCTGAGGTATTTAGCGAATGTTATCAAGATGCGAGAAAACAAGCATCCTTAAAAACAGGTTTATCACTTGATACTTTTCCTGTAGACTGTCCTTTTACTACAGATGAAATTTTAAATCAAGATTACTTACCAAAATAACATTGATTTTTTCCTGATCTTATTTTCTTCCTTTGCGTCTTTGCGTCTACCCTGCGGGATCTCCTAAAGGAGATTGCGTGAGACAAAAAATGGAAGGTAGAACCTTCTTGATAGCATTCCCAGTCAGAGACTGGGAACGAGATGACGAGATTAAACTACTTACCGTTACCACTATTACCATTCGTAACCAGAATGCGTTCAGCTAACTTTTCCGGTACTTCTTGCAAATGATCCTGTTCCCAATGGAAAGAACCAACACCTAAAGTAAGCGATCGCAATTCTACGATAAAGTCTTGCATTTCCGCTTGGGGTAAATATGCAGAAACATTATCCCAACCTGGCCAATCTTGTCTACCTTCATAACCCAAAATTTGCCCTCGTCTACCACTTAAAAGTTGCAAAACTTTGGAGGTAAATTCACTGGGAGTATTCACATCTACCTTTAAAATCGGTTCTAAAAGGGTAGGTTGGGCTTGGGTTACTCCCGTTTGCATTGCTAGACGTGCAGCTTGTTTAAAAGCCTGTTCGGAACTATCAACTGTGTGATAAGAACCATTGGTTAATGTTACTGCTACATCCACCATTGGGAAACCCAAAGGCCCATGTGAGAGAAATTCCCGCACTCCCATTTCTACTCCAGGAATGTACTGTCTAGGAACTACTCCACCCACAATTTTTTCATGGAAATTGAAACCTTCCCCTCTTGGTAAAGGTTGAATATCTAAATACACATCCCCAAATTGTCCATGTCCACCACTTTGATGTTTATAGCGTCCATGAATCGAATTTACAGGTTTACGAATGGTTTCTTTATAAGGAACTTGGGGAAGATGTGTAGACATGGGTAAATTATATTTGCGTCGCAATCTATCTAACGCAACTTGCAAATGTATTTCCCCTTGTCCCCACAAAATCACTTCATGGGTATCACCATGTTGTTCCCAAGCTAAAGCAGGATCTTCTTCTAATAACTTGGTAATAGCACCGCTGAGTTTTACTTCATCGTTGCGTTTTTCTGGGGTAATAGCTAAGGCAAAAACTGGTTCTAATTGTTCTGCTTTTGGTAATTGCTGAGTTTGGGAATTTGTAGAAATTGTCTCGCCAGTTTTAATTCCTTCTAACCGACTCACGGCGATAATTTCTCCAGCTACAGCTTGATTAATTTGCTGTTGTTGTTGTCCCATCAACCGATAAAGACCACCAGCACGAACGCCATTTAAAACAATACCATCAGTTAATGTTCCTTGCCATACTCGCACTAGGGAAAGTTTACCACCTTGGGGAGTATAGAAAGTTTTCAGAACTTGCGCTAAAGGAGTATCGCTGATTTTCTCCAAACGCTTTTCCATTGTGGTTTCTGGTGCTGGGGCTTCCCGCAGTAGTGCTTCTAATAAAGGTCTAACACCAAAATCTTGTTCTGCAACACCGAAGAAAACAGGTACAACTAAATCTGCACCTAATTCTAGTTTTAAATCTTTAAGAATTTCCTCTTGGGGTGGTTCAATATCTTCTAACAGTTCTTCAAGTAAATGATCGTCAAAATTTGCCAAAGCTTCTAACATTTCTGCTCTGGCTTGATGTTCTTCGGTTTTTAATGCTTCTGGAAAAGGTATAGGATCAGCAGGTGCGCCGGCATGATATTGATATGCTTGTTCTGTCACCATATCAATAAATCCTGTTAGTTGTTCCCCCTGCATAATGGGATATTGATGAGCAACTAAAGGACGACTGGAAACGACTTTGAGGGCGTTTAATGTTTCTAAAACATGAATATTTGCCCTGTCCATTTTATTCACAAAAACGATATGGGGAATTTCCCAATCATCCAGGAATTTAAATAAGGGGGCAAGGGTAAGAACTCTATCTTTGATTGGTTCGCAAACGACAATTGCTGCATCAACGCCCATTAAAGCATGGTATGTTTCTTGGGCAAATTCTACAGAACCGGGACAGTCTATAAATGTGAAGCGTGTATTTTCATATTCGGTACAAGCTGCGGATACTTCTACGCTCATGCGGCGATCGCGTGCTTCGTTGGCGCTATCTCCGACTGTGTTACCATCCTTAACGTTACCTTTGCGAGAAATTGCCCCGGTTACAAATAACAAACTTTCGAGTAAAGTGGTTTTTCCGCTTAAATAAGGCCCAACAATTGCCACATTCCGCGAACCGGATTTTACTTTTTCGTTCATAAACCCTCCTTTACGGTGATTCCCTCAACCGCATCATGTATATTTTCAGGAGTAATTCATTATCTTGGTCAGGAGAATTATTCCTGCTTTCTTTAATTGTTTATTATTATTCCTTTCATCTCTGTTTAAAATAAATCGTAGTTTATCGTAAGATTTAGTTTAAGTAATATTAAGCAACACTAACTTATATGCCAAATATAAAATTTTTGTAAAAAAAGCCGATCTTAGCCAAATTTTTTAACTAACAAAAGTAACTCAAGATGTTATTATCTAGCAAATTTTTATGAAGCATGAAGCAGTACGTTAACAGCCATCAGCTATGTACATTGAACATGGAAATACAAAGAATGAAAAAACCAGATGCAGATAACATTCATATAAGTAAAACTCATCAAATTAAAACTTCAAAATCCTTACTATTGTGGCTATTGGCTGTGCCTCTTATCTCCTTCTGAGACGCTACGCGAACAGAGGAACTCCGTTAACGCCGTGGCGTAGCCACTTACTGATTACTGATAGCTGAATACTTACAATTTATGACATTATCATTACAAAAATATCCTATAATTGGAATAGGTGCTTTACTGGTACTAGCCGTAAATATTAAACCAGCAATTTCCACTTCTCCTCATCTCCCCATCTCCCCATCCCCCCATCTCCCCCTCATAGCCCAAACTCCCCGTCAAATTGCTTTAGACTGGTTAAATAAAGGCTTACAAGCGATTCAAGGAGGAAAAGTTGCAGATGCAATTACTGCTTTTCGTCAAGCAACACAATTTGACCCCACATTAGCAGCAGCCTATTATAATTTGGGTCTAGCACTGCGACAGACAGGACAGTTGCAACCAGCAGCAAACGCATTTTATCAAGCAACGCAAGGAGATCCCCAGTTTGCACCAGCTTTTGCAAATTTAGGTGGGGCGTTATTAGAAGGAAATAATTTACAGTTAGCAACTGATTATTTACAAAGGGCGTTACAACTAGATCCAAAGCTGGGTTTTGCTCACTATAACTTAGGATTGATTAGAGAAATACAAAAAGATTGGGTTAGTGCGATCGCCTCTTTTCAACAAGCCATCACATACAGTCCAAATTCACCAGAGCCAGCTTATCATTTAGGTATTTCCTATCTACAGCAAGGCAGAATTGAACTAGCGAAAGAAGCATTTACCAAAGCAATAGCTATAAATCCCAGCTATGCAGAGGCTCATTATAATCTGGGTTCAATTTTGTTTAATCAGAGCAATTTTAACGAAGCATTAGCAGCATTTAGAAAATCAGCCGATGCCAATTCTAACTATGCTGACCCTTATTATGGTGCAGGATTAGTATTTATACAATTAAAACAATATGCAGAAGCTATAAAAGTATTGGAATATGCTAAAAATTTGTATCAAAAACAGGGTAATTCTCAGTGGGTAATCAATACTGAAAAATTGTTAATACAAGCACAAAATTTAAATAAAGAATTAAATAACAAACCACGCTGATGCGTAAGCATGAATATTCAGTAACAATAAGAAAATGGGGTTAATTGGCTAATGTGGTCTAATCCATTGGAATGTAAATTGTCATGCAAAAACGCTTCAAGAGTCGATTTTTATTTTTTGATCGTTGGTTAGATCGCCATGCAATAGTTCGTAACATGGAGGCATTCCAAGACCTAATTGTGATTGTCCTATGTTTAGCCTTATTTGCAGTGATGTTAATCCAGGTGTGGGGTATATTTGTTGCCATCACCCAATCAATAGACTACAAACAAGTAACAGCAAAAATGTTATTTGTGTTGATTTTAGTTGAATTATTTCGACTACTCATGGTTTATTTACAAGAACATAGTATAGCCGTTGGTGTAGCAGTCGAAGTGGCAATTGTTTCCGTACTGCGAGAAGTGGTAGTTCATGGTGCGCTAGAAATTTCGGGAATACAAACAGCAGCTATTTGTGGCTTATTATTCGTTTTAGGTGGACTATTATTAGTGTGTGCAAAAACACCTCACATGGATTGTATAAGTGCCAACACAAAATCTTGTCCTATTGTGCATCAAGGACGTAAAGAACGACAAACTGATTTGGAATTTCAGTCTTTAGAAGAATGTGAACAAAACCAACATCTCCTGTAATATCATGTTCGTTTGAATAATTCTCATATCTGTGATAGCGCAGCATGAAGTAAGTCATGGACTAGGGAACAGGGAATAGGGAACAGCATCAGAAGTTTTTTATCAGTAATTAGCCGGACATGATATAAGGCAATTGATGGGGATACCCTAAACCCCACACCCCACATCTTGCTTAACATGAAACTTCTATCTGAGGGTAATATTTTTGTCAACTTTCAGGTAGATGAATCAAACTTTGAGAGGAAATATAAATTAAATAAATACTGAAAGGAGAGAAAAATAATGACTACGGGTAATGGACAATCTCAACAACCAATTAGTAATTTAGAATATGATTTTATCACCGTACTGCACAATAAAGCCGCAGCAGTACAAGCTTATGAACGTTACATTCAAGATGCACAAGAAGCAAATTCTCAACCTTGTGTAGAACTGTTCCAAAAATTGCGTCGGTCAGAAATTGACGAAGCACACGAAATTCGTCATCATCTGCAACAAGTGATGACACAGGGAAGAATGTAAAGTTTAAATTTCTGATGAATCAGGTAAATGAAGAGTATATAGGACTGGTATTTGATTTTTGAAATTATCTGTGTAGAGAGGGAACAGGGAACAGGGAACAGGGGAAGTGTACGGAGTGTTTTTCAAGAATCAAATATGATTCCTATAGATATCCGACTTATTTAAACGGTTGGGTATCTTTATTATGAATTTGACTAGCATTAATAATTTCCTATACTGTAATTTTTAATGCTGGGAACGTGGAAGAAATAATTTTATCGGTTTCTGTAAATGCTTATTCAGCAAACTCAGCAGTAAGTAATATTATGTCGAGTTTGGCTTTTTATTTCATATATATAGAACTTATGATGTGGCTGAAAACCTTATTATTACGTAGGGGGAATTCATGAATTCCCCCTACTTTCGTTCTGTTTTGCGTAAGTCCTGATATAGAATCTAATCATAACAAGTTTATACAGATTAAGCATGATTAAATTTAGTTCCACAATTCACTTGATTTTTGATGGTGAATCGAATAACCTAGACGGTCAGGTATCTCCTTTTCATAAATTTATGAACAAAAAGCTCATACTGAATTTGTTTGCCAGTTCTTCCATTTTTACATCCTTGATGTCTACCCTGACGATCATCAATCCTGCCCATGCTAGTGTTGATCTTACCCAGAAATTAATCCACACTGATGATGGTCGTACCTGTATTACTAATCCTCATGGTCTCAAGGATTTTGTATGTATTCGAGATTCCGAAAGAGATGCAAAAGCCACTCCTGTACCCAAATCAATGGTAGTCTCATCAAAGCCATCGGATCACACAGTTACAGAACTTGATTTTACAGAAGAAGAAAGCGAAACTGCAATTAGGATATTTAAATGCGATTGTCCCTATTGCATCAATTCTTTACGACAGTTACGTGGTACTGGCCATTTGGTTTACTAAGAGGATGTTTTAAAATTCCTTATTGATGTATCAAAAACTTTTAAATCATCCTAAATTTCGCTTAACAAGGGGGAATTTAATTCCAGTTCCCCCCTTGTGAAGAGGGGTTAGTAAGAAATGGCTATGCGACGGAAGCTATCAATAAAATGCCTAAATCCACATTCAGCAACTTTTAAGACAACACCTGAATGGCTTTTTAAAGTTATAATATAGAAATCCTATTTGATTGTTGAAACAAACCTACCTTGTAAGATGAATTGCTGATCATGAAATTATTAACTTTTGCCATTACTATATTGGGAATTAGTGCAAATTTATTAGTATTGGATCAGAGTATTGCCCAATCATCTAAAATTGAAGAATTCACTGCTAGAGGGACAGAACCCTTTTGGAGTGTGACTGTTGGTAGAAAGGGAATTATTTACAATTCACCAGGAAATAAACCACAAACTTTTCCCTATAAAGCACCATTACAAGCCGAGGGAAGGCCAAGTGATTTAGTTAGAGTTTACCGCTTTCGAGGTCGGGAAAACAATACATTAATCCTGAGAAAAGTGAGCAATTGTAGTGATGGGATGTCAGATACAAAATACCCCTATTCGGCTATTTTGATGTTAGGAAATAGGGTTTTAGAAGGTTGTGCTGAAAAGAAATAAAACGTAAGAATTCAGGAGTCAGGAGTCAGGAGTCAGAATAAATATTCCCTATTCCCTATTCCTGATTAAAACCTTCTTTCAAACTCAATCACTGCACGACTATCATCAGTTAAATTTGTAGAAGCACGGACACGAAACTCGTCGTTGATCCGGTAATTAATACCCCATTGAAAGGGGTCACTAGCTGTCAAGATTTTGATACTAGAAATAGAGAATCTGCTAGAAATATCAACTCCAGCTTCTAATGCTAATTCTAAAGTTGAACTGCTTTTACCTGCTTCTGGTCTGTCAGAAAGAATAGTAGGAAATATCCGCAGTTCACTTAAACCAAAAGCATCACCAATTTGGTTAAATGCAGATTGAAAATTATTGAAAACAGCCGAACCAGCAATATTAATTAAACCTAACGTACTGTCAGCACGGCCTTGGGTATCGACAAACCCACCACCTAGCAAAGTAACAATTTCTGTTTGTGAGCGTGTAGGACTGCTTTTCAATTCTAAATTATCATTAAGTTTACTAGCTGGTCCTTTGACGGTGGCTTCGACGCGCACAGTTTCTAAGGCTGATAACCCTGTAGAAACTTGTCTGCTAAGTTCGCTCGTTTGGATACCATCTAATACCTTAGCAAAAAGTTTAATATCTAACTCAGGGTCACGAGGTTGAGAAGTTCTAAAGGTCGCAGTATGTTTATAATTACGAGCTAGGTTAAATTGTGTAGTAAATAAATTTACACCACCTTTTGTTAATTTGATAGTTCCTTCAGGAATGGGATCAGTTAAAGAACCAGTAACATTTAAACTGCCAGATGCGAGGAAATTAAAAACAGGTGGACGGGCAATTTGCACATTTTTTCCTAACTTGATTTCCAAGTTATTTAACTTTGTAATGCCATTGTTGACATCATTAATTTTATTTTGTTTGTTGGCTGTGAGTAAGGATGAAGCAGAACTGCTACGAGATGCAGTAGAGTTACTCGTCGATTCTGTTAATAAAACTTGTCCATTAAATAATTCTATCTGACCGCCAATAGCTGGTTGCAATACTGAACCAGTAATTTGTAAATTTCCACTAGCACCACCTTGATATAAGGACTTGAGATTTAATACTAATTGATCGAGGTTAACTGCAAGTGGATTTTCTATGTTTATTTGACTATTGAAAATGGGGATTTCTCCTGCGGCTTCTACTTTACCATTGCTATATTGACCTTGGAGATTTTCTACTAATACTTTGTCAAAATCAAATTCAGCCTTGCCAGAAACATTTGTCAGTTTACCAGGTAAGGCTTGGGCTTCAAAGGTAGCATTATTAAGAGAGGCGATGCCTTTAACTAATGGTTGTTGTCTTGTTCCCCTGACAGTTAAATCTATTTCTCCTTCTCCACTTTCAAAGGCTATTTGATTAGTGAACAAGTTTAATAATGCTAAACCTTCATCTTTGACTTTGACATCTAGACTAATTTGGTTGTTATCTGGTTGTACAGATGCAAAAGGTAATTTATAGGGAATGTTGCCAGTAATATTCACAGGTTCAGGACCTGTGGCTAAAACCTGACTGCCAAAATTCAAGCGTCCATTTGTATAACTGAAACTGGCGGTAGCTGATTCTATTTTTTTCTGATTGAGTGTGCCTTCGGTAATGTCTAATTGTCCTCTGGCTTGAGGGTTGGCTATACTACCAGCGAGTGCCGCATCAACGTTAAGATTGCCACTAATTCCCACTGGTAGTTTAACGAAGTTATTTAATAGTTGGATGGGGAAGCGGTTGACTGTTAATTTTCCTGATTGTTCTTTACCACCAATATTACCAGTAAAAGCTACAAGTCTTTCTTTCCCTTCGATACGTAAAGGTTGTAAACGCAAAACACCTTTTTCAAAACTACCTTCAGCGATGACCTTTTCCGCACGATAAAAACGGCTTGGTTCTGTTTCTCTACCCCAGGTAAAATCTTGTCCTTGGAGGTTAAATTGTAATGCTAGTCCGGTAGCGGTATTGATGGCAATTTCCCCGTTGAATATGCCTTTTAAGTCTGTTAAATTTGGTATAGGTTTGGAGTCTAGACGTTGCTGTTCTTGTACTGCTAAGAGTGCATCAATTTCTGATAAACGCTGAATTTGATTGAATAATGATTGATCGGGTAAACCTTGGGAGTTGGTTGTTAAATCAGCAGATGTCCCGTAGGTTGGTGCTGCTAAACCTCGTTGTAGGTCTTGGAGTTCAAAGACTTGTGCAACAGTGAGTAAGTCTCGAACATTGCCTTGGTCAATGTTAATTTTGGCTTGTAGTTGTGGACCTTTAGTAGTTTGTTTAACAGTAGCATCAAAGAGGTAGCGGCTTTGCTTTCTGGTAAATTCGCTATTGGTGAGGGTGGCTGTATTATTGTTGTAGCTAAATTGAGTAATAAAGCGATCGCCCCTAATTCTAGCCAGTTTCGGTTGAGCGATTGCAATATTTCCCTTCGTTGCCAATGTTTTTTGATTAATTTGTAAATCTCCGGTTAACAAACCAGCTAATGCACCTTTACCCAAAAAAGTGTTATTAGGTAAAGTTAAATTTAAAACTTCTAGGGGGAAATTATTGACTTTAACTGCCCAATTATCGCCTGTTGCTTGACCTGTAGCTGAGGCTTGCTGCCATTGTACTAAAAAGGAATTGCCTTGATTATTAGCATTATTAGCATTAAAATTAGCTGCTATTCTGTCACGTTTACCAGCAACATCCAAATTTAAACCCCGACCCTGAACAAAATTGATATTACCAGTTAATGATGGCTCAAAGGCAAATTCCTGAACTCGCAAATTTCTTAACCCTAACATTCCCACAACATTGGGTGCAGTTGGTTTCCCTGTGATTTGTCCTTGAAAATCAACTTTTCCTGCTACATCTACCGCATTAGGTAGCTTAAATGGTAATTGTTTTAAATCATAATTCTGTGCCTGTAAATTCAAATTTAACTGTGTAATTTCCGGTATGCCTGGTTGTTGTGCATTAGCGACAATATAACCGCTGGCGTTTAAATTTGCAGTTCTGGCTTGGGGAATTGTCAGTTGTTGACCATTCCAAGAAAACACTGCATTCAGAGGTGAATTAATTGCCCCAAGACCTCTACTAAACTGTACCTGACCAGCAGCACGTACATCAGCTAATTTGGCAGAACCTAAAAGACCTGCAACTTGTAACTGACCTGCAAATTGACCTTGCAACTGTTGATTTAAACGATTTAACTGCACACCTGAACCATTAACTACAGCTTGGTAACGACCATTGGCAACTTGAATATTACTAGCTGTAACTGTTCCTCCTGCTAAATTTAAACGTCCTTGACCGGTGGCTTGAATAGTTTCTGGTTTAAACGAATCAACAATACCAGCAACATTGAAATCTCCAGCTACAATACCTTGTAATTGGGGTGGAACAGTTGCTAATTTTTGCAAAGGTACATTTTTAGCTTGCACTTGTGCCTTATAGCGACCGTTACTAACTTGAATATTTTTAGCTGTAATTGTGCCATTATCAACTGTTAAACTTCCTTCACCAATAGCACCCATAGTCTTGGTGCTGAAATTTTCCGTATTACCAGCAACGGTGAATTTACCTGCAATGGGATTATTTAAAATAGGGGGAGATTGTTTCAATATCTGCCCTAAACGTACATCATTGGCTATCAAGTCAGCAACAAAGTTTTTGTCTTCTAACTGAAGACGAGAAATCGCAATTCTGCCGCCACCAATGTTAAAACCTGCGCCTTCTGAACGAATACTAGTAACTTTAAATGGCCCTGAAGTTCCCGATAGCAGTAAACGACCGTTAAATGCTGCTGCTCTTAAATCAATATTTTCTAATTGTTGCTCTTTAATAAATGGTGTTAACTTCACACCAGAAGCTTCAGCCACAGCTTGCCAACTTTGACTATTATACTTGCCATAACCCCGCACCACGTTACCAGCAATATTGACAGCGACATCACGGAAGTCAACAGTGCGGTCTGGGTTAATAATGGTTTCACCACTAGCAGCGTAAGTGGCTTGTGGAGCTTGCCATTTTACTAAAGTTTGAATATTACCAGCAGCACCATTGATATTGGCTGTAGCGGAGATATTACCAATGGAAACAGTAGGTTGTTTAACATTATAAATTTGAGCGATCGCATCTCCAGGAACATTGTTTGCTGTTAAATTCACATTAATTTCTGGGGACTTACCAAGTTTAATAGTTCCCCCTCCTGTCACATCACCTCCGACAGTGGTTTGTCCTTGAATATCCTTGAGAGTAATTAAAGAATCCCGGCTGGAAAGTTCAAATTTGCCACTAACCTTTTGAAAATCAACTTTATCAATTTGAGCAGTTTTGATATTAGCGACCGTACCAGCAAGTACAGGTTCTTCAATATTTCCTAATACCTGCAAATCAGCTTTGACTACCCCAGTCACAGGAAAAGGTGACTGTACTTTCAGAGTGTCTAAAGCCTGAGATACACTAACTGCATTGACCCGCCCTGCTAATTTAAAGCCATTTTCTCTATCAATTAAACCTGTAACAGCTAAGGGAATTTTGCCATAGTTACTAACTACATTATCCAGTTCTATTTTCAAACCTTGAAACTTAATATTGCCCTGACTGTTGCTAAATGGTTGAGTGACTTTGGGAATTTGCAATGTTACCTTTTGCAAACTCGCACTGCCATATAACAAAGTAGGTTGATCTGGTATTAACTGAATTTGTAAATCGCCATTGACACGACCAGCTTGTAAATTCAGTGGCAATTTAATCAAACGAGTAATATCTGCGGCTAATAAATCTTGCGCTCTCAGCTTTAATTTACCTTCTAAAGTTGCTTGGGCGCGGACATCTCCTTGCAGAAAAATATTACCACCATTTTCAGGTTGTCCGGCCACATCAAACCTAATCAAGCGGTTATTTTCTATCAGTCTTGCCGTTCCATATAATCCCGAAAATACTACAGGAACTTGGCGAAAAGAAGCAGGTGTAGGAGAAGAATTATCACCTTTACTCCCTTGATCTTCTGCTTCGCCGATTCTCTGATTTCCTACTAATATCAACTTGGCATTGCGAAACCGGAGTTTATCTAAATCTGTTTTAATTAATCCTGGTTTACCTGCTGGGGCTATCTTGGTAGTAATCCAGCGTTGTTCGTTATCCTGTTCAATATAAATATCTGGATTGATTAAAGTCACATCTAATTTTAATTGGCGGGTAATAACCAACTGCCAAGGATCAAAACCCACATCTACTGCTTCTATAGTTACCTTGTCTGGGTCTGTGGATGTAGGGGGTATGGCAGAAGCGGCAAACCTGACTCCTGTCAGCGAAAATTCTTTGACTTTTCCCAGTTGGATGGGACGGTTGAGGGTATTAGTCAGGTTTCTTTGAGCCAATGGTGCTAACTCTGTTTGGATAAATTCCCGTAACCGCCAAACACCAGCAATAACTAAAAGTAGTAAAAATGCACCCAGAGCAATGCCACCCCGACTCAATATCATCAACCATAGACTTTTACGGCTCTTGGTTGGGGTATAGGAATCTTGATTAGAAGAGTTAGACATTGGTTTTTAGTTTCCAACTGTCGGATTGATTTGGCAAACTGTTACAACTAATAGCACAATATTCAACAATGCCACTTCTAGGATACCGTTTTCAGTTGTGATTGGTTATTTTCCCCTGTTGCCTGAATCCTTACACTTGATTAAAGATAAATGATATGAATATTAACTCAAAGGTTGGATGATGCGTGTTTTTGTATTAATTTTCAATGCTGGCACTGATAATGAAGGGATTCACTCGATTCGGGTGGGCGATCGCAATAAAATTATGATGTTTGAGTCGGAAGATGATGCTACACGCTTTGCTGTGCTTTTAGAAGCTCAGGATTTCCCCACACCGACAGTTGAGGGAATGGATGCTGAGGACATTAAGGAATTCTGTGCCAGTGCGGGGTTTGATTGGGAAATTGTGCCAGAAAACAGTGATTTAATTATTCCCCCAGAAGTGAATGTAGAAGAAACTGATTGGCAACCAGACTCTGACACAGAAGATCATGATCATTCCTTCCGTTCTGCTTCAGCCAGCGATACTGTACAGGAAATTCCTGATTCTGAACTAGATAGTATCCGTCGCAAACTAGAAGGGTTGTTGTAGTTAATCATTAACTATTAGTCACCAGTCATCGGTCATTGGTCATCAGATTTATTTATACAGTAAATCTTCAGTAGTTGTGATCAACTATGGAAACCATAACCGATGAAAACAGGAGCATCCCAAATGTGTAAGTTGATTTTTTGGAAAGAAAGGCAATTGCTCCCAGCCTTGATATAAATCAACCGCAAAGAACGCATAGGCGCGGAGCGGCTTCCCGCAGGGTAGGACACAAAGTTAACAGGGTTGAAGAGAGTTTTTAGTATTGCTGCGTTTATTTTTGATTGCATTGGGATGCTCCCATGAAAACAGGTATTTTAGTTTAACATCACCCTCTATCCTTAACCTTTATGGAAGTCAAACAAATTTGCGTAATTGGTGCTGGTATCAGTGGTTTAGTGACAGCTAAAACTTTTCTAGAAGAAGGTCATCATGTGACAGTTTTCGAGAAGAAAGCTGGTTTGGGTGGTGTTTGGGAAAAATCACGAACTTATCCAGAATTAACTAGTCAAAATACCAGTGATAACTACTGTTTTTCTGACTACCCCATGCCTGTGTTTTATCCAGATTGGCCTTCAGCCGCACAAATTAGGAATTATTTGGGATCTTACGCCAAGGATTTTGGTGTTTTTGATAAAATACAATTTAATACTGAAGTTATAAATCTTGTCAGAAAAGAGTTAGAAAAACAAACATGGTTAGTCACCATCAATAGAAAGGATGATGGATTACAAATCACAGAAGAAAGCTATGAGTTTGATTTTATCGTAGTTTGTAATGGTACTTTTAGTAATCCAAATATTCCTGATTTACCAGGTAAGGAAGAATTCATTTCGTCGGGAGGTTTGGTTTTACATTCTACAGAATTTAACGATATTTCGACTATTAAAGATAAACGGGTTGTGGTTGTAGGTGTTAGTAAATCTGCCTGTGATATTGCCACCGTAGCAGCTAAGAATGCCCAAGAATGTACTTTGTTATTTCGTAGAGCCAAGTGGAAAGTACCAAGATTTTTTCTAGGTTTAGTCAACTTGAAATATGTTTTATTAACTCGTTTCTCAGAAGCTTGGTTTCCCTACCGGAAAATGGGAAAATTAGAAACATTATTACACAGTATAGGTAAACCTTTGGTTTGGATGTTCTGGCGGAATGTGGAAATGGTATTACGCTTACAATTGGGTCTTGATAGTTGCGGCATG
This sequence comes from Sphaerospermopsis aphanizomenoides BCCUSP55, assembly GCF_001586785.1. Taxonomy (GTDB): domain Bacteria; phylum Cyanobacteriota; class Cyanobacteriia; order Cyanobacteriales; family Nostocaceae; genus Sphaerospermopsis_A; species Sphaerospermopsis_A aphanizomenoides_A. The sequence continues at coordinate 32,251 of NZ_LUFH02000061.1, forward strand.
GTGCCAGAATATCACATAGATGATCTTGAATGTAGCGTGACTGTAGCAACTCCAAATTTTTTTAAATATATACGTGCAGGAAAAATCAACCCTATCAAAACAAGTATATCCCGGTTTATTCCTGGTGGTGTAGAATTAGCAACTGGTGAAAAAATATTAGCTGATGTAGTTGTTTTGGGGACAGGATTTAATCAAGAAGTACCTTTTCTGTCAGAAGAATATCGGCAAATCTTGATCAATGCGGAAGGGAATTTTCAGTTGTATCGCTATTTGATTCACCCAGAAATTCCCCAAATGGGTTTTGTTGGCTATAATAATGGTTTTTATACTCCTTTAACTTCAGAAGTTGGTGCTTGGTGGCTGGTAGATTATGTGAATGGTCACTTGTCATTACCATCAACAATGGAAATGTACCAAGATATAAACACTGAATTAGATTGGATGAAAAATCGCTTTTTGGCTATTGCCTCTCGTGGAACTTGTATTGCTAGTTTTTCTTTGCGTTATGTTGAACAACTAATTAGAGATATGGATAAAAACCATCAGCTTGTAATTTGGTCTAAGTTTTCTCAGATTATGTCACCTGTGGATATATCTATCTACCACAAACTGAGAATGGAATTAAAATCCCTGAGATTGGAAAATAAAGAGTAGTCAACAGTAAACAGTGATAACTGACAAATAACAAAAAATGACAAACTTGCAAGAACGCGGACATCTTTTGACAGAACAGGTAAATCCTAATAGTCTAAATTTAGACCAACTTAATTCTCTGGAATTAGTAGAATTATTTAATAATGAAGACCAAAAAACCGTAGCTGCGGTGGCTGGGGCTAAAGTTGAGTTAGCAGCAGCCATTGAACGCACTGCGGAACGTTTACATCAAGGCGGACGTTTATTTTACATCGGTGCGGGAACAAGTGGCAGATTAGGGGTTTTGGACGCGGCTGAGTGTCCTCCAACTTTCTGCACACCTCCAGAGTTGGTACAGGGGATTATTGCTGGTGGTGCAGGGGCGCTATTGCGTAGTTCTGAGGGTTTAGAAGACCTAGCGGAAGATGGAGAAAATGCGATCGCCCAACATAAAATCACCCAACTGGATGTAGTCGTCGGTATCACCGCTGGGGGAACTACTCCTTATGTTCACGGTGCTTTAAAAGCTGCTCGTCAAAGGGGAGCTTTAACGGTTTTTATCGCCTGTGTTCCGGCTGAACAAGTAGATTTTGATGCTGATATTGATATTCGCTTGTTAACTGGTCCGGAAATATTAGCCGGTTCAACTCGCTTGAAAGCTGGTACCGCTACTAAACTGGCTTTAAATATCCTTTCTACCAGCGTGATGGTGAAGTTAGGGAAAGTTTATGGTAACAGAATGGTGGATGTAGCGGTTACAAATCAAAAATTACGCGATCGCGCTTTGAGAATTTTACAAGACTTGACTGGTTTAAGTCGGGAAGCAGCCGGTTTTTTATTAGAACGCAGCGGTAAATGGGTGAAACTGGCTTTGTTAATGCACTGGACAGATTTAGATAAAACCACTGGTGAACAACTTTTAACTGCACATCAGGGTAATTTGCGTGCTGCGGTTGATAGTTACAAACAGGAGAAATAATAGATCCTCCCAACCCCCTATCCATTACCCACATCTTTACATTCAGGACTGACGCAAAACAGAACGAAAGTAGCGGTAATTCATGAATTACTGCTACGTAATAATAAGGGTTTCAGCCACATATAGTGTAAATCCTAACATCAAGTTTCACTCTTGCCTCTTGCTTTCTGCTATATCAAATAAACCCTTGTATATTTACAAGTGCTAATAAGTATCTAAAAATACACTGACTTGGGAACTTGTAGCTATGCATAAAGTCATATAGGAAATCAAACTCAAGTAACCTATTTGACTCAAGGATTTCAATGTCTCAACAATCTTCCTTCACGTCCTTCTGCAAAGATGTGTTAACATTTACAAGCCTCTCCGTTGTAGCGGTGATGTCTGTTCCCTATGAAGTTTTCTCTTTAAGCACAGAAATAGCAAATGAGAAAAAACAGCTAGAAACCAACTTATTGACAAATAAATTGGATGGAAAGGAATCAAATTTTCTCCTGGCTGGGAAAGATAAAGATGACGATGATGACGATGATGACGATGATGATCGTAAAAATAACTATCGCAGAGGTGATGATGATGATGATGATGATGATAACTATCACAGAGACGAATACCGCAAGGTAGAATATCATCGTTCATCAAAATTCTATCGAGTCAGAGATTGGGATTGCTTCTTCAAAGTAGGAAGGTTAAATTCCAACCGCAAAGCCTTGGTTGTACAGCTAGATATCCTCAAAAAACCCGTCACTAAATACGCAAACGTCGTCTACAAAGTCTATGCTCGTCAAAACAATCAATGGGTACTATTTTACACGAGTACAGGAGCAAGACTGATTGAAAAGCAATCAGGAAAATTCTTCTTACAACCAGAAGTAATAGAATATGACAAACTGCGAATCAATAATCTTAACTTGTCGCAGTCAGATATAAGATTTGTCACAGAAATTCGCTACGATTCTAACAGTAGCCGTGATGAAAGAATAGTATTTGAAGATGTTTGGAAATATAGTTCCATTACCCAAATTACTAGTGTCACTCAGATAACTAAAGTCAGTTACAGAAGTACCAAAATCGAGTATGACCGCGATAACTATCGCCGTCGTGAAGATGATGATGACCGCGATAACTATCGTAGACGGGATGATGATGATGATGACCGCAGAAGGGAATATCGGCAAGTAAACAATCTTTACTCCTCAAAAAAATTCAGGAGCAAAGATTGGGATTGTGTGTTTAAAGTAGGAAGATTAGTTAATTCCAATCAAAGAGCCTTTGTTGTTGATTTAGACATCCGAGAAAAACCATTTACTAAAGATGCAAATGTAGTTTACATAGTCTACGCTCGTCAAAACAATCGTTGGGTGCAATTTTACAGCAGTTCCACAAAAATTGTTACCAAGAATCCCCAACCCGAAATTAGAGCGATCGCACTATTTAACAGCAGCAGCTTCTAACCTGTCCAATCTAAAATCTTGAATTTTGTTAGCTGCCACAACTTCCTGCCTGATTAACTTCACCTCAGACTCTATCTGGTGAAGTTTAGTCCCGGCTGCAAAACCACCCGTAAGGAGGTAAAGCCCTGATTGTGCAGCAATGCAAGTCAGGGTGATTAATATCGCTATTCGCTCATTGTTCATAATTTCTGGAAAAGTTGAAAGCGTTAAATCTGAGCGAGAATTTCGTCAATCTTGGTTTCGATTCTGTCAAGGTCAACATCCAAGGTATCCCCGACTTCACCGCTAAACTCGTAAAGAATAAGCTGCAAATTAGTTAGCCACCAAGCGTCAGCCAAGGAAAAGCTATAGCTAGTGACAACAGATGGAACATCAATTAACTTTGATTGATTCAAATACAAGGGGTATGACCCAACCTCAACCCTCGGAACTCCCAAAATAGGCAATTCTCCAAAAACTCGGAAATTTCCAGCCCATCTCCATCGTTTGTTCTGAGGAATATTGCAAGTTGTTTTAGCCACAAGAAGCCGAGAATCTAAGAGGATGTCTAACCCAATAGTAGGTAACGGCAAATACCCACCTTGCTCACTTACCCTTTCGGCAGTAACTGTTGTCTGGTAGGCCAAGCGCCAGTTGGACGAATTATACAAATCCGCAGTCAAAGACATTCTGTTCAACGACTCCCAAATACTGATCCATGTCCACCCCACAAAGTTCAAGAATGTCAAAGTAGTCCTCAAGACTGATAAAACCTTCAAGAAGTCTTTGCTGCGCCAAATTTGCTGCTTCCAACCGCTCCACTAAATCAAGTGCAGCTGCGGAGCAAATATCCAGCCCTGGAATAATAACAAGCTCAAGAATATTTGCTCCTATGCTCACTTGAAAATCTCCGGCTTGAAACTTACACCCAGATTGTCTGCGGTCGCAGCCGCAGCCAAGACTTTAGCCTGTCGCTTGCTCATCACTTTCTCGTCTGTAGTCTGACCCATCGGGTAAGTGTAAGATTTATTACCCTTGTTTTTGTACTTAAGCCCAGTGATTTTAGATGGTGTCTCAGTTGTTCCCGTTCCGACGACAGTGATAACAGCTTTTGCTGGCGTGAAACCAGTAACCAAATTGCCTGCATCAGAACTAGTAACAGTGGTGTCGATACCCAATACGGTATCACTCATCTTAGTGATTGTGTATTTGTCCAGCGCCCTATCGCTTATATCCACAAAGTATCTGTCCGTAGATGTCGATTCAGCACCAAACGGTACAAGACTTGCTACCTTTAAGCTTCCAGGCTTAGAATCAGCGGCACGAGTATAGGTAACAACCTTAGCCTTGGTGTATACGTCTTTAAAATTGGCCAGGATTGAACCTTCAGGAGGACTAGGAGCAACAGAATCAGGTGTAGCTGTTGGGCTTCTCAAAGACTTTAAAGCTGCCTTTAAATTGTTAAATCTCTTGACCATACTAAGGAGAATTCTCATCTAACGTCTGTAATCCTTGTATAGCATGGGTTTCAGGTAAGAAAAGTTGCGTCGGCTAGTATACTGATCCACAAAAAAATATCATGCCAAAAAAATCCGCTCAATCACCTCTCTCAATCCACAATCAGTTACAGCTACTAGGTTAATGACCTTTTCTCGTCCATGCAAAAGCACTTGAGCATACCTAAACTTGACATCAACAGTCGGACGCTTAACGGGTTTCTTGACCGTCTTTCCGTAAACAACATGAGTTCCTGGATTCATTGGATATGACCTGGTATTCTCTGTATAGTCTACGTAGTCATCACTAAAAGCATGACCACGAATACTTAAAACAGCCTTAGTAATTCGTTCACCTTCTGCCTTAGTCGGCACCAGCAGCCGTAAATCGTACCCTTTTTCAATGTCTCGATAATAATAGTAAAACTTGCCTTTATTCCAAACAAAAAGACTAGATGTTGCAAATTCACGTTTGATGGCTGTTGCTAAAATTTCGGCTTTTGCTCTAGAGAAGGTACTCGCTTCCTCATCCATCAATCTAAAAGTTATTTCCCCTGTCGCTGGACTTAATCTTACTGTTTCGTCGTAAGCAATTTTTTCTCTAAAATAAAGTTTTACTTGCGGCTTAAAAGTTACTCCCCTTTGGTGTTCGTTTACTGGAATTCCATAAATAGGAGTTTGCAAACTTTGAGCATGACCCGCAGTAACTTCAAACAACCACAACCTGATCAATGTCATGGTGGCGGTATCAGAATCTTTAATTGTGCAAGCATGACGTAAAGCTTCTTTTTTAGTAGCTATAGAATCAACAGCCTGATTCTTGTAATATTGTGCTACCTGCTTATTGTGATAAAGCCTAATAGTATCTTGCAGGTGTTCCCATTCTGTGAAATTTTGTGGTAAAGGCATTATTCATCAGGCTCCAGGTCTACGGGTTCTAAATCTTTGCCTTTGGATGCTTCTTTCTCCTCCGCAGCCTTGGCTTTTACTTGGTCAGGTTCAGGAATAGGAGTAGCTTTATTCTCTGGCTTACCATCCTCTTTAACCGCCTTCACAAATTCAGTAGAAGCATTAGTTAATT